>NZ_JBSHGA010000007.1:233078-276164 GCF_053617595.1 Paenibacillus sp. NPDC055715
GTGTCATCGGATACAGATGGTACCTCCCAACCAACTGGTGATCGCGCTATTCTGACTGTAACAATGGACAATGGATTTGATAAGGAATTCGATCTGAGTAAGAAAGAACTAAATGCCTTCATCGCTTGGTATGACGCTAAAGATGCTGGTAGAGGTCCTTCATTCTTTGCCATTGATAAACACAATAACAACAAAGGACCATTCAGCAACCGTAAAGACTATGTAATATTCAATAAAATCCTCACGTTTGAAGTAAGCGAGTATTCAACTAAATAACCAACAAGAAGGACTCTTTTCGGCTACAAGCCGTTAGAGTCCTTTTTCACATCTACTCTGAATTCAAATTGCTTACGAAAGAAATAAGATCCGTTAATCTTGATGGATTCCGGTGTAATCTTCTCTATTGCATCGCCGTAATCTACAACCTCCACTATATCATACTCAACGGCTGGACTACATATACTCTTACCTGGCTTAATGCAGCTGCGAACAGTTCTATATCCGATCGGTGAATGGTGTGGTAATTCCTTCAACAAAAAATCTCCGCCGACCAGTTAAGGTTAGCGGGGATTTTTGTTTAATGAGAGCAGTGAGGGTTATCTCTTCGGCTCTTTTTTTGTTATACCCATACCTCTTGAATCACAAGGGCATCATCAGGCTATCTGCTTGTGTAGCGAGCGGACAAACTATCGTAAAAAAGTCAGATAAGTTGAGACAATATGTGTACTTATATACGCAATTGACAAATGGAAAAAAGTTGAATATCCTGTGAATATGCGGTAAATTGAAAAGGAGGATTTGGGGATAGTTGAAGAGGTTGTCACATCTTTGTTGCATATTTTTACTTAATCTAAGTAATTGATCATTGTCCAAATATGTTATATTATTGGATAAAAATGTAACTAAGGAGGGGTTTTATGTTTAATAAGTCGATTCTTGAAACCATAACTGATATAGACTTGTTAGCTGACATGCTACGTGCAGAATTTTCGCTCGAAGGATGGGACGCTATGGTTCATATCGCAGACAAGCTTTATTCTTCGATACAAAAACTATATGAAGAAAATCAACTGCGGCAAGCTAAAGGACAACCGAAAATTAGAACGAAACTCAAACGAAACATTGCCTACTATTTTGGTTTTTCCAATCTCGCCAAGGGTATCGCACTCCAAAAACAGGGCAATTACGTTGCTGCCCGAGATTGTATCGAAAAATATGCAGAATTGGGATGGATATATGGATTACAGCAAGAAGGACAAGAAGAGGTTGCTAACTTCAAGATGCTTGCAAAGGCAAATACATATACTCTAGATTTACTAGAGGGAAAGATGGATATACTCAGGGAGTACGTCCAGTTCATCAAACAAAGCGAAGATGAAGAGCTACTACCGGGGATTATAACAGTGCTTGAATCATCGCTTGCCCATAATTACAATGTAGATTGGGTTCTAGAAGAGTTCAGAGCTGAGTTGGATGCTCTGGACGGAGAGTACGAAACAGATGCTAACATACGATACTATGTAGACCATCTTTACCTTATCGCTCTATATCAGTTCAATAATGGTACTATTTACAATGCAGTAAGTACTACCATTCAAGGATTGAGAATGAGTGATAAGCTAAAGGACGATACAGGATACAAAAAGCTCAATGCGTTGTTCGTCGCTTTTAGAGATAAAGCGACTAAAGAGCAAATAAGTGAATATAATGCATTGAACAAAAAAATTCTGGAGAGGGTGTTGAAAAGTGAAAAAGGCATTTTGTATGATGGCGGTAGCATTGTTTCTGTTAGGTAGTGTAGGCACCTTAATCGTCCCTACAGGATCAACCATAATATCCACGAATAATCACGGAATGAACTCCTAATATTTCATTGAATAACTAAGTTGAAAACCCTTCGCTGATGGAAGGGTTTTTGTATTACATATCAAATCTAAATCCCGAACAATATAAAACGTAAAAACACCCCACCAGCTTAGCCGGTAGGGTGTCACCGATCTTTCGGATTCCACAACAGTGCTTCCATATGTATTGTTATAAGCATATGGTTGGGATGACATTGTGCATGCACATATTTGTTCCATGCCGATCCCTCAATTGATCTAATAGTGTACAGTTTAAGAAACAACCAAACGTCTGGCTTTTTCTCAAACTGATTTATTCAAGAATATGGTCATTCTATAGAATAAATTCGCTCCCTCTAAATATTTTAAAGTTTATCAATAAACTCTTGGGCTAAACGCTTTGAAGTAAATCTAGGACAGCCTACAATATTTATCATTAGCCCTAATACTCCAGATATGATTGCAATCACAACAGAAGCACCTAAATTCTCAAATAAATAGTCACCTATCATCCAGCCCGCTATACCACAAGCTAGACCAAATACAACAGTCATAATTAGACATGTTACAGGAACAAAAAGAAGAAGTAGGCACACGATAAAAACCCAAGCACCAACCCACCATTCTCCCTCTGGCCACCAAGTTCTATCAGCCCATCTACCAGCGACTACAGACACCATCAGGATTTCGCATAGAACAAATATTTCTGCTAAACCCGCAGTTTTGTAATCTCTAATACCCTCCGCTACTTCTCTTCTAATACTCAATACAATCACCCTTACGCACGTAAACACGCATGTTGATATTATAAGCTTGCATACACTTAAAAACACCCCACCAAAGTAGCCAGTAGGGTGTCACCGATGCTTTCGGATTGCACAACGATACTTCCGTATGTGTTAGGCTAAGTATAATCAAATTGGGCTATTTTGTAAATATCAATAGAAAATATCTACAAGATCATATATACTATTTTTATAAAATTATTGATTATTATCTTAATTATATTAGGAGTGTTATTATGAAGTACTTCTTTTCTATTTTTATTCCCCCACTAGCTATCATTCTATGCGGAAAGCCTTGGCAGGCATTTTTAAATGTCATTTTGTGCTGTATTGGCTGGGTTCCTGCAGTAATTCATGCAGTGGTGGTAGTGAACAATTATAATGCTGATCCCCGAAACGAGGAACTTATTAGAGCGGTAAAGCAAGCCAGACAATTCCCTAGGTAACCAGAAATCCCAGAGAAATCTCGGGTATTAATATTCTGTAAAATATCTAGGATTAAGTCATAGAATTGTTTCCGGCTGCTTTTAGAGTCCACTTTGTTTAAGAATGAATATTATTCCAAAAAAAGCTGGTGGTAAGAATGATAGATCGTGTCTGCCGCAACTTTTTTTCAGTTATTCTGTTATATATGATAAAAAAATGAAATTAGCAGATTCACTTTATATTCCCTTGTCCTTCACGAGTGATGCAATTGAACTATTAAATTTAACTTTAAAATCAAGACAGCACTTTTCGAGAATTTCAATGTAAACAATTGCTATTGATAGTTAAAAGGGACGGCAGCTAATAAGTTCTTCTAACATTAAACTCATATCGCCAATTGTGAAGTCTTCCAAATTATCGGGGAAAGGTCTTTTCAGAATCTCTATCTCTAAAGGCCTATTGAACCTTATTTTCCTAATTACCTCCTTTGTAAAGTAATTCGCGGTCTCAGTTTCCGCAAATTCCCGATAATTGTTTTTCAGTTTAAGCATTCTTTGTTCCAAAGACTCCCATGTAACAATCTCTTCTTCCTCGAAATCAGGTATCTCTAATTTTTCTATTTTAACATTAGGCTTCTTTAAGTAATTAAACCACTTCAATGTTTGTCCTCCTGTATAAAGAATACCCCCACCAGCTTTAGCCAGTAGGGTGTCACCGATGCTTTCGGATTTATATGGTAAGTATATACCGATTGGATAAAATTGTAAATATTAGATTTTCCGCATCCAGTGTGTACAGATGGCTGCGCACGACCGTAAGCGGCGTCCGAATATCGTGTGACAGATCGGCGACCAACCTTTTCCGCAAATCTTCCTCCTGACGCTCACGTCCCCGGCTCTCTGCCAACTGCTCAACCATCTGATTGAACGCTTCCTCCAGCTTGCCGATTTCATCCGGTCGTCCGGTGCTGACGGGAATGGGTAATCCATCCTCTCCCCGTTGCGACATGACCGCCTGAAGCCGCACCAGTCTGCGCCGAATGCCTCCATAAAACAGGAGAAATACGAATATAAAAGCTGCAAGCACCAATACAATAAAAAAGAGGTAGTACAGCAATCTGCTACTATCTGTAGGCGGCTGTTCAAAGAACGAACGGGGAACTTTTAATGGCATATAGCCCCGATTCACATCATCCTTGCCCCCGCCAATAAAGGCCACTAAAGTAAAGGCCCCTCAATGCTTATTTGCTTCATAAAAGCTATAGCCAGTGCCGCATTCCATTGCTTTGGAATGTTAGGTTGTGTGGGTAGCTCCAGCCTTGTTTTCCCGGTTGCATCCACCCAAAATATCTGAGAATCGGGAAACGTATCCCGCTGTATTTTTCGCAGATGGGCTGAGATTTGCTCTGGTGTGGCTCCCTTCAAGGCTACAGCTTCGCGATGCCAGTTATTTTCGGTATGGTTACTGGAAGGGTAATATGGATTTTTAGGCTTGAGATTCTTCTCCCAGTTAGACAACATGCTATATATAAGCATCGTGGCAGGCAGCACCGTCGGCAACAGCATCATGGCAACTACAATAATGACCAGATAGCGGAACAACAGCGAACTTCGGAAACGTGTTCCCTTCTCTGCTCCAGGCTTACGGCGTAACCTTCTCCATCCCTTTCGCAGTCCGTTCATTATGCCTTTACCCGATAGCCTACACCACGGATCGTCTCAATGATGCGGGGAACCGCAGGATCAACCTCTAGCTTTTCGCGCAGATGCCGGATGTGAACCATTAAGGTTTTGTCCCCGTCGATATATGGATCGCCCCACACGGCTTCATACATTTGCTCCTTCGTCATAATCTGGCCCAAATGCCGGAGCAAATAAGCGAAAATATGATATTGCTTGCCTGTTAACGTAATTTCTTCCCCGGTATCACGATTCACAATATGGTTATCAGGAGGGTACACCGTGAGATGTCCCAGTTGTAAGGATTCTTCGGGCACAGTTCCCGATCGACGCAGCAAAATCTCCATTCGTGCAATGAGCTCATCCGGGTGAAAAGGCTTTGTCACATAATCGTCGGCAAAATCCAGCCCTTGCAGCTTATCGTCAATGGAAGTACGTGCTGACAGCATAAGAATCGGAAGCTCGGGCCGCTCCTTCTTGAGCCTTTTTCCAATCGTAAATCCATCCAGACCGGGTAGCATCACATCCAGAATCACAAGCTGGCATGTATGGGATGCTTCCACAGCTCCATCTCCGCTGCGCAGCCATACCACAGCGTAATGCCGCTCTTCCAAATACTGATGCATCCAAGCGCCGATATCCTGATCGTCCTCGATATATAACACACTTGTTTTCATTCACGCACACCTGCTTATCGTTTTTCTTTTATTGTAATGGGCATTATAGCATTTATGGTACATAACCCGCGTAAAAAGGTTAATAACTACCTTATACGACATATGCTACATGATTTCAAATTCTACTGCTCTCAAAATAGGAGGAATGCCATATGTTGCTGGAAGCGATATACCATCATCCGAAGCGAAATTGGGCTTTTGGTTATAACGATGCAACCATATTTTTACGGCTTCGTGTGAAGAAAAATGACCTGACCGCTGTACACGCTCTAACCGGAGACAAATACGACTGGGAGCGCACCCGACAACTCGTTCCGATGTCCAAATTCGCCACCGACGGCAGATTTGATTACTACGAGTGTACCGTAAAGCCCACTCATCGCCGGCTGAAATATGGATTTTTGCTGGAAGACGGAGAAGAACAAATATGGATGAACGAGGACGACTTTACCACCCAGGAGCCTCAAAATGCAGACAGCCTGTTCCAATACCCGTTTTTGAATCCAATTGATATTCTCAAGCCGCCTGCATGGGTGAAGGATGCGGTATTTTATCAGATTTTCCCGGAACGCTTTGCAAACGGTGACCCCTCCATTAGCCCGGAAGGTGTAGAGGCATGGGGCGGCACACCGCGAAGAGACAATTTTTTCGGTGGCGATCTACAAGGCATTCTGGATCATCTGGACCACCTGAACGAGCTGGGGATTAACGCCATATATATGACTCCTGTGTTCAAGGCGACGACCAATCATAAATACGATACCGAGGATTATATGGAGGTGGACCCGCATTTTGGGGACAAGGAGACGCTAAAAAAACTGGTGGATGCCTGCCACGACCGGGGAATCCGGATACTGTTCGATGCAGTGTTCAACCATTCGGGACGTACCTTTAAGCCGTTCGTGGATGTGCTGGAAAAAGGCGAAGCCTCGCCTTACAAGGACTGGTTCCACGTACATAGCTTCCCGCTGGAAGTGGTTGATGATACACCGACCTACGATACCTTCGGGCTGGAACCGATGATGCCCAAGCTGAACACGGAGCATCCCGAGGTGAAAAAGTACCTGCTGAACGTGGCAAAACATTGGATCGAAGAGATCGGCATCGACGGGTGGCGGCTGGATGTGGCAGATGAGGTGGACCACGCCTTTTGGCGGGAGTTCCGCACCACGGTCAAACAGGCTAACCCGGATGCGTACATTCTGGGTGAAATATGGAATGAATCGTCTGAATGGCTACAGGGTGACCAGTTCGATGCAACGATGAATTATCCTTTTACTCACGCAGTGAATGATTTTTTCGTCAAAAAAGCAACCGATGCCCAAAGCTTCGCCTTTGCCATCGGACGGCAGTTGGCCCGCTATCCGCAACAGGTATCCGAGGTTGCCTTCAATCTGCTGGATAGCCACGACACGCCGCGCCTCCTGACGCTGTGCGGCGATGACAAGCGGCTAGTGCGGCTGGCCGCACTGTTTCAGTTCACGTACATGGGCGCGCCCTGCATCTATTACGGTGATGAAATTGGTCTGGATGGAGATGCGGATCCAGGCTGCCGCAAGTGCATGGAGTGGGACCCCTGCAAGCAGGACCGCGAGCTGTTCGACTTTTACCGCGAGCTGATTGCGCTGCGTAAGGAACATCCTGCGCTGCGTGCTGCGGGATGCCTCACTTTTCTGGAGGCAGAGCCGGAGGGCGCAGCACTCGCCTATGAGCGCCGCAGTGAGGAAGAGGTGCTGCTCGTGCTGCTTAACCGTTCCGGTAAGAACCACGTCTTGGAGTTGGATATTCCCGAGCAGGAATGGGAATTGGCTTTTGGCGAAAGCCAGTGGTCCGCAGGAGCGAAGGGCTTGCGCGCCGAGCTTCCACCCTACGGCTACGCCGTACTGAAGACAGCGCCTGCGAAAAAAGGTGGGGGAAAGCCATAATAAGGATATAAGCCTATGTAAGACACATATGTCAAACAGCGAGAACCATCGGAAACAGTGTGGTACCTGTTCCCGATGGTTTATTGAGCTATCTATGAATATTTTATATGGTAATCTCGGTGATCCTTTGACTCTTTTTATTGGGTAAGTATTACAAATAATACGTTCCAATCATTGTAGCAGAGCTAGAATAATCAAAACACCTAACGAAAAATGTCACCTAGAATTTTAACACTCTCAATCTTAATCAGGTATAATCTCTTTAACTGCGGCACCCTCAGCAAGGCTACTTAATTCGATCTGTTTCTTATACTTTTCTAACAGTTCCACTAATTCCGAAGGTTCTGTTTCTTGTGTAGCTAGCTTATTATAAAATGTGATGACATCCTCGTTAAGATGGGGATTTTCATCTAGAACACTGGATAATTGCGTTATATATTTCTCATCATGCTTTTTGAACTCGGCCTCCATAATATCCTGTATAGAACCTTTTATGTCTCCCATTTCTTTTTTTACCAGGTATCTATTCCATAAAATTTCTGAATTATTGGGTTCCTCATTCAAAGCCAGAGTAAATTCCCTAATCGCTTCTTTTAGATCACCTAAATTGTAGTAACATATTGCTCTAATATTATAATGTACAGCAGATGATTTAATAGAATGCATCTTCGCTAATTCAATTCCTTCAGTCAGGAACCCTATAGCGTTATTTAAAAGTGAATGACGCTTTTGTTTGTCTTTTTTAAACTTATGGCTATAATCCAAAAAAGCATGTCCTAAACTTCTTAAGTATACATGTTTACTTTTGTAATTATCTGTTTTAGCAACGCAAAATTTATACATTTTAATTGCCAATTCATAGTCTTTTGTGAAAGAATAACATCTTCCTAGAGTGTCAAAATATTCAGGTTGAATATAACTCTTTTCTGCTCTTTCCATACCATATTCAAAAAAAGAAATAGCTTTAACATAGTTTTTCTTAAGATAGTATACTTTCCCAACTTTAAATAACCAATCACAGTCTACAATTTTTGATTGCAGGAGAGTTTCCTCCTTCTCCTGCAACTTGTCAGAATCATGATTCTCCTCATTGATACTGTCAATAATTTCCTCAGCTAATGCTAGTATCTTTTCCTCATCTTCAGATTCGGGAATTAAGTCTACCATGCCATCCTCTGAAATAATAGCGATTACACATTTACCGTTCTCATTCTGTTCATCAATATCTCTAAGCTTATGCCAGTAGCGATGCGCAGAATTATAACGAGCCCCACGACTAGCATCTCCTATATCTCCCTTAGCGATACCATCCAGAATGACACCAATTGCATGACAGTTTCCATCAATATCAAAATAAATTGCACCGTCAATAGCAGTTAGGAATTTTATGTATTCCGGGTTTATGATGCCTGGTTCAATTAATGTTGACTGTTTACTTAACCTCTCCATCTCACATTTAGCAATCTCCGGTTCTGTGATAACTACCATAGTTCCATGCTTTTGTTCCCGAGCCTTACGGACAATCTGATCCAATTTCTCAAGTTTCCGATTGACCATGTCATCATGATCAGACTGTCCTTCCCAAAAAACACTTTTTAGAAGATGGATAAACTTCTCGGAAGTGTAACCTTCTTCTCCAAGTCTTGGGTTTTTAAAAGAAACGGATACCAGTCGAGTTTCTACCAAACTAAGATCTGAGCGATAAAACTTCCTGTCATCATTTACTAAAAGTTCACCATAATTTGATCGTTTTGCATCCGTTCTAACGAGAACCAGATTGCACTTGGAAAGTCCATTAAAATCCAGTCTTAATATCAGAGCACCCTCTTGTAAATTCCAGTTTATCTCACCCAAGCCATGGATCTCGTTATGATCAGCGATAAGATAAAGGTCCTTATCTATATTTGTTAATTCAAGCAGCTTACGTATACGTTTGGAATCGTCCAGCCTAATGCGGTCTTCTTTAGTGAATTTCACGGTAAAACGAATAAGAGGTTGCTCCTTAATAACCATTTCATTCATGAACAAAATGGAGCCAAAGGGACTTGTACCTTCATATGTTTTAGTAGATATTTCATCTACTTTCTCAAGTAGATTATTCACATAATACTTACTTTGAAGCATATGATCATATTGAACTTCAATTTTAAGACTCGTAGCTTCAATAAGACATTGTTGCATCTTTCCAAAAAACAATCTTGTTAATCTTCTGGTAAATTGAAGACTGTCTTCGTTATACTTTGTGTCGATTTGATTATCATTATTCATCGTAATAGCATTAAATTGGGTATCTAAAGAAAAATAATCACTAAAGAAATAATCCATTATCATTCTTAGAAAAGATATTTCGGGTTCTTGATAAAAAAGCTTCCTACTCTCATACTCTACATTTCGTACTTCCACTATATATACGACATTATATAATGCTTGGCCATTATAAAAAGGTAACTGATTAGAATAAATAATCTTGGTATCAAGTATGCTATTCTCAACGTTTATATCCTGTTCTATTTCTATTTCATTTTCAGTATTCTTTGAATCTTCGTCATTATTAATGTCTGCCTGATACGGTTGTTGCTTTTGCCTATCAAAATAACTCTTAATATCGCCGTAACTATCAACCACTGCCGAAAAATCAGCTTTTAACTCAGCATATACGTTCGATACATCTTGTAGGGTATCTTGAGAGACCGGTTTCCCATCTTCGCGACTACTCGCAATGGTTTTTTTTATTCTAATATTTTGAGTGAGAGATTTTTTTCCGTTATAAACAAGGGCGTAGAGCTTGATATGAATCCTTTTATTTAACTTTTTTAAGATCCCCTCCAAACTGCTATACACAACCTCATTCAACACGTCAATATATTCAACTTTGGTTCCCAAAAAATCGCCTCTTTCAAATGTAGTTCTTATAGCCTATTTCTCTACATAATAGCATACGTATTTACAATTATCACCATGGATAATTTTTTAGAAAATACAAGAAATCTGATTTCAATTTAAAATCCATAAAAACTTTTTCTATATCATCACAGCGCTGTTTTTAATCTACCGTGTTTATTGAAATGCCTTTAATCAAGCTGTAAACTTCCAATACACATACAAACACTCCCAGAACGGTGCTATAATATGTTCAGGTAAGCGCTGATTGAGCATGCGAATTGTGAAAGGGGTGGTTTATTTGGAACATACAACCACGATACGCACAGAGCTGGAGCAATTCATGGCACGAGAAGGCCTAAGCATAACCCAATTTTGCGAAATGGCAGATGTAGAAACGGAGACAGTCGATGCGATTTTGGGCAAAAAAATGCCATTCTCGGTAGAGCAACTGGATCGGGTTACATACGGTATGGGACTGAATCCAGGCCATTTTTATGAGCATTACATCAAAGAATATCTGGTCGAAGTTGTACCCGATTGGCGTTACATTAAACCTTTTTTATACCGATGTGAAGAACTGGACAAACTGGATTGCATTCGGCAAACCAGTTTGTTAGGGTTGGATAACAAGACTTACGCTCCTCTATTGTTCGAAGTAGCTGAGGATTTTTTCATACATGACAAACACGCCGCAGCAGCCCTTCTCTACAGAAATATTGTTAAAAGGGAGGGCGGCCGACGTTCAGAACGCTTGGCCTTGTGTCAGTATCGCTTGTTTATTCTTGGGCTGGGACCCAATAAACAGAAAAACGTAGATGCTGCTAACCGGGTTTTTTCCCTTTTGGATCAGCTTGACGACATAGACCGACTCGACGCATTAAGAGAACTGGCGATTGCCTATTCGCAAAGGGAATTATGGGATTTAGCCAAGGACTTGGCTCAGGATATGGACGATGAGGCTAATATTCAATACCTTCTCATGCACCAACCTAATAAAGTTAATCAGGAACCACTCAAAAAGCCACAAAGACCAATGTTCTTTTATATGGCCTATTCTAACTATCTTCGTGCGAACATTTGTGAGGCCCAAGGAAGCTACAAGCAAGCGCTACAATATACGTACGCGTATGCTAATCTAAGCTGGGTGAAGGAAACGGATGAGGAAACCCAATACTGGCTGAACAAATGCAAGGAATGGGCACGGTCTGGTATATTTTTATATAAAATGCTAAGCGGAGATGTAAGCGCCATTTTGGACTATGTGACATGCATTGAAGCTTCACAAACGGAGCTGATGTCGGGTTTATTCAAAATCGTCAGAGCCGCCAATCAGCAGGATATCAAGGTTGATTATTTTCTTAACAAGTTCGAAACAGACATTACAGCCTTTATGGCGCGGGAAAAAGCTATCGTTACGTATACACACAAGATCACGCCAGATTTATATATTCTTTTTCTATATGAGCTGGCTCACTATTATTTAAGCAGAGGGGCATTTGACGTTGGTTTTCAATATCTAATCGACGGTTTGGAAAAAGCCTTTGAGGTCGATAATAAATCCTGTATCATTAATTATATTGGGCTTTATGAGCATTCCCGATTATTTGCGTCCCGTGAAACTGATGCAGAGTATACGAGATTAATGACCGGAATGTACTTAAAAGATGATGACTAACTCAAACTAAACTCAAACAACGCGCGCCGAATGGGTATCGACGCGCGTTGGCTACATAACTTTTTAACGGATTACTTATTTTGAATATCTGTTCTTACGACCCCGACATCAGAAGCATTGATAGAAATAGGGTTGCCACCTTGTCCTGTCTGAGCTGAAGAAGATTGTCTGACGTCTACCGAAATTCTTTTATTTTTAAAACCGCTCCGTCTCTTCCTTCCCAAAGCAATTACCTCCTTAAAATACTTTGATTTTCCTTTAATCTCTCATTTGCGAGCCCTGTTCAGACGGATATAAGCCATCCTTGAGTTGATCTCAACTGCGAAGAGATATGTTATATGAATATGCTAGAGTAGGAGAAGTTGTATCGGCAAATAGCAGATCATAGAGAAAAGAGGCTTTACTAACAAAACACTACAAGTAAATATCACAACCTATTTTAATGAGTAAATGGGGTTCGGCTAACGCCGAATAAATAACCCAGACGTTGAGTGAACCTCATACCCTTATTTTTCAGTCTCGTACTTTATTTTCTTCTAACACTTATGACTCTATTCGCTTATTCACATGTTTATAACTATGCAATATCCTATAAACAAGAAAAACACTTGGTTCCCAATCTTCGCTACCCGCCATCCGATACCATAGGTCAGTTTCATCCTTCCGGACTTTAAACGTTTGTCATACTTTTGCATAGGCGTAATCCATAATAGGATGATGTCTCTCATCTTCAGCATATAGACAAATCGAAATATCCATTAATCGAACAACGACCGGCCGACATTTCATTTAACCATGGTGAAAATACAAATTTTTCTTCGAATAGAGTAATAACAATTCCATAGATATGGGACAACCACACCGGAAGCGCAGGGAATGGACTCGGCTCAGTTGGCAGAAATGATGGATGCTTTTCGTAACCGCCATGTGCACAGTATGGTCATCATACGTAATGGATACCTGGTAGCTGAAGCAATGCTGATAATCAAGTGGACTCGCTGATTACGTCCGTGGACCAAAGGCTCTCTGATTTTTTTCCCGAGCTTCCTAAAATTCTGTTAAAATACGAAATTGCGATCAAGCACCTGCTTAGCATGTAGTTAATCATGGATAAACGTGTATGTGTTCCACCAAGTTAACAAGCCAAAAATTATAAACTTTTACCTGCAAAAAACACAAGACACTACTGGAAAAATTTATTATACTAGATATTGGAAACGGTTGCAAAAGTGCAATCATTCACATTTTTGAAAGGTGGGAAAGTAATGAAACCAAAGAGCAAAGGTAAGTTGCTGCTTTTATCATTGGCGATGGCTGTTTATGGTGTCGGGGCCAACAGCGGACATGCGGCAGCAGCGGATCCCCCGTGGCCTGGCATGTATGAAAATGACGGAAGAACTCCGCACACCATCCATATGTCGAACAGCAAAACCGGCTCCACCCTCAATCTGGTCACCCAATATGGGGCCAATACGGCGGATTCTGCTGCGGACGATGCAGCCAAGATCCGCGCCGCCATAGCTGCGGCAAAAGCGGGCGATGAAATCTATTTACCGAATGGGACGTATAACTTAAATTCCCCAGATCCCAATGATACATCCACTCATTTTCAGCTTAAATCGGGTGTTAATATCCGTGGAGAAAGCCAATTGGGTGTTGTGTTGAAATCAAATTTCGACAATACTGACAAAACCTCTAACCCCATTACCTATTACGTCATGCGTGGGAAAGGGGTTAATAACGTTTATTTAAAAAATTTCAGCATCACTTCTATTTGGAACAAAACATATTCTTCCGACTCGACCACGAGTAACCCTGATGCCGGTGGGCCTAATCATGGCATCCAAATCCTGTACGACAGCACTACTAGCAATAAGTCATACAATGTTACGATTGACCGGATAACCATCGAGAAGTTCAAAAACAATGCCATTAAAATTACGAAGGCTCAGGATGTCGTAGTCCAGAACTGCACAATTAAGAATGCGACGGACGTAGGTGGAGCCGGAGCGGGTTACGGCATTGTGTTAGAAGGTACTTATCATGAGGATCATATCGGACAGAATGACGATTCTGCACGCAACGTGGCGCAGAATAACACAATCCTCGGTCCTTATATCCGCCATGGAGTTCTTTTGCAAAACTACACGCATAATAACGTGATTCGTAACAACACCATCACGAATAGCGCCCTTGATGCCATCGATCTACATGGCGAAGATGAATATTTGAACGAAGTATACGCCAATACCATTACGGGTGTCTCTAGGGGAGGTGGAGTGGGGCTAGGCAACTCCGGCGGGACTACCTATATTCATGATGCGACAGGTTCATATAACTATATCCACGATAATGTTATTGACAGCAGCAAGTACGGTGTTTGGGTACTGTTTGACACACCAGACACGACCATCGAGCGAAACACGATCCGAAATTTTTATAAAGTTTCCAATTCATCAGGAATTTATTTGGGGAAAGCGCCCAGAACTATTATTCGAAGCAATTTGATCGATGGGAACGGCGCAACTGGTTTCTGGGGCATTCATCTTGCCGGCGATAGCGGCACAGGTACTTCGACGGCAGGAAATCCTGATTATACCGATATCATCAATAACAAGGTGACGGGTAACAGCGGAGGTATCAAAATAACAGCAGGATCCGGCGTTGAGCTTGGAGGCAACACGGTGAGCGGAAATACAACAAACACCAGCTATAGCGTAGCTGTAGGGTCAATTGCCCCTGACGCGATACCGCCTTCACCTCCGAGCGGCTTGCAAGCAACAACCGTTGGGAAAACGAGAGTAACCTTATCCTGGACAGCCGGCACTGGCGCAAACCGATATCTCATCTATGCCGGAAGTACGCTGGTCGGCACGACGGAGGGACAAACAAGCTACGAAGTAGTCAACTTGCTAACGGGTACCAATTACAGCTTTACGATCATGGGCAGCGATAACGGTGGTAACCTTTCGGCAGCAAGTAATGCCTTGACAGTCACCACTTTGCAGTAACGGAAACTAAGCATTTTAAATAATTGACTCATATCAAACGTTTAATTGTATTGCCGAAGAATTCCTATCAAAATGTGTAAGAGTAACCGTTAGATGGCGAGGTACCTGCATGCAGCAGAAGAGAATAAGCCGCATGGTGGGTCAGCCTCGCTTACCCCAAATCCCAAACCACCTCTAAGAAAAACGCGCCTTGCGGCGTCCTTGGTGTAACCCATACGTTTGGGGAGGGAATTGGATATGGGGCCCCAACCGCTGTTGAAATTCGTGTTATTTTGAATCTTGTTTATCGGTATCAACACGAATTTCAAAGGCGGGCGCTCTCGCTTTTCCGCCCCATATCCATTCCCTCTTCTATCCTACTTTGAGCTGCCTTCTACTTCTCTTTCCCCCATTCGGTTTTCTATCCGGTATTCGTATCCATGAACACCCTTGTAATATTCCGGATACATCTCTCCTTCACAAATCTCACAGGCAAATTGTGGTGCAACCTTCGGGTCTCCATCGTCCATCATATCAAAGTTTTGAACTACGCTAAGCGGTATGTCTTCTGTTTCCTTGCAATTCAAACAGATGTACTTGACCGTCTCTTTGGTTAACATGGGCTTGCTTATGTTTAGCGGCTGTTTCTTCTTTTTCTTCCCTACTTTTCGTTTCTTTGACACGGGTGACATCTTGAATCATCCTCTCTAGACATGCTTTTGCAGTACCGCACTTCGCATACTTCACCTTCATATACGAAGAACTATATAAGTTCAACTAAAGTTTCACGAATCTTGGAATGGATTTCCGATTCGCACGTCGAATAGATAAGGAAAATCAACGAGATGAGTGATGATGATGGAAATTCAACCAACGGATCAACAAGAATGGGAAAGGCGGCTGGGTCAAAAGAAAAACCGTCGGATGTATGAACGCTATCAGACGATCTACTTACATGCTGTGAAACAGATGTTGGCGACCGAAATTGCGGAGATCATTCGCAGAAACCCTGTAACGGTGAACACCTACATCAAATCCTATCAAGAGAAAGGGCTGAATGGCTTGGTGATGGTGCTGGACAACTCTGGAAATGGCTAAAAGCCGATGTCATCAACAATGTGTTTTATCATACGGTGGCCGAGATTCGTAAGAATGTGAAGGACTTCATGGACGAGATCTCCAAAGATAGATGGGCCATCATTAACCGTTTGTGCGTCCGCATGGAATCTTCCTTACGAAAACTCATTAAGCCTAAAATCATTAGTTGAGCTTATATAGATGCATTCTATGGTTAGTATAAGAGAGAGATCAGTCATCATTAAATTTAGAATAGAAGTTAATCCGACTCATTCTGAATCCGATAACGAGTAACAGGATAACCCTGTCGAAAATTTAGTTCCCCAGCTCGTCCATCAAAATATAGACGTTTTTAAGTTTTCTTTAAAATTTTTTCCGCTTCAAGCAAGATGTGCCTCTCCGCTCTGCTCTTCGTTAGATTCAATGTTGGATCAAAATAATCAGTGTTAAAAAAAATCATATTTTTTACGTTTCAGCAGACTACCGCTGGCTTATTAAGTTTAAAAGGCAGTACAACGATCATTTCAAATTGTCTGCTTCTCCTTCAATTTTCAGATGATCAACATATTTTCAGATGATCAACATATTTTCAGCTACACCAACATCACCGGTCTCCAGTGGTGACATTAACATTTAAACCTTAACTTCTTTTAAATCAAAGAGCTTGATTTTTACTCCAATGCAGATGAATGCAAGCATCAGAAACAATACACCGCTCCATACAATCTGGTGTGTTCCCATTTGGGATAAAAACCAGCCACCTGAGGCGGTGCCTATTGTTACACCCAAATTTGCAAAGGATACAAACAAGCTATTGCCAAACTCAGCTGCATCTGAGGCCTCAGAGGTTAGCCAGGTTTGGCTTATAATGAGGCCGCTTGTAAAAACAGCTCCCCACGCAATGATAATAAGGATCATCGGAATCGTGTAATTTCCCACAGAAAATACTAGCAAATAAATGATTCCAAGCAGCAGAGGATAAAAAATGGTTGTTTTAACTACACTCTTGCTTAATAGCTTAGCTGCCTGTAGATTACCGAAAACACCGCTCGCTCCGAAAAGAATTAACATGATACTTATCGTTTTACCATTCATGTTTGTCACTATTCTAAGATATTCAGCAAAATAAGAATATACGGAGTACAATGCTGCAAGAATGAAACAAGTGGCCGCAATGTTAAACCACAATTGTGGCTTAACCAAAATTTTCAACTGATTCCCATAAGATAACTTTTCTTTTACTGACATGGATGGAATCCAAGCTATTATACCGATAAATGTGCAAGCATTAATAACAGCAGAAAAGAGAAAGGCAGCTTCGAGTGAAAACTGATCCCCAATAAATGATGTGATTGGAATGCCTAAAACCATCCCCACAGTTAATCCTGTAAAAACTCTGGAAACTGCTTTAGCACTTTGTTCTTTGGGAACAGAGCTTGCAGCTGCTGAAAATGCTACTGAGAAATAAACAGGATGGAGAAAAGCAGGTAAAATACGACAAAACATTAGGACAGAATAGTTGGGGGCAAATGCTGAAACAAGATTGGCAATTGTAAAAATAGCAAGCACTCCTGCTAAGATTTTTTTTCGGTTTATTCCGGAAAATAATAAAATCATGAACGGACCAGAGATGGCAATGATAAGCGCAAACATGCTTACAAGCATACCCGCTTGAGAAATGCTGACTTGGAATTGATTCGAAATCTGCGGTAAAATACCTATAACTCCAAGTTCGGTATTAACTATTCCAAATACGCCGAGGGCAATGATAAAGGTTACAAATGACGTTTTCATATGGATGTGAAATTCTCCTTATACTTTAAAGTAATATATAAACATATATATTATAAAACAGTACTTATTTTGTTTTAAGCCTAATATTTCTTTATAATGGTGATTTTTAATTCTATTTATTTATTTTTTCCAAATATCACTTCCTATCATTATTTGTCCATCTTATGTTCTAATTCATAATTCTTCTCCATCTCCTTGTAGATAACGATTTTATCTGCAAGCAAATTTAGATTTTTCTGAAGCTCAATCATATGCTCTTGAACTTCTTTATAGTGCTCTTCGAGAAGTACCCTCCTTGTAGTTATAGTTGAATCTCCCTGCCTCCTTAACTCAGCGATTTCGATCATTTTGTTGATTGACATTCCTGTAGCTTTCAGTCGAGTCAAAAACTTAATCCAAGTGATATCTTCAGGTGAATAATAACGGTAACCATTTTTATTTCGGTGGATTGAGTTAAGAAGACCAATATTCTCGTAATAGCGAAGCGTGTGAACACTAAGATTCGTAACATCAGCAACCTGTCGAATAGTTAGTAACTTTTCCATGAACACAGTATATACTTTCGAGTTAACTCGAAAGCAACACTTAATTTTTTGTAGATGTCTCTATGAAATTTTCGGATTAAAAG
The DNA here is from genome assembly GCF_053617595.1 of Paenibacillus sp. NPDC055715. Taxonomy (NCBI): domain Bacteria; kingdom Bacillati; phylum Bacillota; class Bacilli; order Caryophanales; family Paenibacillaceae; genus Paenibacillus; species Paenibacillus sp. NPDC055715. The sequence continues at coordinate 251,462 of NZ_JBSHGA010000007.1, forward strand.
TTCTTGTCTCGAGCAAAGGATACGTACCGAGCGCTCCTCAAGGATTGTATTGAGCCTGCCAAACATAAAATGAATTTCAAGGTGCTGGATTCGGCACAAGTTCTCGTTTATCTGAAAGACCTTGATTTCGGAATTGTGAAAGGTACATAAAGACACCCAATGGGCCAAGGATCTGAAATCTGCATATGAGTCGGAGGAATTTGGAAATTTCATCAAATCCTAACCTAAGTATGAAGGCTTTGTTCTGGTTGCCGTGCAACGGTTGCCCATTGGCAAGACGACCTATTCTCGTTAATTCATATTGCATAAAAAAGCGCCGTTTTGCAGAATCTATGGAATATGCCGAAGCATACACACCTTACCCGAACAGGACGGAGAAGCGGAGGAACATAGATGAAGCGAATGTTTGCCTTATTGTTATGCACTGCGGTTGTTGGCATGTTGGTAGTTACGAGTCAACCCGCACTAGCTACGCAGGCTGTTGACGGACAGCCTTATCATTTTGGATTTAAAAAAAGCAAGGGAGGGGAGCTGCCTTCCATAGCGCAAGAGGGCTTTATGCACCTGATCGAAAGACAGGGAGGCATTTTTTTGGGGGATACGACCAAAAAAGAACTGTATCTTACCTTCGACAACGGCTATGAGAATGGATTTACCCCCAGAGTGCTGGATGTATTGAAGGCTAAAAAAGTCCCGGCTGCCTTCTTTGTGACCGGGCATTTTGTAAAAGACCAGCCTGCTTTGATGCGCCGTATGGCCAGCGAAGGTCATATCATCGGGAACCATTCATGGAGTCATCCTGATATGAGTACCATTTCTTCGGCACAGATCCGGTCTGAGCTGGATAGGGTACGAAGCGCATCGGCCGAACTGACCGGACAAAAAGAAATGAAATACGTCCGACCGCCACGCGGCATTTTTAGCGAAAAAGCCTTGGCTTCCTGCCGGGAAGCGGGATATACAAGCGTATTCTGGTCTGCGGCTTACAAGGACTGGGATACAAATATCCAGCAAGGAACAGACTATGCCTATCGTCAGGTCATGAATCAGCTCCATCCTGGAGCGGTCATTCTGCTCCATTCCGTGTCCAAGGACAATGCCGAAGCGCTTGGTTCTATCATTGACGAAGCTCGCAAGCAAGGATATGAATTCAAAAGTCTGGACGACCTCAAGGTCAAGCATTACCACTAAAGAAGCATCTTAAATCGGTAAGTCTTTTATGTCTTAGCCCGATCCACACTGCCTACTATAGACAGTGTGTGGATCGGGCTTTTTACTTTACGCTCAAAGAAGGGGTTAGATATAATAGATAAACAAATATTCGGAGGATCGACATACATACCGGAGGTACATCATGCACTTTGTATTCGATTTGGATGGAACGATTTGCTTCAAGGGACAGTGTGTGTCGGATCAGATCGCAGACTGTCTGGAACAACTGACTCATGTGGAAGCCTTCTTGCCGGAAGTGCTGGACATCAGCCCGCAAAATATCCATAAGAAGCTAAAACGCCTATTCCAAGCTTAACTTATATACTCTGGCTTCATAAGGACGCAGCTTCAGGGCGTTCAGATTCTCCCCTTTTACCGGCTCGCAGTTGGACAGAAGCAGCTCCGCTTTCGCGGCAGGATAGCCCTCCTCCTCAGGCCAGTGGAACACTGGGTCACGGTCAAAGAAATTCAAAATGACTAGCAGATGCTCCTTCTCCAACGTACGGGTAAACACATACAGCTCCGTATCCAGTGGCAACAGCAGCTTATATTCACCATAAACGATCACCTCATGCTGTTTGCGCAGGGCAATCAGCTTGCGATAATAGTGAAAAATTGAATCCGGGTTATTTCTTTCCGCCTCAGCGTGGATGTGCGTGTAGTTATCGTTAATTTTCATCCATGGCTCTCCATCGGTAAACCCGGCCGCACGCCCTCCATTCCACTGCATGGGTGTCCGCGCATTATCCCGGCTTTTTCTCCAAATCGCCGCCATAATCTGCTCTTCCGGTTCACCAAGCTTCCGTTGCTGCTCATAATAATTCAATGTCTCCACGTCCCGGTAATCATCAATCGACGAGTACGCGATATTCGTCATACCGATTTCCTCACCCTGATAAATGTACGGCGTACCTTCGAGCATATGCGTGAAGGTTGCCAGCATTTTGCCCGACTCCACACGGTATTGTCCATCATTTCCGAATCGTGAGAGGGCGCGCGGCTGATCATGATTGTTCAAATAGTTGGCATTCCATCCTTCCTGATGAAGCACCGTCTGCCAACTGCTCATAATTTTTTTTAGTTCCACCAGTGTCCACGGCTTGGGTTTCCATTTTTCTGTCCCTTGCCCTTGGGCATCTATAAACATGTGTTCAAACTGGAAAACCATATTCAGTTCATGCCGCTGATCCCCCACATAATCGAGCGCCTGTTCAGGGTTCAATCCTGATGTCTCACCGACGGTCATTAAGGGATAACGCTCCAGCACCCTTTCGTTCAGCATGCGAAGAAGCACATGCACCTGTTCCAAATTGGAAAAGAGCTGATAGGCTCGTACCCATGTCCGTTTCTCGGGATTATTGGCGTCCGGCAGCCCTTCCGCTTTGACAATATGAGCAATGGCATCAAACCGGAAGCCATCGACTCCCTTTTTCAGCCACCATTCCACCATACGGTACAGTTCAGCGACCATTTCTTTATTGTTCCAGTTGAGGTCCGGCTGATGCTCGGAATACAGATGCATGTAATATTCGTCTGTAAGCTTGTCATATTTCCACACAGAACCGGAAAAATACGATTCCCAATTGTTCGGATATCCGCCATTTTTGCCTGTTCGCCATATGTAGTAGTCCCGTTTCGGATTATCCTTGGACGAACGTGATTCCGTAAACCACGGATGCTCATCTGATGTATGGTTTAAAACCAGATCCATCATAATTTTAATGCCTCGTTCATGCGCCTTGTGAAGGAGTTTATCAAAATCCTCCATCGTTCCGAATTCATCCATAATGGCATAATAATCGCTAATATCGTAGCCGTTATCATGATTGGGCGATTTGTACACCGGACAAATCCAGATGACATCAATGCCCAGCTCACTCAGATAGTCCAGCCTGGACAGAATGCCTCGTAAATCTCCTTTACCGTCTCCGTCCGAATCCTGAAAGCTAATCGGATAAATCTGATACACAACGGCTTCCTTCCACCATATTTTTTTAGGCATGTTGCCCTCCTGTAGCTTCTCTGTACATCCAATAGCATATGCTCTTAACATACTCTCAATACCTGCTGGCGAATCGGTTGTATGATGGGGAGAAGGGAGATTGAAAAAAAATATTTTTAAAAACAGGTTGTATAAGTTATTCCGACGTTACCTATATATATAAACCGCCCATATCCATGAACCAGAAGCGGTCCCATTCTCTAAATCAAAGGAGGAACCCACATGAACCATCGCCCCAAAGTGCCAAAGGATCTGATTGTGGAGTCAGCTGTGATCCCGTCGAATATCAATGTGGATGTGGAATCAGCCACCGAAGGAGGAAAACGCCGCCTGATGCTTAGCGATAACCCGGAGACGCTCACCCCTGTGACTGTACCTGCCGAGCAAGCTACCCTGTGGCATGATGTGGTACGCACGACAACCCGTACGGTCAAGCATCGCATTTTCGGTTGGCATTACAACAAAATCGGCGGAACCGTCAAACTGGGCATCACCGTAGAGAACAAAAGCGATGCTGCGCTGGAAGTACGTCATATCAAGCGTGCTCTTGAGATTGCGCCTGAGGATGGTAACTGGATTATGGATGTCGGGCAGTCCATTGCCAAAAGCTGTTTGGCAGGTACGATGAAGCGCTTGAAGCCAGTAGACCGTCATAAATTTGGCAAAGGCACAACGCTGCTGGAAGAATTCGAGCTGCCTGAAGGATCGCTGGCTGGATTCACCTATGACCTCACCGTGGAATATGGCGAAGGCCACGGTACGCTGGACTATGTAATCCGCACCGTGGTCAGCAAGGATACACAGTCCGACCTGCGCGGGATTCATGCGGAACCGCTACCACCCGTACCGCCGCCGCGGGCGCATCCGCGCGGTGTATGGTCCTTTTCCGAAACGAACGCGCGGATGCCAGAGTACGTGGTCGGGCAAAGCGCCAACTACCGGGCGTGTGCCACGAAAAAACTGGACGGCGGGACTCCTGCCGATCTGCTGTTTACCGCGGCCCGCAGCGAACTGGGCCCTGCGCTTGATAACCGTGGACAATTCGGTGTTATATATAACGCGACGATTCCCATCGTTAACGACGGTGGCGAGGAACGTACGGTCCGCATCTACGCCAATCCGCGTGGGGGAGCATTCGCCGGGTCTGTGCGTGTGGATGATCGTGTATATGGTATCCCTCTGCTACGAGATAAGACCAAGGTATGCCGATTGGCTGAGATCAGCGTCCCTCCCGGCAGGTCCAGCTATGATCTTAGCTTCATGGTCGCCGGCAGTGCAAATACGCCGCTAGGTCTGTACGTCATTACACTATAGCTGTGCCCACGATGACTGAATGAGCGAACATGGGGCTAATTGAACAGTCACGCTTCGTTATTAGTGTAAAAAAGCGCGAGTGCAAGGGTTGTTCCCCTTGTAGCTCGCGCTTTTTGGTTCATACTCAGTCATTTGAGCAGGTTATGGGCAAGCAGTTCTCTTCGCCGCCATACCCGGTTTATGTCAGAATAAATACCGCTCTATTTGAACCGCTGGACCTGCCTCGAAGGCATAATGGTCAACTCTGGAATATTGACATGTTCCGGTTGCTCCAGTGCATAAAGGGCAGCTTCTGCAACATCATCGGGATGCAGCGGCACAACGCTCGAAGCAAACGCCCGAATTTCCTGCTCGGGATATCCGGCCACCTGCGAAAATTCCGTCGCCACCGCCCCGGGGTGAATCGCAGTTACACGAATTCCTTGCGTACTGGTCTCCAAACGCAATGCGGAGGCTATGGCGCTAGCGCCGTACTTGGTAGCGCTGTATAGTCCTCCTCCGGCAACTACTTCCTTCGCTGCAATAGAGGAAACAATGACAACATCCCCCTTGGCCTGTTCCTTCATTGGCTGAAGTCCGTACTTCAATGTCAGGACAAGACCGTGCACATTCGTCTTGTAAAGCTCCTCCCATCTTTCCAGATCCACTTCTGCCAGTGGGCTTCGATACCCGAAGCCGGCATTGGCAACGATAATGTCAAGCCGCCCCCAACGTTCAAGAATGGCGTGGACCGCCTGCTGTACGTCTTCAGCTTTTTGGATATCGGCAGGTATTGCCATGACCTCGTACAATTCCTCTTGGTGCAAGTCGCGAACCCATTCGTCCAATCGCTCCTGACGGCGTGCCAATACAGCTACATACGCGCCTCGCTTTGCCAGTTTTTTTGCAATCGATGCCCCAATGCCGCTGCTTGCGCCTGTTACCAAAGCTACCTTACCGGCTAAGCTTTCCTTCCCTTTCCAGGATAATTTCAACTCATCCAATATCATGTTAAACCCTCCCAAGCTTATTTGGTTAAACGCACGCGATGAACGCCCTGACTGCCTCCAGGAGCTGTGCCTATATATAAATATCCGTCATGGTTTACAACCGTGGTTACCCCATAAACCGAGCCTTCAGGATCATGCCAGCTTCCGATGAGTTTACCCTGCGGATTAAGCTCCACAGCAAGCCCATGCTTCACAGGTGCGCTTGCACCGCTGAGCAGCGATTGAGGCAATTTGGCCATCATTCCAGCCAGCCACGGGCTTTTATGCATCTGATCTACAAAGGGAATACGTGTCGTGAAGAGACCGACCCAGAAATGGCCTTGGTCATCACGCGTAATGTTATCCGGAAAACCGGCGAGATTATCCACAAAAATATCCGAAGTCCCCTTCTTCGGCCCTTTGAGCCAGTATCGGGTCAATTGGTAGTGATACGACTCTGCCACAAGCACAAAATCTTCGTCCGCAGACAAGGCAACCCCGTTCGCAAAATAAAGGCCTTCCAACAGAACTGTCGTCTGCTTGGTCACCGGATCATATTTCAGCAAACGTCCATGTGGCTTGTTTTCGGCGATTTCTTTGAAGACTACACTGCCATAATTGGAGGTGTCCGAAAAATAAATAGTACCGTCTTTGGCAATATCCAGCTCGTTGGCCAAATAAATCGGTGTGCCGTCGACTTGATCGGCCAACACCGTCACGTTTCCGGAAGGATCTACCGACAGCAGCCCCTTCTTAACATCCGTAACGATCAGATTTCCACTTGCGTCAAACATAAGTCCATTGGGCGTTCCTTTGGTATCTGCATATAGTTGGGCCTTTTGCGGATTGCCCTTTGTATCAATGGCAGCCTTATAAATTTTCCCGTCGGAGTCTCCCGTATATAAATTTCCTTTCTTGTCAAAGGTGATAAATTCCGGATACTTAGGGGCATCTGTAACAAGCTCTGCGGAGCTGAGTTTATTGTTTTGTTGCCATGGCCCCGCTTCTTCAAAAGAGGGGGTCGAAGGTGCAAGCCATTTTACAGGCTGGACAGGGGAAGGAATGAGCATGAAAATAACCACTCCCAGAAGGATTACCGCCAGCAGCGATAATCCGGTTCTGCGTACCCATTTACGCGGTTTCTTATTCGTTCTTCCTTGAGAATCTTGGACAGATAAATCAGGTTTACTGGGCATTAGAGTGCCTCCTATGTGATGTGAATAATATTTATATTTGAACGACGATTTTACCGAAATACTGTTTTCCTTCAGCCAAAAGTGCGAAGGCTTCGCCGATTTGGCTGAGCGGGAATACCCGGTCGATGACAGGATGTAAACGATGACGGGAAATGGCACGATTCATGTTTTCGAAATGTTCCCGGTTACCGACTTGGCTGCCGCGAATCGTCGCAGCCTTCTGCAATATGCTGGTGACATCGAACTCAGGAATGGTCAAGCCCGATAAGAATCCGACCATGCTCACAGTCCCTCCGGTACGAAGTGCATTGATGGATTGCACCATTGTTGCCGCTCCCCCTACATCCAGGACATGGTCGACTCCGCCTGTCAGCTCCAGAGCCACCTTACCCCACTCGGGAACTTCCAAATAGTTGATTGTCTGCCATGCGCCGAGAGCTTTTGCCCGTTCCAGCTTGTCATTGCTACTTGATGTGATTATTACCCGTGCTCCCGCCATCAGAGAGAATTGAAGCCCAAAGATGGAAACACCGCCTGTTCCTTGCAAGAGCACCGTATCCCCCGCTCGCAGCCCGCCGGATTCCATCAGCATGCTCCATGCGGTTAATGCCGCAATCGGCAAGGTGGAAGCCTCCTCCCAAGAAAGGTGATCCGGAATGGCGACGACCCCTTCTTCATGCAGAACGATATATTCAGCCGCCACTCCACTGAGCGGGCCTCCCAGACTGTCCTTTAATACCTCCGCTCTCGTGCTCCCGCCAATGAATTTCTGTTGTAAATTTGTCGCTACCCTTTGTCCAACCTGAAATTTTGTTACTCCTTCGCCCACAGCCACAATTTCACCCGCTCCATCGGATAACGGAATGAAGGGAAATTGAATGCCGATCGGCATGACTCCATTAAGTATTACTAAATCTCGATAATTAAGAGACGCTGCCCTTATGCGGATCAGAACTTCCAGCCGTCCCGGCACCGGTATGTCAAGTTCCGTCAAGGTTAGCTCTTCAAAGCCAAAGCCGTTTTTCAGTTGCACTGCTTTCATTTTGGTTGTCCTCCTTGAATGTTAAACTTTTACCCAGCATGGATACAGTGTATTACATAAGAAACAATGTTTCTTATATAATACACTGTATCCAATTGTCTTCAAGACGTCAATCTTTACTTTTAAAATATAAACGGTCGTAAACTGCTTTCGGGCTTTTAACGATCCTTACCAAGTACAATTGGAGACTGGGTGACTTCGCTTGTCCAGAACTTGCTCAGGTAGGCCAGCATGGATCAAAAAAACGCAAGTTACAGGGTTGAAATAACCTCTATACTCGCGTTTTCTTTACATTAGCATTTTGCATAATTCGATTCCCAACGCTTAAAAGTACAATATATAGACAAATTAGACCGTTACGATCTATATATTGCTGATTTAAATTTATCTTGGGATTTATGCATGCTAATATTAATGGTGATATAAGAATTGTCTAGTATGCTTGGAATTTGCTTATGGGACAGCCCCATTTAGGCTCCACTTTTGATAAACTACGTCGATTTAAACGTACTCATGACTTCACTACTCTATTAAGTACAAAATTGGTGGGCGGATCAGGCTCCGGCTTGCCAAACAAATAACCCTGCGCCAGGGACACACCTGCTTCACGACAAAATTCAAAATCCTCCATCTGCTCAACGCCTTCAGCCAGTACCTGGCCGCCAAAACGAGAAGCCGATTCTACGATCCCTGTAATTTGTCGCTTCTGATCACTGTTGCGATGACAGCCATCAATTAAACTGCGATCAATTTTGGCATAATCGGGCTGGAGGCAGTTCATAAGCTCTGTCGTAGAATAACCTGCCCCCACATCGTCCAGTGCCACTGAAACTCCACGTTTGCGATATAGTTCAAAAATATGTTGCAAAACATTCAGGTCGTCAATTTCTTCCGTCTCTACGACCTCAAACACAAAATCCTCCGTATTCATGGACAACCGATCAATCGTCTCAAAGGTATGATTCAAGCAATAGGCCGGATCATAAACGGTCGAAGGGAGAAAGTTAATAAAGCGTTTAATCCCCGCAGGGAGGCAAGTTGCACTTTTTTCAATAGCGGAAATACAGGCCGAGCGATCCAGATGAGCATGCAAGCCAGCTTCACGGGCAATTTCAAACAGCCGAAAAGGCTGAAAAGGCCGCTCCAAATGTGACGGACGCAGCAAAAACTCAAACCCGATAATGTTCAGCTTGTGGTCAACAATAGGCTGCATGTGGCTGGAAAAACTTCGATCCTGAATAATATTCACAATATTCGGATGTTGAAGTCTGGCTTGCAGTTGGCTAAATAGAAGCCAGTCCTCATATCCTTCTACATGATACAACCCGGTCACCACAGCCTTCATATGTAACAACCATTTCTGCGGCAAACGAGCCAGTTCGTTAACCAGTTGCTCCAGCTCTGAACGGCTTCCATAACGGAACACTATGCCGCCCTCACACCATTGTCCCGATAGCATACCCAAGCTATCTAATGCCGTATAAAGCGATACTTTGGAATTCCTGATCTTTAATAATCCTTGATCCTTAATAGGTAATATGATGCTGCAACTGCTGCAATTCATAATGGTCCCCCTTGGAACAATTTGCCGGTTTTTTCATCATTATATCACAAATAATTAGAACAAAAGAACTATAAATTACGAAAAAAAAGCTTGTTTTCATCTGAAACTTAGGACTTAAGTTTATATTCGACAAAAAACAAAGTTTTTTGAACAGTATTAAGGAGTGTTTAAAATTAGCCACATCAATAATTAAACTTGAAATTATTTTTCCGGGGTACAATCTCTGCCTATTTTTATTTTTTAGAGCAACTCTTCATTGGCAAAGTGGATATTTGACGTTATAACGTAAATATTAATACGTAGTCATGTTTCTTCCGAAACCGAGATGAAAAAGATAGCATCCGGTGCCCAATGGGCGGCCTCATAAATACCCTTTTCATCCAAAATATGCTGCCATTCTCTAAATATGCGAGGCCTTTATCTATGATTTGCATTTACCAGACCATGCATACATTTAACTTGGGTTACAAAAAGAATGGCATGGTAAGGGGTAAGCTTCTATCCGGCTGTCATGTCCATGCATTTGCAATAACCGTTTGCGGAGCATCCATCTGAAGTGCCAGCGAAACAAATGCTTCTTCGCTAAATCACATGGCTGATGTCTGTTTCATAGAGAAATAGTGAATACTACTCTATAAGAATAATCGTAGGGTGAGATGTGAAGATGTCTATCTGCGAGAATGGATGAGCTGGGCGACATGAAGAAGGGATTCTTCGCTGGTTCCACACCGCATGACCAATGGTCTGCTGGAAGGGATTAACGGTCGGGTACAGGCCTCCAAACGACGAACCCGCGGCTACCGTAATGTGTGGTCTTCCCATCCAATAGAGCGAAGAGCCTTTTATTTTGTCGATTTTATAGAAAAATAATAGGCCTATAGCATCAATTTACATTTTATTCATAAAAATAAACAACTTATACCTTTTTTATGTTATCATTATGAAGTCGTCCAAAAAATAGTAGAGGAATTGTTTGTGTACCATGAAACAATTGACAAACACAGCAATTATCCTTACAAGTGTATTGGCTCTAACTGCGGTAGCTCCATTGGCAGCTTCTGCTGCATCGTCGACAGAACAAATTTCACAAAATTCAAGTTCAAGTGTATCTCAGAAGAGTGTAATTGAGGCAGTGAAACCGTATGTACAAGTTAAAGATGGAGTATTTTCCCTAAAAGATGTTCCTGAAATCGGATTTGCAAAAGCATTTTGACGAATTGAATGAATTATCAAAATCAGGGGTAATTACTGTAAATAGTGATTTAAGCATTAAAGACAACGCGATTTCACTTAATGCGGTATACGGATCATGGACTTATCATTGGTGGGGATATGATCGTAACTTCACTGACTATCAGACAAAACAGGCTATAGACTACTATTACTCTGTGGCAGGCGGTGGCGGACTCGTTACAGGGGCAACATATTGGTTTCCTCCTGTGGCTGGTTTTGCAGGAGGGGTAGCAGGATACTTTACACTTTTTGCGGCTCGTATGGGTGCGAACAATAATGGTAATGGGGTTTATGTAGCGGTTACATGGGCGACAACGTTTGATGTTACACCTTTATAATCCTAAAAAATTGAGGATAACTTATGATTAATATAACATTGGCAAGCATAATATATATTCTTTTGATAATTTGGGGGTTCAGCTATGTGGCTGTTTACCTAATCAAGAAGAAAAAAAATACACATGGACAATCTGGCTATAAAATAATTTTTTTAGTTATTCTTGTTTTTTTGGTAATCGCTCTGGTTAATTCATTTCCTTAATGTATTGCAATTCAACTAACCATATGCTATACGATTCTTATAGCTAAACAATCGCTTCAACTTCTTGAAGAAAACTATTTTAATCATTGTCGGAGCCATTTTAGCGTTCTTTATTCTCTGTTTCTTTTTAAACCTGTGGGTGGTCAATAACATTCGTGTTGTCCCTAACTAATAAACCATGAAAAAAAATTCAGAAAATTGTTGGCTTCTCAGCTTTAGCCATGGTTTTAGTTATCATTTTCTTGGCTATGTACTGCATTGTATACAATTGAATTGTTGTGAATGCTGTACCACAGCTTTCTAAAAGACAAGAGCCTTTCTTAAAGGGAGGGCTTTTATTTGTGTAAACTTTTGAGAAAAATCATAACTCCTCCCTAGCTCCATACATAAAAAAAAGGCTAAACGGATAACCCCATTTAACCTTCACTTAAATTTTATATGATTTAATGTTCTGCCTTGTTTCCATTGATCCATACTAGGAATGATTAAATTCCTCCGTGGCAACCTGTTGATTCGTAATTAGACCCTTTTAGGAGTGCATTATTTCAAAGCCTTTTTAATTCAAATTTATTACATGTTTAGTATCCTCCAATGGTATCGTGAAGCTGAATACTATGGTGCTGGTCATAAGCATGATTAGGCCCATTTGCGATAAACAGAAAACTAGCTGCGACGATCAGAAGAAGCATTTTTCTCAACATTGTTTATCCACACCCTCTCAATGAAATTGAAAAACTCTGCTTTGGTTTCAGGAACCGCATAATCCTGAAAGTGTAAAAACAAACCCATACAGTTTATAAAATAAGTCTCATTATTTAGTGTATGATAACTTACCATTGCATACGTCAAATGTTTAAAACCATCAATGTAAGAACCTCGTTGCACAAAAGACTCAATAACCGTTTCAAAACTTAAGTACGTGACTCACATCTAACTGATATCGGTTAGCCGCAAACGAATGATTAAATTCCCCCGTGGTGACCTGTTGATTCGTAATTAGACCCATTTTAGGAGTGCATTATTTCAAAGCATTTTTAATTCAATTTGTTACACGTTTAAAATCCACCAATCGTTTCCTGAAGTTGTATTCTCTGATTATGAGTATTCGACTGAACAGGTACAGGTACAGTAACAATAAACAAAAAACTAGCTGCGACGATCAGCAGTACCATTTTTTTCAACATTGTTCATCCACACCTTTTCAATAAGATTTAAAAATGCTGCTTTAGTTTCTGGAACCGCATAAGCCTGAAAGTGTAAAAATAGACCAACACAGTTTTTAAAGCAAGTCACATTATTTAGTGTATTCGAACTTTCCGTTGCATAGATCAAATATTTAAAGCCATCGCTATGCATCCCTCGATACAAATAATAATAAGCTAACTCATAACCAAAACGTGCATACTGGTCTGGCACAACTTGTTGGGTATACATATCATTAGATGCTGATAATTGAGCAAAGGAATTAATGTTTTCTTCAAATTGTAAGAGTACATCATCCACATCTATCTGATATTGGTTTGCTGCCATTACTATATTCATCAACTTAGCTACCATTTCCTTTTCCGACTTGTCAGGTGAAGTGCAAATATAATCTACGTAATCAGGAAGTACACTAACTTCTCCAGACAAAAGTTTATATACATAAGTATTACCTTCTGCCCAATGTTCAAACAAGCTGATCCAATGTTTAGCATCTGCGTCAGTCTCTTTTACCCAACTTAAATCAGCATAGGCGTATGTATATTGTAGAGCTTGTTGATAATCGCCTTGAGCCTCACAGACACCCGCACACAATAAGTCAGCATAAGCAATGTATCCAAATAACGGCCCCCTAGTCTCCTTTTTAGACTCATTGCGCTCTCGCTTCTTCTGTTGATGTTTCATCGAATATTGAATTTCCGCTCTCAACTTCATTTTTCTCGCCATTTCATCTACCTTATCCCATTCACGCAAAGACCTATACACGTTGGCCAAATCCTTCAATGCGTCAAGCTGGTCTATTTCATCCAGGCGTTCGACAAAATCCTCAAATTTTGTAGCTGCATTGAGATTGCGTTTTTGATCATCACCTTGTTTTGCCACAAATATACGATATTGACAGATGGCCAAGCGTTCCGAATGCTGCTGCTTTTCGCTCTCGGCTACTTTTTCATAAAGATAAGCGGCTCCGTCTAGGTGTCCTTTTTGAAATGAACTTTCAGCTAATTCAAAGAGGGAAGTAATATAGGCCGATGGATGATCTAGCAGCATACCTACAACTCGCTCTAAGCAATCCAACCGTGTAAACTCCACACAACGGCTTAAAAATGGGCTGATTTTTCGCCAGCTGAGCCGAAATTCTTCAATACACTCTTCAACATAACGCTCGTAAAAATGGTCTGGAGGTAAACCCATGCCCATCGTAATTCTATCTAATTGGTGCATCGAAATAGAACGATTGCCCGTCACAATGCCACTGACAGTACCTACATTCAAATCAATGATACAACCAAACTTGGTCATGCTTAAGCCTTTCTGCTCCAGATACTTTTTAATTTCTGCCCGAATCGTAGGTGTGTTTTCCATGGTAAACCACCCTTTCAGCATTTGGCATATGATGCATAGTTAAATAAATGATGTAGTTGTGAAACAAGTAGTAGGATAGATTCATTTTATTGCTCATGATTATACCATCTTTTGGAACAAGATTATAGACCTTTCAGTTTTTTACTTTAGATACCTTTTTGGGTAGTTTACGATGATTTCTTGATTAAGGGTATCGTCATTTTGCTTATGTCTGGTTACGCAGTGCAAGAGCCTTATCATGCTGAACGATCTCAGGAGAGCTATGCCCAGCGTCGTGAGGCCTCGATTCCCGTAGGAAAGTGGACACCGGAGTTGGCCAAGGTCATCGAAGAGAAGCTTCAGGCGATATGGTCTCCCGAGCAGATCGTAGAGCGGTTGCGTCAGGAGGGACAAGCTATCGTAGGCTTTAAAACGATCTATCGCTGACTGTATACAGGCCTTTTGGTGAAAGGTCTACTTACTGTCCTGCGGCACAAAGGTAAGCGCCAGAAGCCTGCGGAGACTCGCGGCAAGTTTGCCGTAGGCAAGCCGATCTCCCAGCGTCCAAAAGAGGTGCGGTCTCGGGAAACGTTCGGTCATTGGGAACTGGATACCGACATCTCAGGCCGTGGAAAAAGGAAGGGCTGCGTGGCCACATTTGTGGAACGCAAAACCCGTCTGTACACCGCCATTCAGATGCCGGATCGCACGGCGTTGTCCATGGAGATTGCGTTTGGTGTAGCTGCTTCTCAGTACCCTACTGCTGCCTTCCCAACGGCAACCGCTGACCGTGGTAAAGCGTTTGCCTGCTATGCGAGCTTGGAAGCCACTCATGATGTACAAATCTATTTCGCTGATCCGTATTCCTCCTGGCAACGAGGCTCCAATGAAAACGCGAATGGCTTGCTGCGAGAGTTCTTCCCCAAAGGTACGGATTTCGCCCAAATTACAGATGAAGCCTTGGAGAAAGCTCTCCACCTGATTAATCATAGACCCCGAAAATGTTTGGGGTGGAAAACCGCTCACGAATCCTTTTCAGAGGAGCTGTCGCACTTGGCTTGACAATCCGTCCAATACATTCAAATTGTTATTACCCTTTTAATAATTTATCTTCTTTAATTGGAGCGGTAATTTCTTTGATCTCTGCTTCATCGTTCATTTTTTGCAGGTTCATTGGCATGGAGTCTAAATATTTGTATTCCTCGACCCTAACAGAATCTTCTGTCCAATTCCCTTCTTTATCTTTCACAAAGACCTCTCTCTTTACTGGGAGCCCTGTTTTATTATCAATGGTTACAGTCTCTTTTTTAAGATTGGTTTCTGCTACAACCTCTTGAAGTGATGCGTCATTAGATTGTGGCCGTAAAGATTTTACCCAATTTTGGTCTTTCATTTCCTTTTTCTGTTCTTCCATTAGAGAGATATTTAGAATTCTCTTATTTTCATTAGCCAGGTTCACAGGCAATGTCCAAGTGTTCCCTACAAGTTTTCCTGTTACATGATCCCTTCCTATAGAAGTGACTCGTCTTCCCTCTTCAGAAACTATAATTTTATTTTGCAGAACTCCTCCCACATATTCTTCAGTGACCTCACTTAAATTTTTCCGATCACGAATACGTATTGAGTAAGAAAGATCAGAATATGTGCTATTAGAGACAGTTATTTTAATATACTCTACTTTATTGCTAGTGGATTTTTCAGCAGCTGCAATTGTCTCGCTTTGTGCGCTAACAACTGTATCTGTGTTTAAATATAAGTAGCTTGCAGCAGCAACCACAATCAATGGAACAGTAAGGGCACTAATTAAAATTTTCTTTTTCATCCTCTTGACCTCCTTAGTCTGCTTTCAAATTCCACCCATTAACATAGCCATCCGTTCTAGCATCTTTATCGTGAATCCGCCAGGCATTTGGATTACATTCCGTAGCATACAATTCATAATCTTTATAATATGCATTAAGGTACCGCCCTTTGCTTACAGTAATGCCACTGCTACCACTCAAATTTGGACATGCATCCCTGTAAATGGTACTTGTGCGCGATACCCATGCTCCATCTGTATAGTAATAATTCCAACTTCCTTGTTCCGCTGTAACCTGGTCCGGTTCTAACATTTAATCCACCGATTTTCACATCATATACACTTGTTTTCGGTTCCCGAGCAAGTTCTGCATTTGTTACTGCTGGTGTCTGTAGTAATACAACAAAAATAATCAGAGCAATAGAAAAGGATAAAGATCTCACTAATTATTTTAACATAAAAACCCAATAACTACTATTATTTATATATCAACTTTACTCTTTCCATCAATAAAGGTGTCCAGTAAGTGCGTGTATCCATTATGATCGAATTATGGACTGCATCTCTAAAAATCATGATAATCGGTGATCCTATCTACCAGAGTGAACTGCGAAAAACTTAACCCTTAGTTCAGCATCACCTCTTAAATCATTTTGATAAATACTTAAATGAATATGCTCGTAAAACTTCTTTGCTGCTTCTCACATGATGGATTTTAAAATCTTAAATATATTTACTTGTGTCCTCCCACCTTCCAAGATATTTGTTAGGAGTTCGTTGATAGGTGATGCTTATACAAATTCCTATCTATATAAATAGAGTAGGAAATGTATATGTCACTCTCAGAATTCATAATTATTTAATTAATGTAATTTACTTAAATTACGATAATATCATAATCCTTGATATTTTTCAGAAATATATTCGATAATTTACTATAATTGAAACTTCTTTCCTGTACACGATATATCCATAAACGTTTTTGTATCAAAAATAAGGCTCAAATATCTAAATTCATTTTAGGACGTTGGATAGAATCACCTTAGAACTGGTCAATTTATGAATTTAAAAATGGATTCGTTGTAATCAAGGTGGTTATAGGTATACATTATATAAAAAGTAAAAAAGCGGCTCTCGCCGCTAGAAAGCATTTTATAAAGTAAGCGTCAAATATAGCCCACCTATTAAAACAAGTTTCATCATGAGACAATCTTCCTCAGAACAGTTATGAGGAGGATTTTTTTGTTGGAACAGACAGACAAAAAGACATTGTGGAAGTCACGAATACAAGACTATCGCTCTAGCAATGAACAGGTGGCAGATTGGTGTAATCGTCACGGAGTGACATCTGGTCAGCTTTGGTACTGGATGAAAAAGTTGAAAAAAGAAAGTGCGGAACATCTGGAAAACACTCACCCCAAACCGAACTGGGTTAGCTTGCACGTGAAACCTTCGGTTCCCCAAGATCGTACAGCACTGGTGGTCGTAATAGGGGCAGCACGGTTAGAAGTACCTCAAGGTGTAGATCAGAAACTGTTAGCAGACGTGGTAACGGTATTAAGGCGTTTATGTTAAAGGCCCTTCATCTTTCTCATGTGTATGTAGCCTGTGGAACTACGGATTTGCGTAAATCCATAGATGGTCTTGCTGTTTTAGTTCAGGAACAGTTCCATCTCGATCCATTTTCTCCAGCTCTGTTTGTATTCTGCAACCGCCAACGAGACAAGCTCAAACTATTACATTGGGACCATAACGGGTTTTGGCTCTACTACCGCCGATTGGAACGTGGGCGCTTCCGTTGGCCAACAGATATGCACTCGCAAACACTCTCGATTTCTCCCCGGCAGCTCCAGTGGCTACTAGACGGACTTTCCCTCGAGCAGCGTCTAGCACATCCGCAGGTAACAGCTCACGCTGTTGTGTAATGCCTTCGCAAATAGTCACAAAAGGAATGTATGGATCAAGGAGATTCAGTGTGTTTTATCGAATAAACTGAGTATGAAAAATACGGGACAATCCTCCACGTCAACTGAACAATTACAAAGCCACATCGAGAAACTCCAGACTCAGGTTGACGAGCTTTCAGCAAAGCTCAAGTGGTACGAGGAGCAGTTTCGTCTTGCCCAACAAAAGCGCTTTGGCGCTTCAAGCGAGAAAACAGACCCGAACCAACTCGATCTTCAGTTGTTTAACGAAGCAGTACTTGCAACAACCGAAGAGGCAGATGCATATGTTGAGACAATCACTTACAGCCGTAAGAAACCTTCTGGAAGCCGTGAAGCGAAGCTGGACCAGTTTCCTGTGGAGACCATAGTCTACCAGCTGCCGGAGGCAGAACAAGTTTGTTACTGCTGTGGTGGCGCACTACATGAAATGAGTACGGAGACACGAAGTGAAATAAAGATCATCCCCGCACAAGTGAAAGTTGTGCGTCATGTGCGTCAAGTCTATGCTTGTCGTCATTGCGAACGTGAAGACGTTCATACGCCTGTTGTAACAGAGTGGCTGTCTCACCTTGTAGAGAGGATGCGTGTACACCTGTTACGTCAGGATGTCCTTTATGCGGATGAAACCACGCTACAAGTCCTTCGTGAACCAGGGAAAGCTCCACAAACACAGTCCTATATGTGGCTGTATCGAACGGGACGAATGGGTCCACCCATTGTCTTATTTGACTATAAACGGACTCGTGGCGGTGAGCATCCCCGTGATTATCTACAAGGCTTTCATGGGTATCTCCACGTGGATGGCTATGCGGGATACCACAAGGTAGCCAATACGACACTTGTTGGGTGTTGGGCACATGCTCGCCGAAAGTTTGACGAAGCACTAAAAGTCCTACCTTCAACGGAAGAGCGGAAAGGTACAGTTGCGCAGCAGGGACTGCAATACTGTAACCAGTTGTTTGTCGTTGAAAGGGACATTAAGGAAAAAACCACAGAAGAGAGGTATGCCATCCGAAAAGAGCGGAGCAAGCCCATTTTGGATGCTTATTTGGTATGGCTTTGTCAGCAAAGAGCCCGTACCCTACCTAAAAGCGCAGTTGGTCAAGCCATTGCCTACAGCTTAAATCAGTGGGAGAAACTGACTTCCTTTCTAGAAGACGGACGTCTGGAGATGGATAACAACCGCAGTGAAAGGTCCATAAAACCCTTTGTCATTGGAAGAAAAAACTGGTTGTTTGCAAATTCACCTCGCGGTGCAAAAGCAAGTGCAATCATCTATAGCTTACTTGAGACAGCGAAAGAGAACCAACTAAATCCCTTCCAATATCTGAACTATCTGTTTGAACAAATACCCCAATTATCTGATGTGACGAACGGAGAAGAGTTGGACCGTTTCCTTCCATGGTCGACGTCATTACCAGATGTTTGTCGCATCACGAAATCCTAGTCCTAGAAGAAATAGCCCTCACCATTTTTTCTTGGCGGGGCTAATTTGCGCTTACGCTCTTAACTACTACTTCCTTACGAGCAACACACTGCACTCCACATGGCTCGAATACGGAAACATAAATCTAAAAAGCAAAAAAACGACACCTCTGCCGTTTTGATAGTTAAGTGTGGTGGAGACAAGGGGGATCGAACCCCTGACCTCTTGACTGCCAGTCAAGCACTCTCCCGCGATGGTCTTTTACACTACCCAAAAAGCGCGAAAATAATAAGTTTCATCGGTAGATTTAACAAAAAAATCACCCTAATAGAGAGCGCTGTAAAAGCCCTGCTTTTGAGAAAAGTGGTTATCTAGAATTGGAAAAGTGAATAAGAAATGAAAAAAAGCAGCTCGTCCATACTCAATTATGGGTCTGCGCCTGATCTGTTCTTTGAACGTATCCGAAGTCTACGATGCTATTTATCTTACGCAGCAAATGGTCTTCTGGAATAAATTTATTAAAGTTCCGCATGAAATGATGCACTTATTTGTCTAGCTGAATACAGCAACAACACTCAACACGTTTTTCCTTTTTTTCCTTTATACAACAAATCCAGTGCCTCTGCGGTGCTGGATCACTTTTTACATATATTGTATTCGTTTTACAGAGCTCTCAAATAGCAAGTGATTCGTTATATGCTATAATCCATTTTATAAGATTCACTTAATGATGAAGTGAGGAAAAGAGAATGATCCAAGAAACAGACAAAATAAGAAAGAGCTTCCTTTCATGGAGACTGTTTTTTTGTTTAAAGCTAATCTTTGATGTAGTTTTAGCAGGTGCATTTTATTTTGAAAATTCGCTCACACTCTTTTGGCGACTAACTTTTGTAGTCATTTCATTGGTGGTTTTCCTTTTGATTAATTTATTTTACGTAAATATGAAAAATAAACAGACTTGGCTATTTCATATCCTCATCATCGATTTCTTGGTATCCGCTTCTTATGGTTATTTGTATATCGACGGGTATTTCCCGCGTCATTTATTTATCGGAATTACAGCAATGGCGATTTTAATGTTAGTCAAGAACATCCGAATGCTAATTATTACTTGCATACTGTTACTGTTCGTGTATGTAGTTACGATGGGCAGTATCGATTGGTATTTATACAAAAAATTGGATGGGATTGGATACTTCACTTCCTGTTCATTTATTTTTTTCGCAGGTATTGTGAGCTCTTTAATCCATTATTATCAACGCGCACGTAAGGATACCCTGCAGTTGTATGCACAATTGTTGCAATCTCATGCACGCCTGCAGGACTATGCTCTCAAAACCGAAGAATGGGCCGCGACTAGAGAGAGGGTACGAATTGCGCGAGAGATTCATGATACAGTAGGTCATAAATTGACGGCACTATTGGTTCAAATGCAAGCTGCTCGCAAGTTGAGCGGATTGGATTCATTACGCAGTAATCAAATCTATCTGGAATGTGAAGATTTAATTAGATCGTCTATGCAAGAGGTCCGGCTTTCCGTAAGGGCTATTCGGGATGAACCTACGAAGTCTACTTTTTTAAATGATAGTCTTGAAAAGTTAAGTGAGGAGTTTACCAAATTTGCAGAGGTACATACCGTTTTTGAAGTGAAAGGGATACCCGTATCATTACCAGGTAATCTTCAATTAACGGCTTATCGAATTGTACAAGAATCACTTACGAATGCCCAGAAACACGGTCATGCGAAACATGCAAAAATCTTGTTAGCCTATTCGGAGGCGGGCTTTTCTCTTGGCATACGTAACGACGGAGAGGTCCCTGTTGAACTAAAGCCGGGGTTTGGTTTAATTAATTTGCAAGAAAGAGTGAGGGAGTGGAACGGAACGATGCGTTTATGCATGGATCAGCACGAGGGCTTTGCTGTCGAAGTACAATTCCCTTATTCTTTAACGGAAATGGAGCGTGTCAATAGTTGAGAATCATGATAGTAGACGATCAGCGGCTCATGAGAGAGGGGCTTGCAACCATTATCAGTTTGGAACCTGGCATAGAAGTGATTGGAACGGCAGTGGATGGTAGAGATGCCTATGCCAAAGCCCTAGAATGGCGACCTGATGTTGTGTTAATGGATATCCGAATGCCGGGAATGGATGGCGTGGAAGGAACGGAATTGATTCTCAGGCATCTACCGGAAACCAAAGTATTGATTTTGACCACCTTTGATGACGCGGACTTAATTTTAAGGGTTTTGGAAAAAGGAGTCCACGGATATTTGTTGAAAGATATGCCCTCTGAAGCGATCGTCAGTGCGGTCCAAACCGTATATAATGGCGGGACAGTACTTCAACCAGATATAACGGCAACGCTTCTGAATGAGTTAAAAAAAATGTCGGAATGCAATCCGGTTAAAGCTCACACTTTAAGTATGAGTGAGCCCATTGGTTTAGAGTTTCTGACCGAACGCGAGAAAGAGGTACTAGCTTTATTGGGTCAAGGGTTAAATAATAAAGAGATTGCTGGCATTCTTGTCATCACGGAAGGTACAGTGAAAAATCACGTATCGAATCTCATAGCTAAGCTTGGGCTACGCGACCGAACACAAGCAGCAGTATTTTCAGTTCGTCATCAAATATAAATCAAGAGGCATGACTTTTGGCATAGAGCGTGAGATTAATCATGCTTTAGCGATCAAACGTTCTGCCTTTTTCTTTGTAAATCCATGACTATTCATAGATTTCCTTACTGCCTTTTCTAGATAGAATCAAAGTACAAGAAATTAGGGGAGGATAGCCGTGTAGCGAAAGGATAAGAGACCATTGAAATTAGAAAAAAAACACGAGATGAGGAGTTATTAAGATGAAAAAAATAAAAGTGACCTATTGGATCATCACTATTTGTACGCTCATTGGATTCTTACTTAGTGCTATTAATGAGATTTTTCAATCTCCAAAAACATTAGTAGAAACAACGCAGCTGTTGGGCTACCCAGTATACTTTCTTACTATTCTTGGTGTGGCAAAAGTTATAGGTATCATTGTTCTGCTTATTCCCAACTATTACAGGCTAAAAGAATGGGCATATGCCGGTTTTACTATTGATTGTATAGCTGCATTTTGGTCAGAAAATGCTGTCGGGAATTCTATGGGAAG
Organism: Paenibacillus sp. NPDC055715; assembly: GCF_053617595.1. Taxonomy (NCBI): domain Bacteria; kingdom Bacillati; phylum Bacillota; class Bacilli; order Caryophanales; family Paenibacillaceae; genus Paenibacillus; species Paenibacillus sp. NPDC055715. The sequence goes on from NZ_JBSHGA010000007.1 coordinate 273,403, forward strand.
TATTAAGTCTGTCATCGTCTTTTTGTTTGTAATGCTTTCTTACTACATGCTACGGAAAATGCAGAGCGGTATGCAATTAAAAATATAAATTGAGTCGAACCCGCCAGGCTCCTCTCCCCGTGACTACACAAAAGTTAATATATGGAGCCTAGGGGTATAAACAATAAAGAACAAGCTACTTTTAGACACTGCCTTTAATAATACTAATAACGTGCTGAACAAATTCATCTGACAGCCTGATTTTATCTGCTCTAAATTGCAAAGCGCCGAGCGTCCTTCCCCCTGAAGCTCATCATGCGTCAGAGCATGGCTGCTAACTTTAGTGATGTCGGCAATTATTTGTTTCAGCGGCGCGGATTCATCGATCTGTACGCCCCACTCATGGTTGTGCTTCACCCCCCCCCCCCGATCCGTAAAGTTTGCTGAGGTGATGATACCCCTGAGTGGATTATCGTTTTTGCTGGCGATATAGATTTTACCATGTAGTTTGTTATCAACGTGTACTCGAAACGTAATCGTGAGAGTAAGGCAATTTAACGAGAACGAATAAATTGAATTCGCCTTCTTGAATAAGTTTTTTTACATGACGGATTGTAATATGAAGTGCGACACCTACGCTTAGACAAAAAAATGGCCCATGATTGATTCGTGTAAAATGAAGTCACCACAACACCATTTACACGGGAGAATCAATCATGAGTTATTCACATCTTAGCATAACAGAGCGCAGTCAGCTAGCCTTGCTACATCGTTTGGGGTGGTCTACTCGGGCCATTGCCACTGAACTCAAACGACATCATTCTTCGATTGCCCGTGAGTTAACACGGGGAACGCAGACAGGCGACTACCAAGCCGAGGCTGCTCATCACGCCTACGAGCAGCGTCGAGAACAGTCTATTTCCCGTGGCAAATGGACACCCGAACGCGGTTCTTACCTTACTGAGAAATTGGCGCAAACCTGGTCTCCCGAGCAAATTGCCGGACGTATGAATCAGGACTGTCCTGGACAGAAGGTTTCATTTAAAACGATCTATCGCTGGCTCTATCAAGGCCTTTTGGTGAAAGGAGATACCACTGTCTTACGTCATAAAGGAAAACGCAGAAACCCTCGCGAAACTCGTGGTCGATTTAACGTAGGCAAATCCATTCAGCAGCGACCCAAGGAAGTGAGAAAACGTGACCGTTTTGGTCACTGGGAATTGGATACCGTTGTTTCCAGTCGAGGAAAAAGTAAAGCATGTGTAGCTACTTTTGCCGAGCGCAAGACCCGCCTCTATCTCGCTGTCAAGATGCCTGATCGGACCTCAAGGTCTTTCGAGAAAGCATTTGGGGTGATGGCTGACTCTTTTCCCAAGGGTACGTTTCAAACTGCCACTGTTGATCGGGGAAAAGAATTCGCCTGTTAGGAACGCTTGGAATTAGAACATGACCTAGACGTTTACTTTGCCGATCCATACTCTTCATGGCAACGTGGCACCAACGAGAATGCCAACTGACTTCTCCGTGAATTCTTCCCCAAAGGAAAGACTTTGCGGAGGTCTCTGTGGAAGAATTGGCTCGTGCATTGCATCTCATTAACAACCGGCCTAGAAAATGTTTGGGCTGGAAAACCGCTTACTTTATAAAAGGAAGACTTTTAATAAATTCAAGAAGCTTTAAACATGGGAAGAGTGATATTCGTTAAAGGATCTTTAACTTTAGAAGGATGTTCGTGCTCACTTTTTATTTTCGTCCTAATATGATTTTAGGTCGTAAGATTGACTTTTGGGGAATTGGATGATTTTATAAATTAAAGCTAATGCATGAGATAAAGCCTTGGCACGAGCTCTCCACCTCATCAATCATAGACCCCGAAAATGTTTGGGGTGGAAAACCGCTCACGAATCCTTTTCAGAAGAACTGTCGCACTTGGCTTGACAATCCGTCTATTATTTATTTTGTATGTATATCCGTTTCCATATATATATTTTGCATCAGAGTGATTTCCAATCAGCAAATACACTGGATTGACGCGAGATATTCATCATAGCCTGTTATACCTAAGTTAATGTGCGAAAAATTGATTGTGGTGACTATTGAAAATAGTGTGAAAAAATTAACTCGATTTTCCTAACTGTGAAAACGCCATCTTATAAGCCACAAACGTAATAATTACGTAGATAAAACCATATAGAATCCAAGCATCTATATTAACTGCAATGGTTTCTAAATTGGTGGCAATAAATATAAGAGGCAGTAAGAAGGCTAGAATTAATCCTAAGTAGATGTTTCCTTTGAAAAAGGCGAAACATACTCCGATCAAGATTGCCAGAATGGGGCAAAGTAATAGAGTAGGGAGGAGGGGATTAAGTCTTGGAGATAACCAATAAATCATAATAATCGCTCCTTAAAGTTAATTAGTCAGAACAAGGATGTTTCACTTTCTAACTTACCATTTTTAGGGTCAATTATCTGCATTATAGGATGAAATTGTGTATCAGATGTATTGCCATCAAGAAATACAATAAGCTTGCCTTTAAATATTTGTAGTGATGCTCCATTTTGGCCTACCGGAAAGTATTCTGTTAAACCTTGCAAACGATTTTCTATAGTGAATTCTTTGATCTTCTTTGATGTTTTTAAATCAATGACTGTACTTGCCAATAATCACTTCAATAATTTGGAAGATGAAAAAGCTGACAGTATCCCTATGCCGCTCTGAGCTGCGTTTTCATTTGGGCTAATGTAGCCCCGGATTGAGCTTGGTCGTAGATATATTCAAT
>NZ_JBSHGA010000008.1:0-163856 GCF_053617595.1 Paenibacillus sp. NPDC055715
CCAGGATCAAACTCTCCATTAAAGACCAACCGAAGCTGGTTTATAGAAAGAGCGATTCGCTCATTTTGAAACTGACGAGATAAAATATCTCTTTTACACTCCGATTTCATACAACCTTACGGTGTGCACCGAAATCTTTGTGGTTGATTTTGCGAACAAAATCATTCACTCACTCGTTGTTCAGTTTTCAAAGATCAAACATTTCTTTTTTTTTGCTTCAGGGTTTCTTCCATCCCCTCAGCAACTTTTATATTATATCATGTATCTCTTAGTTGTGTCAACACTTTTTTAAAAAGTGTTTTTCGCTCTATTTGATAACACTTGAAGCGACAAGAAGTAATATATCATACTTTTATTATATTGTGCAACTATTTTTTTAAAAAAACTTACTTAAGTAACAATACACTCGATATAAAGCTCTCTTTGAAGCATTAAGTTAATGATTTCCCCATTTACCTGCACCAATGGACGAGTCGGATGGTCTCGATCGGCAAATATAATTTCCCCTGTACGGTTATCATTGAGACGCACCTTGGTTCCGTTATTGAATTGAGTGAGTTTTTGGATGAAAACCTGTACAACACCCGGGTCCAGCTTACCAAATGATTCCAATTTGATTTGCTCCAGTACCAGATATGGGGACTGTGCTGGTCGGTAGGTCTTCTCCAATGTCATGGCGTGGAATACATCAGCCACTCCAACGATTTTAGCGTAAATATGAATTTGCTCCCCTTTGAGTCGCAATGGATATCCGGTGCCATCGACTTTCTCATGATGCTGAAGAGCTACCAGACGCACTCCTTCATTAATGGCCTTCACATTTTTTAGTAGCTGGTAGCCTAATGAGGTGTGCTGACGAATTTCTTCCTGCTCCTCCCACGTTAATTTAGAGGGTTTGTACAGAATGGCCGGGTCCATTTTAGCATTACCAATATCATGGAGCAATCCGGCAAAAGCAACCTGCATCCAGTCCTTTTGGGGTAAACCAATCCATTGGGCAATAGAATACGAAGTCAGAGAGGTTAGTACAGCATTGTGAAAAATATAATCAACTTCAATCATGGCACGCGGAGTACACGTCATTACATTATAGCGATGAATGTACACCAGTAAAGCCTCCAGCTGTCCTCGCAACTCATATATGGACAGATTAGATACGAGTACCGATTGGAATGCATTTTTCACGAGCATCACCATTTTGTCGTACTCTTCCTGGAATAAAACGGACTCATCCCGCTCCTCTAACGAAGGGGATTGCACTTCAGGCCCTCCAGCCCGAGCAGTAGCATGATCTCCACCAGCTTTTACCGATCCATCACGCTCTACTTCTACTTGCTGGATCAGGAACGCTTGTAAGACCTCCAAATCACGCGGTAGCAGAATACGGCCCTTCGGAAGCAGTAAGCTGCCCATTTCAGTAAATACGTCGCTTTGCAATCTAAGTCCTGCTTTTAATTCGGATACGGGTACTGTTGTCATGGTCAACCTCTCTGTTCTCATAACAGCAGCTCTAGCTGCCAGTTTTTATTATGTCATTATATTACTTGAACCTGCTCCTGTACATTTACTTTATATGATTTGAAGCATACTTGGTGTATTCATGTGTCGGCAATATAAAAAAAGGACTCCCTGACCCAATGGCCAAAGAGTCCTCCCCGTCATTTAAAAACCAATACCACTGTTTATATTGGTGGATTATTATTCGTCCTTAGAAGGCTCCGAATCGTTACCTTCTGTATCCTCCACATCCGTGCCAAGAGCTAAATCAGCTGGTGAATGAGATGCACCCTCACTGACTTCTTGGTTAGCATCCTGCTCCTCAAGCAGTTCATCGAACAATTCATCCTGCTCCTCATTCTTGTTCGCACGACAAACAGTAGCAACCGAATCATCTTCGCGGATGTTGATCAGCCTTACCCCTTGTGTATTCCGACCCATCGTGGAGATTTCCTCCATGCTGGTCCGAATCAAGGTTCCGCTGGCTGTAATGATCATCAGATCCTCTTCAGTTTTTACAACCTTAAGGCCGACAACTGGACCATTTTTATCTGTGACGTTAATCGTCTTGATCCCCTTACCTCCACGGCTTTGGATGCGGTAATCCAATACAGGGGTACGTTTGCCATAGCCTTTGGCCGTTACGATCAGGATATCCAGGCTGGTATCAACAATATCCATACCTATTACAGCGTCACTCTTATCGAGAGTAATACCTTTAACCCCAGTAGCACTACGACCCATGGAACGTACATCGCCCTCAGGGAAGCGGATAGACATGCCTTGCGCTGTACCAATGATCATTTCCTGCTGTCCATCGGTCAGCTTCACTTCAATCAGCGCATCATCTTCACGCAGATTGATGGCGATCAGACCACCCTTGCGGATATTAGCGTAGTTATCAAGCGGTGTCTTCTTGATAATCCCTTGCTGAGTAGCAAAGAACAGATAGCTGTCCTCTACAAATTCCTCAATTGGAATGACCGCATTGATCGATTCACCCTGCTCAATCTGAATCAGGTTAATGATCGGTGTCCCCCGGGCCGTCCGGCTCAGATCAGGAATCTCATAGGCCTTAATCCGATATACCTTACCCTTGTCGGTGAAGAACAACAAATGATGATGTGAATTCGTAATGAATAGATGCTCTACGAAATCCTCATCCTTGGTATCCATTCCCAATACACCACGACCGCCGCGTTTCTGACTACGATAAGTAGTCACGGGAAGACGTTTAATATATCCAGTATGGGTTACAGTAATGATAACATCCTCACGTGGAATAAGGTCCTCATCCAGAATGCTCTCTTCACCCACTGTGATTTCAGTACGGCGCTCATCTGCAAAACGTCCTCTGAGCTCATTAAGCTCATCACTGATAATGCTAAGCACCAGATGCTCGTTGGCCAAAATTTCACGGTATTCCGCAATTTTTTGCAACAACTCATTATACTCGTTCTCAATCTTCTCACGTTCCAGGCCAGTCAGACGTTGCAGACGCATATCAAGAATCGCCTGAGCCTGTTCCAGAGACAACGAGAAGCGCTCAATTAATCCTTCACGCGCCGCTTCTGCGGTTTGGGAGGAACGAATCAGTGCAATAACCTCATCCAGATGGTCGAGGGCAATGCGCAATCCTTCCAAAATATGTGCTCTAGCCTCAGCCTTCTTCAGATCAAATTCTGTCCGACGACGGATAACTTCAACCTGATGCTTGAGATAATGATACAGAACATCTTTCAGGTTCAGAATCTTCGGCTCGTTATTTACAATCGCGAGCATATTAATACCGAAAGTGGACTGCATTGCCGTATGCTTGAACAAATTGTTCAGAACGACGTTCGGGTTCACATCTCTGCGCAACTCGATAACGACACGCATGCCCGTACGGTCCGATTCATCCCGCAGATCGGTAATGCCCTCAATACGTTTGTCACGTACTAATTCAGCGATTTTTTCGACCAGACGGGCCTTATTCACTTGGTAAGGCAGCTCGTGCACAATAATACGTGCTTTATTGCCAATCTCTTCAATGGTGGTCTTCGCACGCATGGTCACAGATCCGCGGCCGGTCTGGTACGCCTGACGAATGCCCGAGCGTCCCAAAATATAACCTGCTGTCGGGAAATCGGGCCCTTGAATATAATCCATCAATTCCATTGGTGTAATGTCAGGGTTCTCAATCAGTGCTTGTACACCGTCAATAACCTCTCCCAGGTTATGCGGAGGAATATTAGTAGCCATTCCGACCGCAATGCCGCCGACACCATTCACCAGCAAGTTAGGATAACGTGCAGGCAAAACGACTGGCTCGCTCTCCTCACCATCGTAGTTCGGCATAAAATCAACGGTCTCTTTGTTCAGGTCACGCAACATTTCCATCGCAATCTTTGACAGTCGTGCTTCCGTGTAACGCATGGCAGCCGCCATATCTCCATCAACGGAACCAAAGTTACCGTGTCCATCCACCAGCATATAACGCAAGGAAAAATCCTGCGCCATCCGAACCATTGTATCGTATACGGCTGTATCACCATGAGGGTGATATTTACCGATAACTTCACCGACGATTCTTGCAGATTTTTTATATGGCTTGTCTGGCGACATGCCCAGCTCGGACATCGCGTACAAAATACGACGGTGCACCGGCTTCAGTCCGTCCCGCACATCAGGCAGGGCACGGCTGACAATAATACTCATGGCGTAATCCATAAAGGATTCGCGCATTTCCACTCCGATATCCCTGTTGATGATTTGCGAGTTATTTTGATCCGCCATGCTGGTCCTCCTTCTCGTCCTTCAATACATTGCTCTCTATGTGAAAAGCCTACCAAAACATTGCCTATATACTTCGCTCTGTGCGCAGGATTTTGGCTGAAATCCTTATCTGTATAATTATATTACTTTCACAAAAAGAGCACAATTAAACGCATCTGTCCGCTTCACAGCGTAAAACCCTCAGAGATTGCGCACTTCTGTGAGCAGCAGATGGCTAACGCATCGTACGGCTCACAGGCCCTGATCACGACAAATTCCCCCGTACTGGGGATTAGCCCCCACCCTGAAGGCCTTTTCCACATACAATACATATACAGTCAGGGTCAACTGAGCACAATTCCGAAAAAATGCCGTATTTCTCTATTATATCATTGTTTTACGCACTTGTCCTTTAGTTTCCCTTGTTTTGTTCAAGCGTTTTGAATTCCATGGAACGTGACTTACATTTTCAAAAGAAAGGGATGAGAATACTTGTCTATTCAACGAGTATCCAGTAAGTGGACCAAAACAAATATCATTCTCCCCAATCCGATGTTGTCCGCTTATGTACCGGAAACACGTTTGTATGCAATTGAGCACTTGAATGAAATGTTGGTAGTGTATGGAACCGTCTATATTAAGCCGGATAAGGGTACTTATGGGAAGGGGGTTATGCGTGCAGAGAGACTCACTGAACCGCTTCCGCCGACTGAAGAGGGAACCATCGGGGAGAGAACGTGGTATATCCTTCGTTATGAGTTAGAGACCCACACCTTCGAAAATCTGGAAGACCTGCATAAAACAGTTTCTCACCGTATACGGAAGCGCCCTTATCTAATTCAACGAGGAATTCCCCTTCTTCATCATGATGCGTGTCCCTTTGATCTACGGGTACTAACACAGATGAACTTGAGAAAGCAATGGGAGACGACGCTTATCATAGGACGCGTAGCTGCTCCTGACAAAGTCGTCACCAATCACCACAGCGGGGGTACAGTGCGCTTTTTCAATGAACTCGTAGCTCCATATCTGGATGTGAAAGAAGCGGTAATACTGGAGCAAAAATTATCAAAAATGGGCGAGCGAGTGGCTTGGCAGCTGCAAAAAAGATATCCCCGTTTGAGGGAAATTGGATTGGACATAGGTCTGGATCAGCAAATCTATCCGTGGATTTTGGAGGTGAATACGAGACCAGCAATTAAAGTGTTCTCTTCCCTTCCAAACAAAAGCTTATATCATAAAATATTCAGATATGCTGTAGGATACGGCCGTTACACAGCATCCACGGGTAAACCTGCACGCACTAAGAAAAAAGCGTAAAGCTTTGATATTAAATACTCAAATTCCCCCCGACGGGTTAATGACAAGAAAAGGGACGCTCAATCTGAGCGCCCCTTGGTAAATTCTTTCAAAATCCATCAATGCAAGTAGTTAATACAGCTGCCCATGATGGAATAATGCAAATTTAAATATCAAGATTTTTCACGTACTTGGCGTGCTCCTGAATAAAGTCGCGACGCGGTTCAACATTATCGCCCATTAGGGTATCGAACAGCGTATCAGCCAGCATTGCATCACTGATGGTAACTTGAAGCATTGTACGGCTCTCAGGGTCCATTGTCGTTTCCCACAACTGGGTCGCGTTCATTTCACCCAAACCTTTATAACGCTGTACGTTATACTTCGCATTTTCTCCGAATTCGCTGATGATAGCATCACGTTCCGCTTCAGAGTTTGCATAACGCACGACCTTATTGCGCTCTACCTTAAACAGCGGCGGCTGGGCAATATAGATATAGCCGGCGTCAATAATTTTACGCAAGTACCGATAGAAAAATGTCAACAACAGCGTCCGAATATGGGCTCCGTCGACGTCCGCATCGGTCATGATAATGACCTTGTGATAACGAGCTTTAGCAATATTGAAATCGTCGCCAATCCCCGTTCCCATAGCCGTTACCATTGACCGAATTTCATCACTGGACAAAATACGATCCAAACGTGCCTTCTCGACGTTCAGGATTTTACCGCGAATCGGCAAAATAGCCTGAAAGTGACGATCACGGCCTTGCTTGGCCGATCCGCCCGCTGAATCGCCTTCGACGATGTACAGTTCGCTAATCGACGCATCCTTGGAAGAACAGTCTGCCAGCTTACCTGGGAGGGAGCTGATTTCTAGCGCACTTTTACGGCGAGTCAACTCACGCGCTTTACGTGCAGCCTCACGAGCACGGGCTGCTTGTAATGATTTATCAACAACGCGACGGGAGACAGACGGATTTTCCTCCAGAAATTCCTGAAGTTTCTCTGCGAACAGGGATTCGACAATCCCGCGCACCTCACTGTTACCCAGCTTCGTTTTGGTCTGACCTTCAAACTGTGGTTCTGGGATTTTGACCGAGATAATCGCTGTTAGTCCTTCACGCACATCGTCACCCGTCAAGTTGGCGGTGTTGTCCTTGATAAAGCCATTTTTACGCGCATAATCGTTAATAATCCGTGTCAATGCGCTCTTGAAGCCAGATTCATGTGTACCGCCTTCATGGGTGTTGATGTTGTTGGCGAAAGAATAAATATTTTCAGTATAGCTGTCGTTATATTGCAGCGCGACTTCGACTTGAATCATATCACGCGAGCCCTCGACATAAATTGGCTGCTCATGTAGCGCTTCTCTCTTCTGATTCAAAAATTGCACGTATTCACTAATTCCGCCCTCGTAGTGGAACGTATCATTGGCGCCAGTCCGTTCATCGGTCAAGCTAATTGCAATTCCTTTGTTCAGGAAGGCCAACTCACGAATCCGCGTTTGGAGCGTATCATAGTCATATACGGTCGTTTCTGTAAAAATTTGATCGTCCGGGTAGAACGTCGTTTGGGTACCGGTTTCGTCCGTGTCGCCAATGACTCTGACATCATACTGCGGAACACCGCGGTGGTATTCCTGCTCGTACATATGTCCATCCCGTTTGACGTGAACGATCATTTTGCTGGAGAGGGCATTCACTACGGATACACCAACACCGTGCAGACCGCCCGATACCTTGTACCCTCCGCCTCCGAATTTACCACCTGCGTGAAGCACAGTCATAACGACTTCCAGCGCAGATTTTTTCATTTTGGCGTGTTCGCTTACCGGAATACCGCGTCCGTTATCTGTAACGGTGACGCTGTTATCTTCGTGAACGACAACTTGAATGCTGTTACAATAGCCTGCCAGCGCCTCGTCAATGCTATTATCCACAACTTCCCAGACCAGATGATGGAGCCCTTTGGCACTGGTGGAGCCGATGTACATCCCGGGACGTTTCCGAACCGCCTCCAGGCCCTCCAGGACCTGAATCTCACCCGCATCATAAGACGGTTGATTCATAGACATACCTTTCACCTACTTCTATAGATTCTATGGTTAAGCATTCGCAACAAACTGGTTTGCCCGTTTTTTGAGAGTTGTTGAGGAGATGGAGGAATAATACACCGTATTTTGAGTCACGACGATGGACTTGGCTTCCTCTTCACCAATCATCTCGACATGCTTTTGCTGTTGGGCGTGGTTCACGTACTGCTTGGAGATTTTAGAGGATTTTTCAATCGAGATATCGAAAATAGCCACAAGCTCTGACGAGCGGATGATTTTTTCTCCACCCAGATGAATATACATAGCGGTCACTCACTCCTTAGTGTTCCACATGCCCGTCGTGGACGTGATAAATACTGGCATCCTTGAGCCGTTCTGCATTCAAGGTCTCAATACCGGTTGCCGTAATAAAGGTCTGTACCTTGCTCTGGAAGGTCTCGATCAGTTGGGTCTGACGGTAGGGATCCAGTTCGGATAGAACATCATCCAGCAGCAGGACAGGATATTCGCCAATTTCCTCATGGATTAATTCAATTTCAGCCAGCTTCAAGGACAGGGCAGTCGTCCGCTGCTGCCCCTGAGAGCCATACGTATGCACTTCCCTGCCGTTAATGGCAAAGGCCAAATCATCACGATGGGGCCCCGCCAAAGTCATACCACGGCGGATTTCCTGTTCCCTCATTTGGGATAACTTTATCATAAATCGCTCCAATAAGACAGCTTCATCTTCTTCCTCCGGCTCGCTGAAGGAGGGGACATAGGTTAATTTTAACTCTTCAGTCCCTCCCGCGATCCCTTCATGAACGGCCTGAGCCCACTTTTGTAGCTTTGTTATAAATTGTTTCCGCTTTTTAACAATTTTAACACCATGCTCAACAAGTTGCTCATTCCATACCTCCAGCATGAGCTGTACGGAAGCCATATCTTTGCCCCAAGCTTGCTTGAGCAGGTTGTTACGCTGGACTAACACTTTCTGGTATTGCTGCAAATGGTACAGATATCCCGGAGCAACCTGTCCAATTTCCATGTCAAGAAACCGACGGCGTACCCCCGGTGTTCCCTTGACGATTTCCAAATCCTCAGGTGCAAACATAACGACATTCAGCGAACCAATAAAATCGCTCAGCTTTCGCTGCTCCAGTCCGTTGATCTTCGCTTTTTTCCCTTGTGTGGATAACGACAGATCCAGCCTGATTTTCCCGTATTTTTTATCCACATCCGCAGCCAGATGAGTGGAGGTAGCCCCGAAAGAGATTAACTCCTTGTCGCGAGACGTCCGGTGGCTTTTGGTCAAAGCCAGGACAAAAATCGCCTCTACCAAGTTCGTTTTGCCCTGCGCATTTTGTCCGATCAGCAAATTAACGGGCCCAAATTCATTCAGCTCCAGCTGTTCATAGTTCCGGTATTGCTGCAAAACAATATTGTTCACAAACACATAGGGTCCCCCTTGTTACTCCGCACCTAAAAGGAGTCCTTGCCGACCAGGCGATCATACTCCTGCCGTGATCTCGAAACTTCCGTTGTCCTCTACTTCTACGGTATCGCCCGGGTACAGTTTTCTTCCGCGTCGTTCTTCCGGCTCACCGTTGACACGAACTTGCCCCTCCTGCAACAGAGCTTTGGCCATTCCCCCTGTAGAAACACAATCGGCTAATTTTAAAAACTGATCGAGCTTGATGTATTCGGTCTGTATAGATATCCGTTTCAAGGCTTGTTCATCCTTTCGCTTGTTCTCGGTTAGGTGACGCTAGACTTTAGTTGGTGGTGCGATATGGCAGGATGATGTACAGCGCATTGCTGGAGTCCGCTGGTTTTAAAATGATCGGGCTCATAATGCCAGTAAAAGCAATCGTCAGTTGCTCGCTGTCAATCACCTTCAGCACATCAAGCATATATTTCGAGTTGAACGAGATTTTGAGTGACTCTCCCTCAAATTTGGAGACTGTGACTTCCTCACGCACTTTACCTAGCTCAGAGGAGCTGGAGGAAATCTCCAAGCCACCGTTTTCCAGCGATTGCATTTTTACAATATTCGTTTTTTCCTCACGGGACAGCAAATAAGCACGATCGATGGATTCGCTCAAACTTTTTGTATCCACAATCAGTTCTGTTTTGTAGGAGGTTGGAATAATTCTAGAAGTATCCGGATAGGTTCCGTCCAAAATGCGGGAATAAAACAGAACCCGGTCAATTTTGAATAATACCTGGTTGTCTGCTACGACGATATCTACAAGCATATTTTGATCCGGAATAATTTTGCTCAGCTCGTTCAACGTTTTACCTGCAATGACGACATTGCTGAAGCGTAAGCCTTCGGACGTTTCCAAACGGGCGCTGCGGGTGGCGAGGCGGTGGCGGTCCGTTGCTACAAATTTCAATTCTCCCTCAGCCAAATTCCACAATACCCCTGTCAAAATAGGTGTCGTTTCGTGGGTGGAAATAGAGAAAACGGTCTGTTTGATCATGTTTTTGAGCAAATCTCCTGGTACAGAGATGACCTGATTTTCTTCAATGCTTGGAAGCACCGGGAATTCCTCAGGGTCCAGACCCACAATCTGAATTTCGGTTGCACCGGATGAGATGAAGGTTTGGAAATGGTCTTTTACCTCCATGCGGATCTCCTGAGACGGCAGCTTCTTGATAATTTCGACAAAGAACTTGGCTGGCAGTACAACACTTCCCGGTTGTTCGACCTGAACGACGGTTTGGTCACCATCCTCCATCGGAATGAAGGATTGAATGGATATGTCGGTATCGCTGGCAGTCAGCGTTACTCCCTGATGATTCACATCCAGCTTAATACCGCTCAAAATCGGAATCGTGGTCCGACTCGATATGGCCTTGGATACATGTTGTATAGCCTCGTTCAATACGTTTTTCAAAATGCTGATCTTCATAAGTTCCTCCTACGGGTTTTAATCCTTCAAGCACGCGTTGACGCGGGCCTTATTTAGGTGATGTATATCTTTAAAATCTATTAGTAATAGTAATAGGGGCACTGAATATGTGGATAAGTCGGTGTAAGCCTAATAAAATCAAGCCTATCCACATGTGTATAAGTTGTGTATAGGCTCTGAACTTGTTCAGGTTGGATTTTTGATTTTTTCTATTAGGCTGTTGATAACTTTGAACAGCTCCTGATCCACTTGAATGGATTTAGAGATTTTTTCGTGCGCATGAATGACGGTTGTATGGTCGCGTCCACCGAAGGCTTCTCCGATTTTCGGTAAAGAATAGTCGGTTAGCTCGCGGGACAGGTACATAGCGATCTGTCGTGGAAAAGCCACAGCCTTCGTCCGCTTGCGTGCTTTGAAATCCTCCATGCGCAGATTGTAAAATTCCCCGACTTGATGCTGTATATCCTGAATGGTAATCATTTTGGGACGACTGGAAGGAATAATGTCCTTTAACGCCTCGGCTGCGAGATGACTTGTCACATCCTGATTGGTCAGCGAGGAATAGGCAACAACGCGAATCAGCGCCCCTTCCAGCTCACGGATGTTCGTATCAATCTGGTTGGCGATATACATCATGGCTTCATTGGGAATATCCAGGTTTTCCGCTCTCGCCTTTTTCCGGAGAATTGCAATCCGCGTTTCCAGATCCGGCGGCTGAATATCCGTAATCAATCCCCATTCAAAGCGGGAACGCAGCCGTTCCTCCAGCGTTGGGATCTCTTTAGGCGGACGATCACTTGAGATAATAATTTGTTTGCGTTCCTCATGAAGCGCATTGAACGTGTGAAAAAACTCCTCCTGCGTCGACTCCTTGCCTGCAATAAACTGAATATCATCAATGAGCAAAATATCAATATTACGATATTTGTTCCGGAAACTTTCCCCGCGGTTGTCCCGAATAGCATTAATAAATTCGTTGGTAAACTTCTCCGACGACAAATACACAACCTTGCTGGCTGGGTTGTGTTCCAAAATATAATGCCCGATGGCGTGCATCAGATGCGTTTTGCCCAGACCTACGCCGCCATACAGAAACAGTGGGTTGTAAGCTTTGGCCGGCGCCTCGGCGACGGCCAGCGATGCTGCATGGGCAAAACGGTTCCCAGATCCGATGACGAACGTATCGAATGTATATTTGGGATTTAGCATATGGGATACGGCTTCTTCATGTACGACCGGTTGCTGCTGAGGTTGTTGCTGAAGGTCGAACTCAGCTGGCTTGTTCTCTTCAATGACAAACTTGACCTCCAGCTGTTTGCCTAAAATTTCATAAACCGTTGCCCCGACTAGCTTGGTATAGCGGCTTTCAAGCCATTCCACGGCAAAAGTTGTCGGTGCGGAAATCACAATGGAGTGGTCATTCAGTTTCGCTGCTTTGGTAGCCTTAAACCAAGTGTCGTAACTCGGTTTACTCAGCTTGGTTTGTATGATGGATAGAATTTGCTGCCATAGTTCAGAGGTATGGCTGTCCACAGACGTCACTCCTTTTAAATCCTGACATTTTGCCGTTTAAGCAGCAGAAAGCTGCTCCCGGCGCTTCGGCAAAACGCCTAAAATCCCAAAAATGTTGTTGAAGGCCATAAAAAGACATACCGCCGCCTAAATCATGCGGCAGTTGGTGAGAGAACGCAGCACAAAATGGTCCTGAAAATAGCTAATGGAAAAATCCGCTGCTGATTGGCAGAAGAGAGGCGATATTTCTCAGGAGGGAATGTGCGGCACGATCCGTTCTCTTGATCCCGCAGGCCAAAACGGGACTGCAGTATGTCGAAATCAAATGAAAAATGTAGAATATATCCCCAGAATCCCGAATCCGCACAAAAACAAAAAGATGGATAAAACGAACTTGTTCACAACTTTATCCACAGGGTGTTGATAATATGGAGGGTGAAACAACATATTCACATTCAAAAGTAATATCATCATAGCAAAAGAAGCCTTGTATTTCAATGTCTCGTGTTTATTTATCCACAAATTCAATCTGTTGTGTACAATTTTTATTCACAACACAAGATATTGTTTATAATTTGTTCATTTTTCGACAATAACTCTTTTTCGTCTCAAAATGTTATGCACAGGTTATGACCATTTAGATCATAAATCAGCTCTTTTTGTGAATCTGTGCATAACAGCCGTTACCTTTTGGTCACAGAGGCTGCTTTTTCTGTTGAAAATTTCCGGTAACGTTTCCGACAATATTTTTAATGAACTGGATTATGATGCTTGTAAATAGGGCGATCACAAAATAGAGGCGGTGTAAATGAGTAGGATGGAAGAGCAGACAGTAAGGAATAGGAGTGGTTGAAGGAATGCAAAATATGGACAAGTTGATATTGAAGAAGGAAGGTCGAAGAAATTCACGATAAAAAAAGAGGGAGAGGATTGCGCGATTTTGGGGGAGGGGATTAAGCTGTACATTGACTTTGGTCGCTATTTATGGTTAAATGTACAAAGGTGTTTTTTGTGGAGATTGCTATGTTAGGTATATTCCATATAAAACGTATTCCTTGTAAGGAGGTGCAGTACAATGAGACCGACTTTCAGACCGAATGTCAGCAAACGTAAAAAAGTTCACGGCTTCCGTAAAAGAATGAGCACAAAGAATGGCCGTAAAGTTTTGGCAGCTCGTCGCCAAAAAGGCAGAAAAGTATTGAGTGCGTAATGCGTGCATAAAGACCACTACGGTGGTCTTTTTTTCATAATGGAGGTATTCATGGACCGGGTCGCTTTCCCTGCGTCTGTAGAAATGCAGTGGAAAAAGAGGCGGAGGCCCCGTATCCTGCTCTATATTAGATGAAGCTTTTGAAAATGAATGTAAAATAAGCGAGATTACCATGGCGGAATGTTGTCCATACTTCTTACTATATAAGAGGTAAGGAATAGCTTGCCGGCATGTGTAAAAGAGATGAGCAAGGAGAAGCGCCGTGCAAAAAAAATTGCGTCTACGAAACCGGGCGGACTTTGGGCGCGTATACCGCCATGGCAAATCTTTTGCCAACCATCAGTTTGTGGTGTACTGGTTCCGCCGCAGAGAGGTAGAGCAGTTCCGAGTCGGGATTTCGGCCAGCAAGAAGATCGGCAACGCAGTTGTCCGTAACCGGATGCGCAGAATCGTCAAGGAAATTGTGCGCCATCATGAGCATGAATTGGTGGAGCAAATTGACCTGATTTTTATCGTCCGCAAGGGAGCGGTTACAATGTCGTATCAGGAGCTGGAGAAAAGCGTGCTGCACGTTCTGCGCAAAGCCTCGCTGCTCAAGTCCTCACGTCGATAGTCAGTATCTTTGTCCTACAGGATATGGTATGATTTACGTTGGAATGGATTGGTTAAGAAAGGGGTTATGAAGTGTCGCGTTTGAAGACTCAACGGGGGAAGTGGTTCCTCCTGATTGCCTTATTGGCACTTGTTGCTGTGCTGTCGGGATGTGCCCAGGCGGCCCACAATTCTTACACGACGGCAGACTTGGCCAATGGATCTTGGTGGCAAAGATATGTCGTTTACTGGTTTTCGTATGCGCTGGATACATTTGCCCAATGGTTCTCAGGAGAGTATGGCCTGGCCGTATTGATTCTGGTGATTATCGTGCGAACCATTATTTTGCCGCTTACACTCAAGCAAGTACGCAGTTCTAAAGCTATGCAGGCCATTCAGCCGCAATTAAAAGAAATTCAAGCAAAATACAAGGATACGCCTGAGAAAGTCCAGCAAGAGACGATGAGGCTGTTCCAGGAAAACAAGGTCAACCCGATGGCGGGCTGTCTTCCTTTGGTCGTTCAGATGCCGATTTTCATCGCGCTCTATAATGCCATTTACTATAACTCGGCATTGCGGGATCATGATTTCTTGTGGCTCCAGTTAGGTAAACCGGACCACTTCTTTATACTGCCAATTCTGGCAGCAATCACAACATTCATCCAAACCTGGATGATGATGAAAATGAATCCGACTCCGCAGCAGGGACCGATGCAATTTTTGCTGTACGTCTATCCGGTGCTGATTCTGTTCATGTCGTATAACTTCCCATCCGCTTTGCCGTTATACTGGTTCTTTAGTAATATTTATACCATTGTTCAAAACTATTTCCTTTATCGGAATAATGATAAGGAAGCTACACTGGCCAATGTGAAAACAGCCAGTCTTACAAAAACAGGTTCCTCCAATAGCAATAACAAGAGAAAAGGTGGCAGAAACTCGAAGGGGGCTAAAAAGTCGAGATGACCAAAGTCGTGACTTCAGGAAAAACCGTTGAAGATGCTGTAAAACAAGGACTCTCCCAGTTGGGAGTAAGCCGTAAACGGGTAACCGTAAACGTGTTGGAGCAGCCGTCAAAAGGATTCCTGGGGTGGCTCGGGGCCAAGAAGGCGAAGGTAGAGCTTACGCTGCTGTCTGATCCGTCTTTCAAAACCACGCACGCGGCTGAACATCATGTATCGGCTCAAGCGTCTACTGTGGGACAGGCTGTTGTTCCGGAAGCTGAACCTGCTACGAAGGAAGTGCGCACGAGCGAGGAAGCCTCCATGGGCCACGCAGATCCCTATGAAGAAGCTGTACGTTTTATTCACGAAACAGCAGCGGGAATGGGATTGGATGTGGAAGTGGATGTCCGTCACCGCAAGGATGAAAGCATACTGGATATATCCGGTCCGTCGCTCGGCATGCTGATCGGCCGCAGGGGACAGACGCTGGATGCGTTGCAGTACCTGACGAATATCGTTGCCAACCGTCATTCTGACAAATTCATCCGGATTGTGCTGGATGCGGAGCAATTTCGCGCACGTCGGCAAAAAACATTGGAGGATTTGGCAGATCGGCTGGCAAACCAGGCTATTCGTTACGGTAAGGAAGTAGTGCTGGAGCCAATGCCGTCACAGGAGCGAAAGTTGATTCACGCCAAGCTTCAACAGCATGCGCTGGTTAGAACATACAGCAAAGGAGACGAGCCGAATCGGCGCGTCGTCATTGCAAAAAAATAATCCGACGCAATGGCTCTCTGCAAGGTGCAGAAGCCATTGCTTTTTATATTTCTTGCTGAAACGGTTGCCGTCCTTGATTACAGGACGGCAATGCCGTTTCTACTTGATAGGAGGTAGAAATCATATGTTGAGCGATACCATAGCTGCCATTGCAACAGCTGTTGGCGAAGGGGGCATTGCGGTTGTACGAGTCAGCGGCCCGGAAGCCGTCACGGAAGTGGAAGCTTTGTTCCGGAGCAAAACGCCTCTAAGCAAGGCTCCATCTCACACGGTACACTATGGACATATTATAGATCCTCAAAGTCATGAAAAGGTGGAGGAAGTTCTAGTTACGGTTATGCGGGCGCCGCGCTCTTTTACAACAGAAGATGTCGTAGAAATCAGTACCCATGGCGGAGTTGTAGCCGTCAAACGGGTGATGGATTTATTACTGCTGCAAAATATACGTTTGGCGGAGCCGGGCGAATTCACGAAGCGTGCTTTTCTGAACGGTCGTATTGATCTGAGCCAGGCGGAGGGTGTTATTGACCTGATTCGCTCGAAGTCGGATAAAGCTTTTTCGGTAGCTTTGAAGCAAGTAGATGGACAACTGTCACAGAATATCCGCCGTTTGCGGCATGTTCTGGTGGAGACACTGGCTCATATTGAAGTGAACATTGATTATCCTGAGCATGATGTGGAATCTTTTACGTCTGAGTTGATCAAGGATAAGAGCAGTCAGGTCATGGCGGAAATTGATCGGCTGCTGCATACAGCGGAGCAGGGGAAAATTTTACGTGAGGGCCTGACCACCGCGATTGTCGGAAGACCGAATGTGGGGAAATCCTCGCTGCTGAATACACTGGCTCAGGGCGAACGGGCGATTGTGACCGATATTCCGGGCACGACCCGTGACGTTATTGAGGAATATGTGACGATTAACAGCATTCCTCTGAAGCTGTTGGATACGGCTGGCATTCGGGAAACGATGGATGTAGTGGAACGGATCGGGGTAGAGCGTTCGAGAACAGCGGTCAGTGAAGCGGATCTGCTGCTCATCGTGATTAACGCCAACGAACCGCTGCATGAGGATGAAATGGCATTAATGGAACAAATCCGTGGTAGACAAGCGATTGTCATTATGAATAAAATGGACTTATCGGCCCAAGTAGACCGGGATTTGCTGCTGCGTTATGTTCCCGAAGAGCTTATCGTACCGATGTCTGTAAAGGAAAATGAGGGAGCAGATCGGCTGGAGCAGGCCATATCACAGTTGTTCTTTAGTGGTAAGCTGGAATCAGCCGACATGACATATGTCAGCAATGTACGGCATATTGCTTTGTTGAAGAAGGCTCGCCAATCGTTAGTGGATGCTTATGAAGCTGCTGATCAATTCGTTCCGATTGACATGATTCAGATTGATGTACGGCTGGCGTGGGAGCATTTGGGTGAGATTGTGGGCGATACGGCGCATGATGCGTTAATTGATCAAATATTTTCACAATTCTGTTTGGGTAAATAGGACATTCGAGTATGGCTGTTATAAGCCCTGCTATCGTTATAGATATACAAGAGTATATTCGGTACGAAGACCGAAGTGCATAAGGAGGTAAGTGAGGTATGGGATATCAAGGAGGCGACTATGACGTAATTGTCGTAGGCGCGGGCCATGCGGGTGTGGAATCCGCCTTGGCAGCAGCCCGGATGGGCTGTCGTACGTTGATGATTACGATTAACCTGGATATGGTCGCGTTCATGCCCTGCAACCCGTCTATTGGCGGTCCTGCTAAGGGGCATGTGGTGCGTGAAATTGATGCTCTGGGCGGCGAAATGGGCCGGAACATCGACAAGACGTTTATCCAAATGCGGATGCTGAATACAGGTAAAGGACCTGCGGTTCATGCATTGCGCGCGCAGGCTGACAAGTTCTCTTATCAGCATGCGATGAAGGAAACGATGGAAAAGGAGCCGAATCTGACCTTGCGCCAGGGAATGGTGGAAGAGCTGATTATTGAAGACGGTCATTGCGTGGGCGTCATCACGAAGACGGGCACAGAGTACCGAAGCAAAGCAGTTGTATTGACTACAGGCACTTATTTGCGTGGCAAAATCATTATGGGTGAGCTGATGTATGAGAGTGGCCCGAACAATCAACAGCCTTCGTTGAGACTGTCTGAGCATTTGCGCGAGCTGGGCTTTGATCTGGTCCGCTTCAAAACGGGTACACCGCCGCGCGTGCATAAGGACACGATTGATTTTAGCAAGACCGAAATTCAGCCGGGAGACGATCAACCGAAGTTTTTCTCGTATGAAACGAAATCTTCGGATAATGAGCAGCTTCCTTGCTGGCTGACATATACTTCAGTGGAAACCCACCAGATTATTAATGATAATTTGCATCGTGCGCCGATGTTTTCTGGTCTGATTGAAGGAACAGGACCGCGCTATTGCCCATCTATTGAAGATAAGGTGGTACGTTTTAGTGATAAGCCGAAGCACCAAATCTTTTTGGAGCCTGAGGGTAAAAACACATCTGAATACTATGTTCAAGGCTTGTCGACCAGCTTGCCTGAGGATGTGCAATTAGCTGTGCTGCGATCGATTCCGGGGATGGAAAAGGTAGAAATGATGCGTAACGGCTATGCGATTGAGTATGATGCCATGGTGCCTACACAATTATGGCCTACGTTGGAAACAAAAAAAGTACCCGGCCTGTTCACGGCGGGTCAAATTAACGGGACTTCCGGTTATGAAGAAGCTGCGGGCCAAGGGATTATGGCAGGCATTAACGCGGCTCGTAAGGTGCAGGGCAAAGAACCTGTCGTGCTGGATCGCTCCCAAGGCTATATCGGGGTTCTGATCGACGATCTGGTGACCAAGGGGACGAATGAGCCTTACCGCTTGCTAACGTCCCGTGCGGAATACCGTCTGTTGCTGCGTCATGATAATGCAGATTTGCGGTTGACTCCAATCGGGCATGATATCGGACTGATTACGAATGAACGATATGAGCGCTTTTTGGATAAGAAGCAAAAGGTAGAGCAAGAGATTGGGCGTTTGCGCTTGGCAAAAGTGCGTCCGGTTGATGTAAATGAGATGCTGGAGCAAGGTGGATCTGCACCGATACAGGATGGCAGTAATTTGTTAACCGTGCTGCGTCGACCAGAGATCAGTTATGCGCAAGTGGCACAAATTTCACCTTCACCTGTAGCTCTGACTGAGGAAGAACAGGAGCAGGTGGAAATCCAGATTAAGTATGCGGGCTACATTGAGAAACAACTGATGCATGTAGAACGTCTGCAAAAGATGGAGAAGAAGAAGCTTCCAGAGGATATCGTATACGATGAGGTTCAGGGTTTGGCGATTGAAGCGAAGCAGAAGCTTACGAAAATTCGTCCGATGTCGATTGGTCAGGCATCTCGTATTTCGGGCGTGACTCCTGCGGACATCTCCATTTTGCTCGTTTATCTGGAGCATTATAACCGCGTAACGGCAGCGAGGGGATTATAATGGACGCGATACAACAGCAATTTAAGCAACGACTGGCAGAGCATAGCATTGTGATTAATGACAGTCAGCTAGAGCAGTTCGAAACGTATTACCGTGTGCTGGTTGAGTGGAATGAAAAGATGAACCTGACGGGCATTACAGAGCGTGATGCGGTATACACCAAGCATTTTTACGATTCTCTTTCGCTGGCCTTTTATGTTCCGTTAAATGATGTGGAAAGCTTGGCGGATATCGGATCGGGAGCGGGGTTCCCTGGTATTCCTTTGAAGATATGCTTTCCGCAGATTCGGTTGACCATTGTGGATTCGTTGAACAAACGCATACAATTTTTGGCGCATGTGGTAGAACAGCTGGGATTGGAAAACGTGGAGCTGGTCCATAGCAGGGCAGAGGAATTGGGTCGTAAAACGGGATATCGGGACAGCTACGATCTGGTCACAGCGAGAGCCGTTGCTCGTCTTGCGGTGCTGAATGAATTTTGTTTGCCTTTTGTCCGTGAAAGGGGTTACTTCGCTGCGATGAAGGGCAGTGACCCGACGGAGGAAATCAAGGAAGCTTCCTACAGTTTGAAAGAGCTTAAGGGGAAGATTAAGCATATTCAGGCTTTTCAGTTACCTGTAGAGGATGCAGCTAGACATATGATTATTATCGAAAAAAGAGCAGCTACACCACGAAAATATCCGCGTAAACCGGGTACACCTTTAAAAACACCGTTAGTGTAGTCAATTGAAAAAAAAGTGAATGTTTCACGTGAAACATTCACTTTTTTTATGGCTTGCGATGCTCTTACATAAATAACGCATAGATAGAGAAGGTCTTTACTTACAACGTAGAGGAATATGGATAAATGAGCATTTGATCGGGCGCACAATTTATTCTCTGATCTTCCGAAAAGCTGGTAGAGACGATAGGATTATGGCTGGAAAAGTGATAGAATAGAGATAATCGTTTTAATGTAGGTTGACTGCTTCCCGTACCGTTCGATTCCGATATACATAAGGGGAAAGCGGGACAACAATGCCAGGGAGAATGCGTGGAGTGTACCCGAATACGGCGCTGTCTCATATAAAAGGGTCTACGATCCGCGTAAGGAACTGTTTTTCACGAAGCGCTGTTAGTATGGGGTGCTATTATGAAATTAGGTGGTATTATACGGAATGAAAGAACAATTTTCCAAGCTATTTGGTTTGACGGAGCGATCCACTGGGGACGAAATAAAGCAAATCCCAGTTCGGGATATTGTCAGTAGTCCTTATCAGCCCCGCACCATATTTGACGACGAGAAGATTGATGAGCTATGCCAGACCATAAAGACGCATGGTGTAATTCAGCCGATTGTCGTTCGTTTCCGTAATGGACAATACGAAATTATAGCAGGAGAACGTCGATGGAGGGCTGTCACCAAGCTGGGGATGAATACCATTCCAGCCATTGTTCGTGATTTTAATGATTCGCAAGCTGCATCCATCGCGTTGATTGAAAATCTTCAACGGGAAGGGCTAACAGCGATTGAAGAGGCTGTAGCTTATCAGAAGCTGATTGATCTGCATCAGCTCACCCAGGAAAGTCTCGCTCAGCGACTTGGCAAAAGCCAATCTACTATTGCTAATAAGATACGGCTGCTTCACCTGCCAGAGAGAGTGAAAGGTGCTCTAATGGAACGGAAAGTGTCCGAGCGTCATGCCCGTGCGTTATTGTCATTAGAGACTGAAGAGCTACAGTATAAGGTTTTGGATGAAGTCATCGCCAAGGAACTCAATGTGAAGCAGACAGAGGCGAGAGTCGCCTTTTATAAACAGGTGTCCACGATGAAGAAATCCAAGCGGGTTTCCTTTACCAAGGATGTTCGGCTTGCGCTGAATACGATTCGTCAATCCATTGATATGGTGTCTGGCTCAGGCTTGGATATCAAGACCAAGGAATCCGATCATGAGGATCACTATGAGATTGTCATTCAAATTCCCAAACGTAAGTAAGGGATGAAGCGTACAGGCGGCAGCAATTGCCGCTTTTTCTGTCTAACGCCAATTAAAACCGCAGCATACTCGTATTCTATTCTAAAAATTGCCGTTATCCGTAAGCTAATGATGGAGAATCGTCTTAATAAAGGATTTTGCAATAAAGGAATATAGCAGGATTCCGATTAAATTATGAGGTGAATGAAGTGTCAAAAATAATAGCCGTAGCCAATCAAAAGGGCGGAGTGGGCAAAACAACTACTTCCGTGAATTTGGGCGCCGGACTTGCTTCCCTCGGCAAAAGGGTATTGCTCGTGGATATCGACCCGCAAGGTAATACAACCAGCGGTGTGGGTATCAATAAGGCGGATGTGGCAAATTGCATTTATGATGTACTCATTAATGAGGTTGATCCTAGCGAAGCGATTGTCAGTACACAGATTGAGGGTTTGGATATTATTCCGGCCACCATTCAACTGGCAGGAGCGGAAATCGAGCTGGTGCCGACCATTTCTCGTGAACTCCGATTAAAAAGATCGCTCCAGCTCGTCAAGCATAAGTACGATTATATATTGATTGATTGCCCTCCATCGTTGGGGATTTTGACACTTAATTCTTTAACGGCCTCTGATTCGGTCATTATCCCCATTCAGTGTGAATATTACGCATTGGAAGGATTAAGTCAGCTATTGAATACTGTACGATTGGTGCAAAAGCATTTGAATACTTCACTGCAAATTGAAGGCGTGCTGCTGACGATGTTTGACGCTCGCACGAATTTGGGTATTCAAGTGATTGAAGAAGTGAAAAAGTATTTTCAAAGTAAGGTTTATCAGACGATTATTCCACGCAATGTGAGGCTCAGTGAAGCACCATCACATGGTCAATCCATTATTACGTATGATCCCCGCTCCCGTGGGGCAGAGGTATATATTGAGTTGGCAAAGGAAGTGGCATCTTATGAGTAAACGGTTGGGAAAAGGGCTGGATGCACTCATTCCCTCCCTTACGGTCAATGATGAGGACAAGGTTGTTGACATTCCGCTTAGCCAGTTGCGTGCAAATCCGTACCAGCCTCGAAAAACGTTTGATGAGGAATCGATTAAAGAACTGGCAGAATCTATTCGCCAGCACGGTGTTATCCAACCTATTATTGCACGTAGTGTATTAAGAGGCTATGAAATTATTGCAGGTGAAAGAAGGTTTCGGGCTTCCCAATATTGTGGGAATTCGTCGATACCTGTGGTTGTTCGCAATTTTACCGATCAGCAGGTAATGGAGATTGCCCTGATTGAGAATTTGCAGCGTGAAAATCTGAATGCTATGGAAATAGCAGTAGCTTATCAGGGATTAATGGATCAGTTCTCGTTAACTCAAGAGGAATTGTCCTTGAAAGTGGGCAAATCGCGCTCTCATATTGCGAATTTCCTTCGTTTGCTTGCATTGCCGGAGGAAGTTAAGGATCATGTTTCACGTGGAACACTATCTATGGGACATGCCAGAGCGATTGTTGGGCTCAAAGATCCGGACATGGTGAAGCAACTGGCGACACAATGCATTGAGCAGCAGTGGAGTGTTCGGGAGCTGGAAGAAGCCGTACAGCAATTAGATCATAAGCCTGGTGAAGCGAAGGCCAAGCCCAAGATGAGAAAAAAGGACCCTTTTATTGATCATATGGAAGAGTCCTTGCGTGAACGTTTTAAAACAACTGTGAAAATCAAGCATAACAAGGATAAAGGTAAAATCGAATTGAATTATTACAGCCAGCAGGATTTGGAAAGATTACTGGAACTATTGCAGTAGTCTGCATGAAATAGGACATGTCTCCTTGATCGAAGCGGGAAATGAGATATGTCTTTGCTTTGTCTGGAAGTGAAAGAATCAGAATGGTCTGGATGGATAATCTAATAGTCTTCTGTTATTTGTTTCGCTGTTCTCAAACGTTTAAAATAAGAGGTATGCAGTGACATGATTTTGGAGGTAGAGGAGTAGAAGCAAGCATATGGCTGAATTGAATGGACTAATCATGGAACAGCTTGCCGGAATCGTTGCAGGAATTGTGCTCATTTTGCTCATCCTGTTGATCGTTATCATTGTGCAGGGTGCAAAGTTGAAGAAGATGCGGCGAAAGTATGAAACCATGATGGCAGGCAGCGGTGTCGAGAATTTGGAAACGCTGTTGATTGATTTGAAGGTACAAATGGATACGATTGAGGATGAGCAGGAAGTCCATCGTGCAAGTATGGAATCTCTACACAGTAAACTGACTGGCCTGAAGGGACATGTAGGGATCAAACGTTATAATGCCTTTGACGAGCGAGGGAGCGATCTAAGCTTCTCCATAGCTATTGTAGATGGCAATCAGGATGGTATCGTATTAACCGGTATTTATAACCGGGATGGCTCTTATGTGTATGCCAAGCCCCTGGAAGCGGGGCAGTCATCTTATTCCTTATCCCCTGAAGAGAAAGAAGCTGTTACTCTTGCGCAGCAAGCAGGACGGAACGGTAATGCCACTCCTTAATCGCGGAGTATAAGCTGCCAGCAATGATATCTGATAATTTCATGACCAGATTTAGTCTTGTATTTTGCAACACAAAGTATTCCATAAAGCCGCCGACGTTAACGATTCCTGTCAAATGGATATCGCCGACCGGCGGTAATTCTTTATTTACCCCCGCTCCAGGCTTCAAAGGCCCGTCCGCAACCTGAATGCATCCAACGCTGGAGGTTTGTCCAAGACATGCGTCTATGCCGATAATATAGGGCTGGTCGTACCGGGTGTGTATACCGTCCAGTGTTGTTTGCAGATTCATAGCATGTACAGGCTCCTCCAATGTTCCGTAAAGGTGAAAGAGCGGGCTTTTATAGCGAGACAAATGAGTACCTACGAGCGGGCCGAGACAATCTCCAGTAGAACGGTCGGTGCCGATGCAAATAATAACGATATTTTGCAGACTGGGCGCCTGGTGCAAATGGAACAGCAAACGATGGATGATGGCTGATTGGATCCCGGGGTCGGTGTGTGATATTTTTAAGCTAAGGGGTTCTTGCCCCGGAATGAAGTCAGGTGGATGAGTCATGGAATCTTCCTTTCGCTCTGTAATGGAGTGTGCAGGTTGCGCTCGTTTATATAGGCAGTTATGCTGTTGGCATAGCATTGATCAGAGATGAACACCGGCAGTATAATTGCCTTAGAGAACAGCTATTAGCCTGCGGGTAACATCTATTCTCAAGATAGTAGCTAGTATATGGATAAGTTTGGGGTTTTATACTCGGTGAAGTAGATTATTCATAGCAAAATGAATGAAGCCATTAGATGGGCTTATGTAGTAGAAAATAGAATTTGGGAAACCAGAAAAGTGGGTCCTTGTGTAAGGAGGAGCAACAGAATGACCTTAATGCGTTGGTTGGAGAACAATACAGAGACGTCTGCTGTTGTGAAGGATGCGATACACTGGAAGGATGTTATATGGGGATGGTTTACAGATAGTGCGATGTGGTCGACCTTGTTGTTTGTGATTTTGAAGATCGCTATTATTTTCATCATCACACGTATCTTTATTCGGGTTATTAATAAAATTATAGATAAGTCGATGCAGCAAAAGGGAGAGAACGGCAGATTTCGATTGAATACCAGGCGGCTAACAACCGTCGGAGAACTGCTGAAAAATGTAACCAATATCGTATTTAATTTC
This sequence comes from Paenibacillus sp. NPDC055715, assembly GCF_053617595.1. Lineage (NCBI taxonomy): Bacteria > Bacillati > Bacillota > Bacilli > Caryophanales > Paenibacillaceae > Paenibacillus > Paenibacillus sp. NPDC055715. The sequence goes on from NZ_JBSHGA010000008.1 coordinate 24,686, forward strand.
ATTCTGATTATGCTGGTATTGTCTCAAATGGGTATTAATCTCGGACCTCTGATTGCTGGAGCCGGAGTGCTTGGATTGGCCGTTGGTTTTGGGGCGCAGAGCTTGGTTAAGGATGTGATTACCGGGTTCTTTATCATTTTCGAGGATCAGTTTGCCGTAGGAGACGTTATTCAGACAGGAACCTTCAAAGGTACGGTAGAAGTGATTGGGCTGCGTACAACCAGGCTGGTGAGTTGGAAAGGAGAGGCTTACATTTTACCTAACGGCTCCATTACGGCGGTTACGAACTTTTCCATGTCCAACTCGTTGGCGGTTGTAGATGTACCGATGAAGGTAGAACGTACTCTGGAGGAAGCTGTTGGTTTGGTAAAACAAGCGATCCATGGAATTGAAGAGTCCAATGTGCAGGTGCTGAATATACCGGATGTTCTGGGGGTTCAGTCCATGACTACATCAGAGTATATTGTGCGTGTTGTGGCGGAGTGTATGCCGAATACAGGGGCTGCGGTAGAACGTGATATTCAGAATAACATCAAGAAGGCACTAGAGGATGAGGAACATCGTCAGAGCGCCCTGGAGACGGCGGTAGCCCTCGAGAAGGAAGACGAGCAGGAAAGAAAAGGGGGAGAGAAGGGTGGAGCGTAAGTCGTTTGAGCTGGGGGATATTGTGCAGATGAAGAAGCCCCATCCCTGCGGAACGAATGAAATGGAAATTATCCGCATGGGTATGGATATTCGGATCAAATGTGTCGGTTGCCAGCACAGTGTTCTGATTCCGCGTGCCAAGTTCGAAAAGAATATGAAGAAGGTGCTGCGTTCAAAAGCCAACGCTGACGGGCAGAATTCGGAAACAAACTGAGCCAAGGGTAACTGAGTGATTTTGGGAAACAATGAGCTTGCATCATGGGCACAATGATGATATAATAATCTTTGCTGCGGAAAGGTACCCAAGTGGTCTAAGGGGGCTGACTCGAAATCAGTTAGGCGTCGCAAGGCGTGCGTGGGTTCGACTCCCACTCTTTCCGCCACTAAAAATATATCGCGCTGTATCAACGTTTACAGTCCGATATGTGGATCGAAAGCTATACGATTTTACACGAAATTGATCTAGATGATTCTGATATACCTAAATGATTCCGTTAACCTCTTACGCTAAACACGCGTAGGAGGTTTTTTAGTATGACGGATTGCCAAGCCAAGTGCGACAGTTCCTCTGAAAAGGATTCGTGAGCCGTTTTCCATCCCAAACCTTTTCGTGGTCTGTGATTAATCAGATAGAGAGCCTTTTCCAAGGCTTGGAGTTCGTGACTAATGGTCGCAGGGTGCCTGCCCAGTTCCTTGTACTCCGCTCTCAATACCCACGTAAGGGTGACGCCATAAACGCCTAATTTCACGTAAAAAGCCCGTGTCCTCAACGTAGAGGATTACGGGCTTTTTCGTCGTTTATACGAGTGGAGTTAAACTCCGTCATCGGTTCTGCCCGCGCTGTACTGCGCGGATTAGCTCTTCGTTTCGCAAGTCAGCTTTGTGGCTGTTTACAACGACCAGCGCGTGAATAACACCAGGGATGAAGAAAAATAGGCACAGTATAAAATTTAAAATAGCCTGGCCGGGTATACGTAGATATGGAACTGAACCTTCTGAGGAACAAGGGATGAGTGTTGAGGTGCGAATAAAATAAAAAAGATGCCCTTTAACAGTGACAGGTATCAGCTGTTAAAGAACACCCCTTTGTTGTTATAGCTGGTTTGGCGGGTAGTTATAGCGTTTTGTTTTTTTCGAGCCGGAGACCATCAGAAGGATTGCTGCGATCAAATGGAGAATCCAGCCTAGAACAGGTATCCAGGCCAATAAAGAGGTCAATATCCCCCATACAGAGCCATAGATCGCCTCCTGATTGCGTAACGACAGGATGAGTGTTACTGCATGCAGGACCAACATGAATCCCAGAGCCGAGTAACCGGTCCCCATGACAATAGCTCCTCCCACAATCGGTACGGCAAGCACCAATTCGAATATACCTGATATCCACTTTAATATTCGAGAATAACTCATCTTAGAACCTCCGTAAATAGTAGGTCTTTGTACTTGGATATATTGTAGCAGAAGGAGCCGGATTAATCTGCATTTTACCAGTATATGCAAAAATTCCAGTAATGCAACAAAGGAGGACCTCAAAGGTCCTCCATCGTAGGCGATACATTTTTAACAGGATACGATCTGTCCAATCACATCACGAAACTCGGTGTACTTACAAGCAATACCAGTGTTGAAAAGACAGTGTCCTTTTACACAAACCTAACGCTTCTAATGCCCGGAATGGATCTCCTAACAGTTTGTTCGGCTACGTCATCCAACGGAACCACACCTCTCTGTTGTATCGCCTAATTATAATATGGCCCGAATGTCGAGAAAATATACATTAATGAACGCGGGCTTTCGTTTTTTTCTTCCATTTGCGATTATGGTTGGTCGTCTCTGGAAAAGATTCGCCTCTTTCCAGTGTCACTTGCTGCGGGTTTTGAATTTCCGTATGAAAGCTTCTTTCTCCGACTTCCATATATACGCCGTCATTTGGCGCTTTGTCGCCTGGCTCAAATTCGGTTTTTTCACCCATAAGGTTGTTCCTCCTTTACTACATGGATTTGAACTGCAACGGTTATTGTGCGCTGACATGAGCAGAAACATGCGGGAACAAGCACACGGAATGTATGAAGCTTAATTAGCTGATTTACATCGCATGGACTCAATTGCAGGTTGCAATCAGCTGTCCGATTTGGTAAACTGTTTTAGTGCGAGTTTAGGCTCGTTCCTTGCTCTCAACCAAGATTGAGGGCCTTATGTCCATAAGGAGGTGTAAAGAATGCGCAAATATGAAGTGATGTACATTATTCGTCCTGACATTGAACAAGAAGCTGTTCAAGCAGCAGTCGATAAATTCCAAGGTATCATCTCCAACGGCGGTGGCGAAATTACGAGTCACGATGTAACTAAACGTCGTCTTGCGTATGAGATTAAGAAATTCCGTGATGGTTCTTTCGTTCTGGTAAACTTCACAGCAGAACCTGCTGTAGTTGCTGAGCTTGAGCGTCTCATGAAAATTTCTGACGAAGTAATTCGTTATCTCATTACGAACGACGTAGCTTAATTATTGTACGTGATTATGTAATGAACAACGCTCAAAGGAGGGGATTGGATTGTTGAACCGTGTCATTCTGATCGGTCGTTTGACCAAAGATCCAGAGCTGCGCTATACACCGTCTGGTGTAGCAGTAACCCAGTTCACCCTGGCTGTAGACCGTCCGTTTACGAGTCAAGGCGGCGAACGGGAAGCGGATTTCTTGCCGATCGTAACCTGGCGTCAGCTTGCTGAAACATGCGCTAACTATCTTCGCAAAGGTCGTTTAACGGCTGTTGAAGGCCGTGTTCAGGTGCGTAATTATGAGAACAATGAAGGAAAACGTGTATACGTGACTGAAATTGTAGCTGATAATGTACGTTTCTTGGAATCTAACCGCGATGGCGGTAACGGTGGCGGCAATAGCGGTGGAACTGCGCGTGAGGAGTCTCCTTTCGGAGGCGGTAACAGCAATAGTGGACGCGGGAATAATAACTCGCGAAACAATCAGGATCCTTTTTCCGATGACGGAAAACCGATCGATATTTCGGATGATGATTTACCATTTTAATTGGGAAAGGACTGACAAAGAATGGGCTTCAGACAAAGAGAAGGCGGAGACGATAACAAAAGACCAGCTCGTCGTGGTGGTCGCAACAAACGTCGTAAAGTATGTTTCTTCACTGTGAACAAAATTACTCACATTGACTATAAAGATACAGACCTGCTTAAAAAATTCATCAGCGAACGTGGAAAAATTCTTCCTCGTCGTGTGACTGGAACAAGCGCGAAATATCAACGTATGTTGACAATCGCGGTTAAACGTTCCCGTCAAATCGCATTGCTTCCTTACACTACTGAATAGTAGTTTTATGGAAGAAAAAAAAGAGGCGTTCCCGAAATCGGGAACGCCTCTTTTTATGATTTTTTTTATTGACAACAAGTCCCATGTATTGTAACTTACTAATAATACAATCCATGTTTAACCATTAGTCGTAACTCAGTTTTTCTGGTTTCATTTGGGATCGCACGTTCCCCAACTCGCCAGAAAAATTTGAGATTTCTGAAATTTTATTTTATATTACATGAAAATTTGGATCATCGGAATTTCTTCGAATAAAATTTATAAACTTTACAAAAATAGATGATTTTCATTTTACATTACACAAAAAAAGATTTTGACGTTTTATTATTTTAAATTTAAGAAAAACTTTAATAAAAATGTAATGTTTATTAGTATCCTAAATTGACCGAAGGTCTAAAAACACGTGTTTACGCTACCGTTGGTAACGGTAAGGAGGATGTCACAGACTTCATTTTCAAACCTCAGGCTTTAACGAATCAACGCAGGAAAGAGACAGGCTGTTAAATAAAAGAGCCGACTAAGGGGGATTAACAGAATGGTGCAAACGAAGAAATGGGTTTCTTTGCTTATGATGCTTATGATCGTTGGTGTTCTGTTTGCAGGGTGTAGCGGTGGTGCTAATGAAGCACAGCCAGGCAATACGGATACTAAAACGGAGCGTAAAGAAGAGAGTGCACAAGTTACGAAGGGTGTTATTAAAGCAAGTGATCTGACGCAAAATCCGCCGGGAGCTACGAACCGGAAGGATAATATTGTGGTCGGTATGCAGTCACCTAAAGGAGTATTTAACCCATTGTTCTACCAAACGATTTATGATCTATATGTAGTCAGATCCGTATTTGATTCCTTTTTACAGGTGAAAGCGGATGGTACATACGAAAATAGCCTGGCTGACAAGATTGATGTGTCGCAGGATGGCTTGAAATACATGTTCCACCTGAAGCCAGGTGTGAAGTATAGTGACGGGACACCAGTAACGGTGAAGGACTATGCTTTTGCCCTGAAGGTACTGCATGATCCGAATTACGATGGAGAAACCGATATTCTGTCTTTCAAAATTAAAGGCGGCAAGGAATATCATGATGGCAAGGCGGATGATATTTCGGGTGTTAAAGTCATTGACGATAACACAGTAGAAGTAACGGTTACAGAAGCAACAGCTTATACAAAGGATTTTCTGGGCAGCGAGATTTATTTTATGCCAGAAGCTTACTACGGAAAAGGATTCAAACGCGGCAGCCTGGACAGCATCAAGGCGCTTAACAATAAGCCACTCGGCTCCGGGCAATATGTGATGAAAAGCTTTTCCCCCGGTCAACAAGTTGTACTTGAAGCCAATCCAAACTACTTCAAGGGCGCACCGAAGGTAAAATCGGTTATTTTCAAAACGACGACAAAAGAAACCAACTTGTCTATGCTGCAAACGGGGGAAACCGATATAGACAATGTTACGGTTACAGAAGATAACGTAGAGGAATTGAAGTCTCTGGGCTTCCTGGACGTGAATATTATGCCGAACAATGGCTACGGATATATTGCCTTGAATCACAAAGAAAAGAAATTTCAGGACCCTAAGGTGCGCCAAGCTCTGACCATCGGTTTGAACCGGAAGGAGATTGTGGAAGGGGTGTATGGTCCGTATGCGAACGTCATTAACATTCCACAATCTACAGAAGCCTGGTCTTATACGGATGAAGGCATTAACAAATATGAGTTTAATACCGCTAAAGCAAAGGCTTTGCTGGATGAGGCTGGCTGGAAGGTTGGAGCGGACGGTATCCGCGAAAAGGACGGCGAAAAGTTTACCATTAACTTCTCAGCGACTGCGGATAATCCAATAGTAGAGGCCTTGCTACCGATCATGTCCAATAACTACAAGGAGCTGGGTATCAAATTGACATCCGAAACCCTAGATTTCAATGCCATTATGGATAAAAAGGATACGGGCAAGTTTGATATGTTCTTTGCTGCTTGGGGATTGACACCTGATCCGGATAATACGGTTTATATTACGAACGGTGCACAAAACGATGTTGGATACTCTAACAAAAAGGTCGATGAATTGACGTTAGCCGGCAAGCATGAATTGAATCAAGAAAAGCGCAAACAGATATACAAACAGCTCTATAAGGAGTTGAACAAGGATTTGCCAGTTATTTTTATGTACCAACGCAGAGATATGTGGCCAGTTAATGGGCGTGTATCCGGCTTAGAAATTACACCATACAAAGATTTTGAATTCAGTCTGTATAACGCTCAGCTCGCTCAATAAGGATTGCCAATCGTATGCTCAGCTCTCACGGGCTGGGCATATCACTTTATTCGTCTGGAGGAATGATTATGAGGCAGTATATTATTCGAAGACTGCTGCAACTCATCCCCACACTCATTGGCATATCCATTATCGTATTTACGATTTCAGCCATGGTGCCGGGTGATTATATTACAGCCAAGCAGAACCCGAACATGACCGCCGAAAAGGCACAGGAGCTACGACATATCTACGGGTTAGATAAGCCGGAGTACCAACGCTATTTTATATGGGCGGGTAATATGCTGAAGGGTAATATGGGGGATTCATTACAGCATAAGCAGTCGGTAACGAAGGTCATTGGCAATTATGTATGGAATTCTTTTATTATTGCTTTTTTCAGTCTTATTTTTAGCTGGCTGATTGCGGTTGTTGCCGGGGTATTTTCAGCAAAGTTCCAATACTCGTTATTCGATAAGTTTGTCACGCTATTCATATTTTTGTGTATGTCGCTGCCGTCTTTCTTTATCGGTCTTTTGGTGATCAAAATATTTGCACTGGAATGGGGGGTTCTTCCGGTTGGAGGTATGACAACAGCAGGGATGGAGCCGGGCTCATGGGCTTATATTGTGGATGTTCTCAAGCATATGTTCCTGCCAACGCTTGTTCTTACGATGCTGAGCACAGGCAGTCTAACCCGGTATTTCCGTACAGGTATGCTGGAGGTTATTCGTCAGGATTATATTCGTACTGCACGCGCTAAGGGCTTGAAGGAACGGACGGTTATTTTCAAGCATGCTCTGCGCAACGCGCTGATTCCGGCCATCACGCTGCTTGGCTTTGAGCTTCCGGCTTTATTTGGCGGGGCGATGATTCTGGAAAAGGTATTTGTGTGGCCGGGTGTGGGACAAGTCTATCTGGAGTCGATCAGTATGCGGGATTATCCGTTTATGCTGGGCTTCACTATTTTCCTGGCGGTTCTTACGCTCATCGGTAATTTGCTCTCGGATGTATTGTATGGCATGGCAGATCCAAGAATTCGCTTGAAGTAGGAGGGATACTATTGCCCGCAGAAAAAGTCACGATTGAAACCAACCAAAAGGCGGCGGTCCGTCCTGAAGCGTCTCCGTGGAGAATCACCGTTCGCCGTTTTAACCAGAACCATTTGGCTTTGGCTGGACTCATTATATTGATTCTTATGGTGGTCATTTGTATATTTGGACCGATGATTTCACCTTATCATCTGGATGATTACAAGCTATCTGACAAAAACTTAGCCCCGAATGCCCAGTACTGGCTGGGGACGGATAAGTTTGGCAGAGATATTTTGCTGCGTACGATGCTGGCTGGCCGTATTTCTTTGATGGTGGGGCTGGTAGCCACGTTTATTTCGGTCATGATCGGTGCGACGTTGGGAGCACTGGCAGGATTCTATCGCAAGGGCGTGGATACGATCATTATGCGGATTGCCGATATTTTTATGGCATTGCCTACCTTGCCGCTGCTGATTATTTTAGGCGCCGTTCTGTCCGATTTAAAGGTTGATCCAGCGAAACGGATTTATTTTCTAATGCTCATTATCGGGGTCTTGAGCTGGACGAGCTTGTCCCGTCTGGTCAGAGGGCAGATTCTTACGCTGCGTGAGCAGGAGTTCATGCAAGCGACGGAAGCGCTCGGCTTGAGAGACCGCCGTAAAATATTCCGCCATCTGCTGCCGAACACGATTCCTACGATTATTGTAACGGCTACGCTCGGGGTGGCTGGGGCGATTATCACGGAGTCTGCGCTCAGTTACTTGGGAATCGGCGTTGTGCCGCCCCAACCTTCGTGGGGTAACATGATTTCGGCTGCGAACAATCTGATCGACTTCCGCAAACGGCCTTGGATATGGGTTTCACCGGGAATGTGTATTTTGATTACGGTTGTAGCAATTAACCTGATTGGCGACGGTTTGCGCGATGCACTAGACCCTAAAATGAAGAAGTAGGAGACGGACACTTATGGAAAATGCTTTGATTGAATTTCGTAACCTGAAAACCCACTTTCGCACCTCTAGTGGAACTGTCAAAGCGGTCAATGACGTCAGTTTTAAAATACGTGAGGGTGAAACGCTCTGTGTGGTAGGAGAATCCGGCTGCGGCAAAAGTGTAACGGCGATGACGATGATGCGGCTGATTGATTCTCCCCATACCTCAGACGGTGAAATCTGGTTTGAGGGTAAAAATCTGTTGACACTGAATAAAGGTCAAATGCAGCAAATTCGAGGCAATGACATTTCAATTATTTTTCAGGAGCCTATGTCTTCGCTGAATCCAGTGCTTACCATTGGAGAACAGATTACGGAGCCTCTGCTGATGCATACATTAATGAGTAAAAAAGAAGCACGTACCCGGGCGATTGAGTTGATCAGTCTGGTGGGCATTTCGCGTCCGGAGGAAATATTTCATTCGTATTCGCATGAACTGAGTGGTGGTATGCGCCAGCGAATTATGATTGCTATTGCACTGAGCTGTAATCCGAAGCTGCTGATTGCGGATGAGCCGACAACGGCACTGGATGTTACGATTCAGGCGCAAATTCTAGATCTCATGCGGGATTTGAAGGATAAGCTTAAAACGTCTATTATGCTGATTACGCATGATTTGGGCGTAGTGGCGGAGATGGCCGATTATGTGGTCGTCATGTATGCGGGGAACGTTATTGAAGAGGCTCCCGTCATTGAGCTGTTCAAAAACCCGCAGCATCCGTATACGCAAGGGTTATTGAAGGCGAAGCCTGTCATTAATCAGAAGATCGATCGGCTGTATTCAATCCCTGGTCAGGTTCCCAACCCGATTGAGCTGGAGGAAAATTGTCATTTTCATGATCGGTGTGCGCATTGTTTACAAATCTGTAAGGATCAGGCCCCTCCTCTGCACGAAAAGAAGAACGGTCATAAGGTTGCCTGCTGGCTATATGAGGAAGAAGGAGGGCAACGGGTATGAGCGAGCCTTTAATTCAAGTGGAAGGTCTGAAAAAATATTTTCCGATCACAGGCGGGATTTTTCAGCGTACCGTGGGACATGTGAAAGCGGTCGATGATGTATCTTTTAGCATCCATAAGGGAGAGTCCTTTGGTCTGGTAGGAGAATCTGGTTGCGGCAAAAGCACGATTGGACGTACGATTCTCAGGCTGATGGATAAGACAGAGGGATCGGTGCGATACAAGGGAGAGGACTTGCATGCGTTAAGTAAGGAGCAGATCCGTGCGCTTCGTCCGAAGCTGCAAATTGTCTTTCAGGACCCTTTTAGCTCATTGAATCCGAGAATTAAGGTAGGTGAAGCCATCGGAGAAGCATTGCTGGATCACGGATTAATTGACCGTAGTAAGCTGCGGGAAAAGGTTAACGAGACGCTGGATATCTGTGGGCTATCCGCCTATCACTATGATCGGTATCCGCATGAGTTCTCCGGCGGTCAGCGTCAGCGGATCGGGATTGCGCGGGCTTTGATTTTGAATCCTGATTTTATCGTGGCTGACGAGCCGGTATCTGCACTCGATGTGTCTATTCAGGCTCAGATTATTAACTTGTTAAGTGATTTGCAGCAGGAACGGCAGTTGACCTATCTGTTCATCTCGCATGATCTAAGTGTGGTCGAGCATCTGTGCAGCCGCATTGGTGTGATGTATCTAGGCTCGATGGTGGAGCTAGCTTCCAAGGAAGAGCTGTTCCGCAATTCGCTTCATCCGTATACGAAGGCGTTGCTGTCGGCGGTTCCCATTTCGGATCCGACGATCAAGAGACAACGAATTGTGCTAAAAGGGGACATTCCTTCCCCAGCGAATCCGCCGTCAGGCTGCAAGTTCCATACGCGCTGTCCTATGGCGGAGGTCCGTTGTAAAACGGAAATCCCAGCGTATCGGGATGCGGGCGATCAGCATTTTGTGGCCTGTCATTTTGCCTAGAAACATAGTAGAAAGCCTTTTTGAATCATTTGAATTATAAAAATCTTCCAGCCTGCAAGCAGGAATTGGCGGGTTTTTTGCTATGGAATGGAAAATGTTAAAAATTGTATCTTTTTTTGATGCGGGATGTTGCTTCACCGGCACAGCCGAACGGCATGACAGAAGGCTGGTTGCTGTGGCGCTGGGAGCACCGAGCAAGGAGGAACGGTTCGAGCAGACACGGAAGTTGTTCGACTATGGTTTCGCTCTGTCTACCTCTTTCCCAGTAAAGATGCAGAATTTGGTGAAGTTGGATAAGACACGGCACTTTTGACAACAAGGTAGCAGACCTTTTATGCTGTTGGAGGGGAAGTTTCCGCTTCATAAGGGCCTGATTCGGTTTAATAAAGATATGGAATTTATTGAAGTAAAGAAGGAAGGAACCTGTTATGGAGAGAAGATATAGGGGAAGGACAGGCGGAAAGCCTAAAAAGAAAAAAAGGTTTACCGCTCTATATATTTCATGTATTGTTTTGTTTCTGATTGCAGCGGGAGGATATCTGTTCCGTAAACAGCTGACACTGGTGGCCTTTGACTGGTTCGTATCTCCGACGTTGGAGAGCAAGCTGGAGAAGTCCTTTCAGCCGCGCCAGTCGGAGGGACAGAAGCAGCCGGAGCCGGTTGCTTATCGGAGAGGGCCGTTTTCGGTGCTGCTGCTTGGTACGGACCAAAGGCCGAACGAAAAGGCGCGTGGCCGCTCGGATACGGTTATTTATGCGGCTGTACGGCCTGCGGAATCGCGTGTGCTTCTAGTTTCCATTCCAAGGGATACGTATGTCCAGATTGCCGGACATGATCCAAATCATGACGGTAAGGATGATTTTGATAAGTTGGGACATGCTTATGCGTTCGGAGGCGAAGATATGTCCATGGCCACGGTAGGGAAGCTGATGGAGCATAAGGCCGATTATTATGCTACGATTAATTTTCAGGGAATTCAGGATGTTGTAAATGCGGTGGGTGGGGTTGAGCTTCCAATCGATAAGCCGATTGAGAATAAAAATCCGCTGCATATCAAGTTCCGTATCGAGGCGGGCAAGCCGCTTTATAATGGTGAAGAAGCGATGTATTATGTTAGATATAGGGAAGACAGCGACTTTAACCGTACCAAACGGCAGCAAATTTTTCTGAATGCAATGACGGATAAGCTGTTGAATATCAACGGGATCTCCAAGATTCCGGAGCTGCTCGATATTATGGGAGCCAATTTCAAGACGGATATGGAGCCTACTTTTATTACAGGGCTTGGCAAGCAGGCTATTTCGCAGGGTCAACCACAAATTTCGAGCTTTACGATTACGGGGAAAGGTTTTAAGAAGAAGGGCCTGTATTATGACCGGGCCAATGAACAGGAACTCGAATATGCTAGACTCATGATCGCGAACTGGCTGGATTCCGGCACAACCCCGCAGACGCTGAAGCTTCCCGACAAGCAGAACATTCAGTGAGTAATCATTTGATTTTACATTTGATGTTGAGGAGGATTCGTTTCTCATGAATATTGCTTTTTTCTTGCTTCCCAAAAAGGAGGTTGCTTGTGTAACGGCGGATGCTACTTTACGGCAAACGTTAGAGCGGATGGAGTATCATCGTTTCACAGCGGTTCCAATTTTGGATAAGGAAGGTAGATATACCGGCACAGTTACAGAGGGTGATCTGCTGTGGCATATGAAAGAATCTGAGGGGGAAATTACCTTTGAAAACGCTTCGAAGTTCATGCTCAAGGACGTTCCGCTTCGGGTTTCAATCAAGCCGGTGTCGATTGATGCCAATATGGAGGATTTAATTAATTTGGCTAAGGTACAGAACTTTGTACCCGTTGTGGATGATATGGAACGGTTTATCGGCATTGTTCGCCGTAGTCAGATTATTGAATATTGTGAAAAATTCGTGTCCAGAGAATCACTTAACTCGTCACCTTAAAGCATGCTATAATGGAGAATAAAGCTTTTTCAGAGGGGTGTGACTCTTCATCATATGCCTAAAGAACTGGATGTGGTTAAACGGGCCAAGGTGATTGAATGGCTCAAAACAGAGGTACTTGACCAGGTATCTTGTCTGTTTAAAGCGATGTGGGAAGGCAGTACAGCCCGCATTGGCGATTGTCTGGCGAGTCTGATGATGAGCAGTTATATTTTGGGAAGACGTCTCGGGGTGTCTTACCGTGAATTGGATGATCTCCTCATCGACAAGCTAAGAAAGCACAGAAAAGAAGGACACCAGTTGGAGGATTGGTATCAGGACATATCCGCACTGGAAGAACATATGCGTAAGAGGTGAAAACTTTGAAATTCCGCTTGGCAACTGTAGCATGGAGCGTTATTTATTTGCTGCTGCTGCTGTCTCTATTGACACCCTTAAGAATCTTTACCGTATTTTTGCTGATTGTGCCTGGCGTTGTATTGTTTTCGTCGCTGCCTTTCAAGGGATTTCTGATTCATGTCATACCGGTGCTATTGATTATAGCGCTACAAGATGTATATTTGCTGCTTCCCGCGATTTATTTTCTGATCCCCGCATTGTTGATGGGACGGGTATATAAAAAGGGAGCACCTGCTTTTCAGGTATTGATGACCGGAACGGGTGTGATTTTAGCCGAGTTGTTGGTTGTACTGCTCATTGCTACGTATACCTTCGGGTTTGATCTTTCGCAGTATCTTCGTGATCAGGCTGCTATATCGGCCAATCTGGTACAGCAAATATTAAATGGCAATCCGAAGCTTCCGGGCATGAATTGGACAGCAGAAGATACACAGAGACTCGGTACGATGATGATCGGCAAAGTGTCATATGTGCTGATCCTGACCTCGTTTTTACTGGCTGTGATCACGCACGCTCTGGCGCGTCCGGCATTGAGCAGCCTTGATGTGCCTGTACGCAAAATGAAGCCTGCCCGAGAATGGAGGCTGCCACGCGCGCTCATCTGGTATTACCTGCTGGCGATTGTGTTTGAGTGGATGGGCATGTCCTCTGACAGCAGTTGGGTTCAGGCGGTTGCGGTTAGTATGTTGCCGCTGATCCATGCGTGTTTTATTATCCAGACGATCGGCTTTATTTACTTCTGGACGCATAGTCGTAACATGAGCCCGGTGATCGCGTTGCTGCTGTCGCTCGTCGTTCTGGTGTTCCAGCCGCTCCGCATTATCGGTATTATTGATTTGGCCTTTCCGCTGCGCGAAGCTATTACAAGATCAAAGAAATAGGGTGAACAGTCATGCCTAAATTTCTACAAAAACGCTGGCACGGCTATCAGACTATCTGGGCGTTTTTACTGCTGCTGGTGCTTGTCATATGTATTTCCATGTATAACTGGGAACTAGGTGTGATGGGACTGCTGCTGTCATTCTTGCTCGGCGGGCTGATGCTGAAGACGGAATTGGATTTCCGTCGGGGACTGAATCAATATATCAGTGGCCTTTCCTTTCGCATCAAGCGGGTGGAAGGGGAAGCGGTCAGCTCACTGCCGTTCGGCATCATTTTATACAGTGAAAATCGAACGGTGGAATGGCACAATCGGTTTGCAGGGGAAATGTTCGAGGACCAGTCACTGATAGGCGAGCCGCTCCAGAATCTGTTTCCTCAACTGGCAGGAGCTTTGGGCGCCAAAAAGGAAATGAAGGAGCCTGTTCGTGAGCTAAAGGTGGAGCTACAGCATGATGAGCGCTACTATCAGTTCCTCATCGTGCTGGACGAGCGTCTGATTTATTTGTATGAGGTAACGGAGTTGGCGGTGCTGCGCAAGCAGTATGAAAACGAGCGGCTGGCGCTCGGCATCGTTATGCTCGATAATATGGATGAAGCCGCTCAGGGAATGGACGATCAGCAGCGTACCGCGCTTATTGCGAAGGTGTCGAGCGAGATTACATCATGGGCGAACCAGTACAATATTTATTTGCGTCGTTTGTCATCCGAGCGTTATCTCATCATGCTGAATCACAAGGCGCTCCAGGAGCTGGAGCAGAGTCGATTCATCATTCTGGATACGGTACGGGAAATGACGGCTGATTTGAAAGTGCCAATGACCCTGAGCATCGGCTTGTCCTTCGGCGCGGAGAGCATCAAGGAGCTGGGCGAGCTGGCTCAGTCCAGTCTGGATATGGCGCTCGGACGGGGTGGCGACCAGGCGGCGGTGAAGGCCGGACAGCGTCTATCTTTTTACGGCGGCAAGTCCAATGCTGTCGAAAAGCGTACACGGGTGCGCGCACGGGTCATTGCGCATGCGCTGCGTGACCTGATGCAGGAGAGCGACCGCGTGCTGATCATGGGACACAAAATACCGGACATGGATGCACTGGGAGCAGCCATTGGGGTGTGGAAGGCCGCAGCGCTCTATAATGTAGAGGCGCACATCGTGCTGGATAAATCCAATCCGTCCATCGAACGGATGATGGAGCAGGTGAACAAGGACGAGAATCTGTCGGCAGCGCTCATGACACCGGAGCAGTCGCTCCAGTTGATGACCGAGCACAGCCTGCTGGTCGTGGTGGATACGCACAAGGCCTCAATGACGATTGAGCCAAAATTGGTGCAGACGGCGAGCAGGGTGGTCGTTGTAGATCATCATCGTCGGGGCGAGGAGTTTATTAACGACTCTGTTTTGATTTATCTGGAGCCATATGCGTCGTCGGCTTGTGAGCTGGTGACGGAGCTGCTGCAATATATTCATGAGAAGGTTCAACTGACGCCGCTGGAGGCGACATCGTTGCTTGCAGGGATTACCGTGGATACCAAGCATTTTTCCTTGCATACAGGCTCGCGGACGTTTGAGGCCGCCGGTTTTTTGCGGCGTAGCGGGGCGGATACAGTGATGATCCAGCGCTTGTTAAAAGAGGACCTGGATGAATATATTGCTAAGGCGGAAATTATTAAGCATGCTAAAATGATATATGAGCACATCGCGCTTGCGGTGACAGAGCCTGGACAGAAGATACCGCAGCTCCTGATTGCTCAGGTGGCGGATTCATTACTCAATATGACGGATGTACTGGCTTCTTTTGTGGTCAGTGAACGTCCTGACGGCCTGGTGGGGATTAGCGCCCGTTCACTCGGACGCATGAACGTACAGGTCGTCATGGAACGGCTAGGCGGCGGAGGACATCTGACGAATGCGGCGGTTCAGCTGGACTGTCCGCTGGAGGAAGCCAAACGCAGAGTGGTCGACGTGCTGGCCGAAATTGATGGGGAAGAGGGGTTATTTGAATGAGAGTGATTTTTATTAAAGATATGAAGGGTCAAGGCAAGAAGGGACAAATTAAGGAAGTATCGGACGGTTATGCAGCGAATTTCCTGCTGCCACGCGGTGTTGCCCGCCCGGCGACGGAAGGGAATATGAAGACGCTGGAGAACCAGAACGCTGCTGAGGAAAAGCGTAAGCATGAGGAAAAAGAAGAGGCGCAGGCACTCGGTAAAAAGCTGGAATCCACAACCGTTCAGCTGAAAGCAAAAGCTGGTGAAGGCGGTCGACTGTTCGGCGCGATTACAAGCAAGCAAATCGCGGAGGCTGTCGCTAAAACTGGCATCAAACTGGACAAACGAAAAATCGAGCTGGAAGAACCGATTCGTACGTTGGGCGTGACTCAAATGACCGTCAAGCTTCATCCTGAGGTCAAAGCTACGCTGAAAGTACAGGTGACTGAAGAATAATTATGGGCGGCGAATTTTTCGATCGGATTCCTCCGCAAAATCTGGAGGCAGAACAGGCGGTTATCGGGTCCATTTTGCTCCAGTCCGAAGCACTGATTACAGCGATGGAGCGGGTGCAGACCGAGGATTTTTACGATAAGGCTCACCAGATGATTTACGAAGCGATGATTGAGCTGGGTGAATCCGGGCAGCCTATAGACTTGGTTACCCTGACCTCGAAAATTCAGGACAAGGGTCAGTTGGAGGATATCGGGGGCGTCAGCTATCTGGCGAAGCTGGCTCACGGGGTGCCGACAGCGGCTAACGTGGATTACTACGCTCAGATCATTGAAGAAAAAGCGATGCTCCGCCGATTGATTCGTGCAGCCACGCAGATTGTGAGCGAAGGCTATAGCGGTGGCGAGGACGTCGCCGGTATGCTGAGCGATGCCGAGCGCAAGATTATGGAGATATCCAACGGGCGTTCGGGTAGCGGTTTTGTTGCCATCCGCGATGTCGTGATGGAAGTGTTCGACCGGGTCGAATTGCTGCACCAGAACAAGGGCAATACGACCGGGATTCCATCCGGTTTTGTTGATTTGGACAAGATGACGGCGGGTTTCCAGCGCAATGATCTAATCATTGTGGCAGCTCGTCCATCCGTAGGTAAAACGGCGTTCGCCCTGAATATTGCCCAAAACGTTGCGGTTCGGGCGAAGGAGACGGTAGCCATCTTCAGTCTGGAAATGTCGGCGGCCCAGCTCGTTCAGCGGATGATCTGCGCCGAGGCCAATTTGGACGCGAACGTGATGCGGACGGGTGATTTTAAGGGCGACGACGATTGGGCGAAGCTGACAATGGGCATTGCGGCCTTGTCGGAGGCTGAGATCTATATTGACGATACGCCGGGTATTACGGTTGCGGATATCCGTGCCAAGTGCCGCCGTCTCAAGACGGAAAAGGGACTGGGGATGATCGTGATCGACTACTTGCAGCTCATTCATGGGCGCGGGAAGTCGGGCGAGAACCGGCAGCAGGAGGTATCCGAAATTTCACGGACCTTGAAGCAAATTGCCCGTGAGCTTGAAGTGCCTGTAATCGCCCTTTCCCAGTTGAGCCGGGGGGTGGAGCAGCGTCAGGACAAGCGGCCGATGATGAGTGATTTGCGGGAATCCGGTTCCATTGAGCAGGATGCTGATATCGTAGCGTTTCTGTACCGGGATGATTACTATAATCAGGAAACCGAAAAGAAAAATATTATTGAGATTATCATTGCTAAGCAACGTAACGGCCCGGTCGGTACGGTAGAGCTGGTGTTTCTCAAAAATTATAATAAATTCGCCAATTATGAGCGCGCTCATTCGGATGCGTTCGCTGGATAACGGAATGATATATTTGAAGAAAAGGCTCTTTCGACGCGGTTCTCGCGATGTCGGAGGGGCCTTTTACATATCCTTTCATATGTTTTCATACAAGGCCCGAAATTCTCAATTACGAACAATACTATTTTCATGTGATATAATGTTCGCTTTTTATTTGACTTTGAAAAATGGTGCTGTTACACTTATAGTGCTGCTTCAACGCAGTGGGGAGATCATTACGCCCGGGGCTTTCCGTACCTACGGAATGTCGGCGACGGACGTTTTTTCCTGCTGTCCGAGAACGTTCTATATCTGCCCGCTCAGGCGGTTGAAGTCAGATATACGTAGCGCGTCAGCCCAAAATCAGAGTGTCTGTGGGCACTCCACGGAGGAATGAAACATGTCAACTGTAGTCGTTGTGGGAACACAATGGGGAGACGAAGGCAAAGGTAAAATTACGGACTATCTGGCGGAAAGCGCTGAAGTGGTGGCCCGTTACCAAGGCGGAAACAATGCTGGTCATACGATTCTCATTGACGGTAAAAAGTACAAGCTGAGCCTGATTCCATCCGGCGTTTTTTATGAAGATAAAAAGTGTGTCATTGGCAACGGCATGGTAGTTAATCCGGCCGCTCTTATTGAAGAAATTACTTACATTCACGATAATGGCTTTTCTACGAAGAATCTGGTCATTAGTGACCGTGCACATGTTATTATGCCATACCACATCACGTTGGATGTGCTGGAAGAAAACCGCAAAGGACCTAACCAAATCGGTACTACGCGTAAAGGGATCGGCCCTGCTTATATGGATAAAGCGGCTCGTAACGGTATCCGTATTGCTGATTTGCTGGACGCGGAGGAATTCGAAACGAAACTGCGCCTTCAAGTGAAGGAAAAGAATCAAGTGATCGAAAATGTATACGGCGGCGAGCCGCTGAATGTGGATGAAATACTGAAACAATACCTGGAGTATGCAGAATTTGTTCGTCCTTATGTAGGGGATACGTCTGTTGTGCTGAATGATGCGATTGACGCGAATCAAAAGGTACTGTTCGAGGGCGCTCAAGGCGTTATGCTCGATATCGACCAAGGTACGTATCCGTACGTTACGTCCTCGAATCCATCGGCTGGCGGCGTATGTATCGGTTCCGGTGTAGGCCCATCCAAGATCCAACAGGTCATTGGTGTAGCCAAATCGTACACAACTCGTGTCGGTGACGGTCCATTCCCAACGGAACTGAATGATGAAATCGGCGATTACATCCGTGAAACAGGTCATGAGTACGGTACTGTTACAGGTCGTGCTCGTCGCGTTGGCTGGTTCGACAGTGTAGTTGTGCGTCATGCTCGCCGTGTCAGCGGACTTACAGGTCTGTCCCTGAACTCGCTGGATGTATTGACAGGTCTGAAAACGGTGAAAATTTGCACAGGCTACAAGTTCCGTGGTGAGGTGATTACGCATTATCCGGCTAGCTTGAAAATGCTGGCGGAGTGCGAAGCAGTATATGAAGAAATGCCGGGTTGGAGTGAAGACATTACTGGCGTGAAGACGCTGGAGGAACTACCTGAGGCTACTCGTAATTACGTACAACGCGTATCCGAGCTGACAGGTATCCCAATCGCGATCTTCTCTGTTGGCCGTAACCGCGATCAAACGAACCAAGTGCTTCCGATTTATCTGTAAGACAGTATAATTGTTTCCATTTGTTAAGGCGTTATGCCTATTTAATTGTATAGCTATTCCTGCACGACCAAGGAGAGAGAGGCTGTTAAAGCCTTTCTCTCCTTTTCCATGTAAAAGCAATTGTGCTAGTTTTGCATATTCCAAGGGTTAAAAATCGCCATATCTCGTCAATACTGATCTATATGCACTTTATGATGTACACATGCAAGATGCGTATAAGGAGGTAACGGGATATGAGGTGGCTTGGATGGCTGCTTAAAAAGGGAATGACGGTGGTGCTGGTCAGCGCCTTAACGCTGGCGGTAACAGGTATGGTCGTGAATGCCTATGTCCAATCGCTGCTGCGGCAGTTTAACATTCAGCTGGATCATCAGCCGGTATGGGGATTGGGCTGGCTGAACGGAAGCTCTGGCACCGATAAAAGTACAAACACGGGGAAAAACAAAGCTATGGGCGGCGGTTCGGAAAGTGTAAAACCGCCTGTTGATGCTTTACCTGTCATGGGGCAGGGACTAGAAGAGAGTGGGAGCGGCGCAGGAGGCACAGATGCTGCGGGAACCAGTGGGGCGACGAATGGGAATACATCGCAAGAGGGCGATTCTTCGTCGTCTGGTGCATCAGGTAGCGCGTCACGGGAACAGGCAGAAGGTACAGCTATACCTGAAACGAGTATTGAAGGTCATGAGCTGGTCATAACGCCCGACAATTTGACGGAGAAGAAGAACAGCTTAACCGCAGAGCAGAAGCAGGAAATTTTTGCGATTCTGATGAATAAGTTGCCGCCGGAGGAAATGCAGAAAATATCAGCCGCGATGGAAGGCGGCCTGACCGAGCAGGAGCTTCAGGATATTCAGCAGGTGCTTGCTAAATATTTGACCAAAGAGGAATACAACAAGCTGATGGGTATGCTTAAATAATAACGATTCGATCTTGGGTATTGATCATGCTCACAATAGGACTGTGGAATCCGCGCCAGGCGCGGATTTCTTTGCGTTTCAGGAAGAATATGGAGTACAGTTGAATTCTTTGTAAAAGCTATGTTAAAGTAAACAGTATCACGAAAAGGTTAAGATTTTGAAACCTTTTACGCAACTATGCAATGATAGATAGCGACTAATATCATAGATACTTGTGAATACAGGCTAGATTCATAGGGTGAAAGACCAATAACGAACGCATTTATATAGAGACAAGATATGCTGAAAAGGAGAGAATTATGAAGGTTTTGAAGGAAAAGCATTCACCAGATAGCAGGAATGGAGATTCGAGCATTGAGGACAAACCTGCTGCGGAAGCGGGGAAAATAGCAAAGTGGTGGAGCGGACGGAGAAAATGGTTGAGCTGGACCGCAGGCGGTGTGGTGATTGCAGGCAGTCTTATTTTTGCGGGAAATCAATATGTCGGAGCCAATACGGTCCCTTATTATAAAGTGTATGTAAAGGGTGTCGAGGTCGGAAGTATCCTCAATGAGCAACAGTTAAAGCAATTGTATGCAACGAAGAGCAAGCAATATAAGGACAAGTATCCCGGTGTGGACATGGTGCTCAATACGAGCGCGGTAACGACAGGCATTGAAAGGGCGCATGAAGTGGATATCGACAGCGGAGCAACATTGAAGAAGCTGGACGGGTTGCTGACCGCATATGCCAAAGGAGTAGAAGTAAAGGTCAACGGCCGGCCGGTCGGTATTATAAAAGATAAAGCGACTGCACAGGCGGCTTTGAAGCAAGTGCAAAAGAAATACATACCTGCGGGTGAGGGCACGGCTACAGGCATCAAGGGGCGGGTTCGCAAAACATCTGTGGGAAGCAGTCATGCAAGTGCCAGTAGCAAAACTCCTAAAGCATGGCTGGAGTCTGCCAGTATTCGTGAGAAAATTGTATACGAGCCTGTAAAAGCAGACCCGAACAAGGTGCTGACCGAGGCAGAAGCAGTTAAAGCGCTGACCGAAGCGCGTGAGGCGCCCGTAACGTACACGGTGCAGGAAGGCGATTCCCTGACGTCGATTGCGAATAAATTTAATATGACTGCTTGGGAGATTAAGCAGAACAACCCCGGCTCGCGTGAGCTGTATCTGCAAATTGGGGATGAGCTGAAGCTTAACGCTCCAAAGGCTCCGGTTACGGTCCGGACGGTGGAGAAGGTCGTCGAACAGATTGCCATTGAGCCAGAGATTGAGGTTCGCCAAAGTGACGAACTGAAAGCAGGGGCCACCAAGGTCGTCAGACCAGGACAAGCAGGCCTGAAGGAAATGGATTACCGTCTGACCAAGGAGAACGGCGAGGTCGTGCAAGAGGAATGGCTCGGTCAAAAGGTATTGCAGCCGTCTGTTTCCGAGGTGGTTCTGAAAGGAACGAAGGTCGTAGGCGAAGGATCGGGGCAGTTCGCTTGGCCGGTGTCCGGGGCAACGATGTCAAGTAGCTTTGGCGCACGCTGGGGACGTATGCATGAGGGTGTCGATTTAGTCGGCAGCCCTGACATTCACGCATCGGATGAAGGTGTAGTTACATTTGCAGGTCAGCAGAATGGCTACGGAAATGTCATTATGATCGACCATCGTAACGGCTACCAAACGGTGTACGGGCATTTGAGCAGCATTGGCGTTCATGTGGGACAGGTGGTTCAGCAAGGCGAGTCGATCGGAGTTATGGGTAACACGGGACGCTCGACAGGAACACATCTGCATTTTGAAATACGTAAAGAGGATACACCACACAATCCATTGACGTATTTAAGATAGATGGATCGTTTATAACGATGAGTTATTGATGATTCATGAGGATACGGGGGAAAGCCATGTTTTTCTGCATGCTTAACAGTAGTGCAGGCATGGCTTTTTCGTGTAAGAAAAAGGGGCTGGACAATTGATGGAATGGCGTGCGGGTATGGTAGAATAGATTAAGCAGCTTATGGACATTGACAAACGAAAGTTAATATATAACATGATCCGTGAGAAGAGGTGAGCGCTGTATGCAGGGAACGATTCTGGTAGTGGATGATGAACAGCCTATCGCTGATATTTTGAAATTTAATTTGGAAAAAGAGGGCTATCAGGTGATTTGCGCTTTCGATGGAATCAGCGCGGTGGATATCGCGGTCAAGCAGCGGCCTGACCTGATTCTGCTCGACCTGATGCTGCCGGGGATGGACGGCATGGACGTGTGCCGCGAGGTGCGTGGCCATCAGCTCCAGACGCCGATTATCATGCTGACCGCCAAAGACGGGGAAATCGACAAGGTGCTGGGGCTGGAACTGGGCGCAGATGATTATGTGACGAAGCCGTTCAGCACACGGGAATTGCTGGCACGGGTAAAGGCACAAATGCGCAGACAGCAGCGCGGCGGGGCAGGCACGTCGGAAAGCCGCTCGCAGGAAGAGAAGCAGGGGCTGCGCGTGGCGGACCTCTTTTTTGATACGGATATGTATACAGCTTACAAAAATGGTACATCGCTCGATCTTACGCACCGGGAGTATGAGCTTCTGTATTATATGGCGAAAAACGCCGGGAAGGTCATGACGCGGGAGCATTTGCTCCAGGCGGTGTGGGGCTTCGAATACTATGGAGATGTGCGTACGGTGGATGTGACGATCCGGCGGCTGCGTGAGAAGATTGAGGAAAACCCGAGCAAGCCGGAGACGATCCTGACACGCCGAGGACTCGGATATATTATTAGCGGGGGCAAAGGTGGCCTGCGGGCATGAGATGGCTATCTTTCTTTCGTACTATTCATGCGAAGCTGATCATTATTTATGTGCTGTTGATTTTAGTGGCGATGCAGCTGATCGGGGTCTATTTTGTCAGCTCGATGAAGAACTCTTTGACGAGCAACTTTACACAGGACTTGCAGGCGCGGGCGGAAATGCTGTCCGTGCTGGCAGAGCAGGATCTGAGCGGCAGTGACGGTAAAATGGAGGAAGACAGCGTGGAAAGTCTGCGCGCGCGCGTGAATAATCTGTTTGATTTCAGCGGCGCAGAAATTCAGGTACTGGATGCCAGCGGCAAGGTGCTGATTACGTCCCAAGGCTCACACGCCGATTATGTCGGACGCAAGAATACGCAGACGGTGGTCAGCCGCGCACTCCAGGGTATCCGTGACAACGAGGAATACATGGTGGACGAGGATAATGTCCGCAAGAAGGTCGTTGCCAAGCCTGTCATCAGCCAAGGCAAGATTGTCGGCGCAGTGTATATCGCTGCCTCCATGACCGAGCTGTACGATACGATGAAACGCATTAACAATGTGTTTTTATCAGGCATGCTCATTGCATTAGCGTTGACGGCTGTGCTGGGCGTGGTGCTGGCGCACACGATTACACACCCGATCAAGGTGATGACGCGTCATGCGACAGAGGTTGCCGAGGGCAAATTCGACCAGCAGATGCCTGTGTTTGGCGACGATGAGATCGGCAGGCTCAGCGTGGCCTTTAACTATATGACAGGCCGCTTGCGCGAGGCGCTGTCCCAAAATGAAGAGGAGAAGGAAAAGCTCTCCTCCATCTTGACCAACATGAGCGATGGTGTGGTCGCTACAGATGACAATGGCCGGGTTATTCTGGTCAACCGCCGAGCCAGCGCGATGCTAGGCGTGAACGAGAATGAAATGACCGGCAGACATATCGCAGTGCTGCTCGGTATCGACCCGGAGGAAACCGAGGTCCTGTACAGTGGTTCTTCAGCTTCCACGCTCTTGCAACTGGAGCCAGCGGGTCAGGACGAGCCGATCGTTATCCGCGTGACGTTCACGCCGATTCATCGGCGGGAATTTGGCATCACGGGGACGATTGCGGTGCTCCAGGATGTGACGGAGCAGGAGGAAATGGAGACGACACGGCGGGAATTCGTAGCGAATGTATCGCATGAGCTGCGCACCCCATTGACGACAATCCGCAGCTATGCCGAAGCGCTGGATGACGGCGCAATGGGTGAACCACAGCTCGCGGAGCGCTTTGTGGGCGTGATCCGCAACGAGACGGAGCGTATGATCCGGTTAGTCACGGATTTGCTGCATCTGTCGCGGCTGGACTCCAATGAATCGCCTTTGCGGATGCAGCCTGCGGATGTGATGGAAATGCTGGACGAAGTCGCGGATCGGTTTTCTTTTCAAATGAAGCAAAAGAATATCCGGTCTGGAATGTTCGTGGAGCAGGGGATCGGCAAGGTCGTGATTGACCGGGATCAAATTGAGCAGGTGTTGGACAATCTGATGTCCAATGCTTTGAAATATACGCCGGAGGGCGGAAGTATTCGGATTGAAGCTCGCCGTAATAGTGAGGGGATGCTGTCTATTTCGGTACAGGATACCGGGATAGGGATTCCTAAAAAGGATTTGGACCGGATTTTTGAACGGTTTTACCGTGTGGACAAGGCCAGATCGCGCAATATGGGTGGCACAGGTTTGGGGCTGTCGATTGCCCGGGAAATTGTAAAGGCTCATGGGGGCCAGATTTTTCTAGAGTCGGAATACGGTCAGGGAACCTGTACGACCTTTACGGTACCCATGTCGGGTGAAGGGAGGGAAGCACAGTGAAGGAACATTTGAAGTCATGGGCGCTTATTTTGCTGGTTGCTTCCAGCCTCGTACAGAGTTATTTTCTGATTTACCGCCTTCCGGGCAGTGATTCTGTCTTTACTTCGGAGACGAACTATGTCAAAACCGAGAGCATGGGACAGGAGAAAAAGATTGAAAATCTCGTGTTTCCCGATAAAATGCTGATTCACCAAGGGCAAAACAAGCATACCGTTTTTTATCCGGGCGTTGCTTTCTATGATTTGATTTTTAAACGGCTAGAAAGCCGGAGCTTTAACAGCTTTCAACGTCGGAGTATCCAGTCGGCGGATTGGGCGCAGATTCGCAGCGAGAATGAGGGCATGGAATTGTCCTTTTCGGGGGGCGTCCCTGTTTCATTACTGGAGCGGGTCATGCATCTGACGCCGGATTCGGTGTTTCAAGGAGAGACGATTAACCGTATCTGGATCTATATAGATGAGAAAAATGCCAAGCCGCATGCTCTCTTTTTCAGTGCCAGAGGCGATGTGGTGTATGAGGCGAATCAGTTCGATATGACGGTGGAGGATATCCGGCAGCATGTGAATTTCGGTAAAAATGCTCCATTGTACGAGCTGGTGGATAATCAGTATTACATTCCGGCAGATAACCTGGAGACGGTGCAGCCGGTGGTATATGCCGGGTTGTTCACGACAGAGCAGATGCAGCGGAATTTGTTTTTCGATCCGGGGATTACCCGTAATATTCAGGAGAAGGACGGTTCCCAAATTTATACGGACAGCAAGCGCAGTCTGCAAATTAAGCAGGAGCAGCGTTGGATGAGCTATACAGATCCCAGTGCGCCGGGGGCAGGCGGAAGCAGTTCGGTGAGAGATGTGCTAGGGGCAGTTGATTTTGTGAATCAGCATGGCGGTTGGGATGCTTCGTATCAGTTGAAAATGAAAAGCAGCAACGAGAATCGTACCAATGTGCTGTTCCAGCAGTATTACGGATCTTATCCGGTGCTGGATACGCCATCCTTCCGGTTTGGCACGATTTTGTTGGAAATCCAGCAGGAAACGGCATCCGTCTATGATCGGTCGCTGTTGTATCTCAAGGGCGGCGAACAATCCTCGAAAAAGGTTATGCTTCCGGGTGGTGAAACCTTGAAGAAGCAGTTGGAAGCTGTAGCTAAAGGGAAAACGATTAGAGATCTGACCCCTGTATATCAGCCAGAGGTGATCAATGATGGGTTAAAGCTCGTTCCCGAGTGGCGGGTTATATTGAGCGATGGTTCAGTGGCAGAGATTCACGTTGTGACCGTAACGGCGACAACGTCGAGTACACCGCAAACGCAGCAATCTCAGGTGGTAAAGAAGTGACTATACAGGCTTATGGCAGAAAGGGGGAACGGGAATGGATTGGAGCCGCGCCAAAAACGTACTGATCTGCACATTTTTGCTGCTCAATGTGGTACTGGGTTACCAGCTGTGGCATGATGCACAGGAAACTGCGGGGCCGAATCTGGATTTTACTTCGCTGGATGAAAATACGCAGCGTTTAATGGAAGAGAAGAGCATTCAGGTGTTGGCTCCGATTCCCGGGGATACTCCCCAACTGCCGAAGCTGTCTTACACGTATGTTCATAGTGGGGAAAAGGATGATCGCGTGCAACTGGTAAAGCCGGTAGACAGCAAGCTTGTATTCACCCATGATGCGCTAGTTGAGGCATTGGAGCCGCAAATCAAGGATATCGACAACTACCAGTATGATCCACTGGATGTACAGGAGGAGCCAGCATCCGGACAGACGGACGCTTTTGTGCTGCATCCGTTGGTACAGGATAAATGGCCGCTGTTTAATGTCAAGCTGGCTCTGTTTTACAGTAATCAGAAGATTACCGGATATCGCAAAATTCAGGTGGATCTTCAGCCCTCGGATGAGACGAAGAAAATGCTGCCCGCATCCAAAGCGTTGGCACGGCTGATTGACAGTTATTTGCCGCGTGATGCGATTGTGAAGGATATCCGGCTGGGTTATTACGGACAGACCTTTAACTCGGATAACCAGGTAGCTGCGCCTGTATGGCGGTTTATGCTGGATAACGGGCAAGGCGTGTATTACGTGCAGATGAATGGAGATGTCATAAGTCCAAAGACAGAACAAACAGAAGGGTCTTGAATAGATATGGGGATTTCATTTACCGTGCTGTCGAGCGGTTCGACCGGCAATGCCACCGTTGTCCGGAACGAAGACACGACATTACTCATCGACGCAGGTCTCAGTGCGAAGCGTATTAATGAATTGCTGAAGGAACGCGATCTGAGCGGAGAAGAGTTGGATGGTATTTTGGTCACACATGAGCATTCCGATCATGTTAAAGGACTAGGCGCCATGGCGCGTAAATATAATTTACCTGTGTATGCGAATGAGAAGACGTGGTTTGCCATCAGCAATGCTGTCGGGCAGATTGCGGACGATAACCGCAGAATATTGGAGACAGGCGCGACACGGGAGTTTGAATCGTTGCGCGTAGAGTCTTTTGGCATATCCCATGATGCGGCTGAGCCGGTAGGCTATAGCTTTTACGATGGGGCAGAGAAGCTCAGTGTAGCCACTGATCTCGGCTATGTCAGCGACAAGGTGAAGCAGGCCATTTCAGACGCAGACGTATTGGTGCTAGAATCTAATCATGATGTGGAAATGCTGCGCATGGGACGTTATCCATGGAACATCAAGCGCCGTATTCTCAGCGATATCGGTCACTTATCCAATGAGATGGCGGGCGCGATTCTTAGCGAGCTGCTGACGGGACGGACGAAGCGAACGTATTTGGCACATTTGAGTCGCGACCACAATATGATGGAGCTGGCAAAGCTGACCGTGCGCGGGGCGATGGAAGACCGCGGCTGCTTTTACAAGGACAGTGAGTTCCGATTGTGCGATACGTATTATGACCGTCCTACACCGTGGGATAAGGTAAGTGAGCCATAAAGCGGTCCAGCTCGGCGGCTTTGCGTTCTAACTCTTCGCGGGTCACCATGCCTTTGTCCACCAGCAGCTCAATGAGTGTACTTAACGCCAGAGTGTTGCGGTAATGCTCGTCTTTCAGATCCGCAAGCTTGGCAACCATACAAACTTCATCCATAGCTGAGCGATGTTGATTCATCATACATTCCTCCTGTTAAAATATTTAAAAAACGGTGTGTGATCAGCTTGGTTTTGCCGGGTGCTGTGATACAATAAAGCTAACAATTGAAAGCTTTTTGAAGGAAAGCTTGTATCGGAAGCATAAGCTGTTGCAAGCGAACGGGAACAGGCCAGAACGTCTCTATGAGACGATCATTTTGTAATAGAATAGAAGACTTGTTACTATTGTAGTCAATTGGTTTGGAAATCATTCCTCCTTTTTCCTCTATTCGGAGTGGGATGCGGTGTGTATGCTGGTTAATGAGATCAGGATGCTTAGGGAGGCCCCATTTGTGGTGATTAATAAGTAGACTGAAATGAGCGGTTGTTTCGGTCATGGGGGATATTCAATCCATTTTGGCGTTCAAACGGAGCGAGTCTCTGTAGCATAGGTTGGCGCAAGCCCGAATAGCCCTAATTTTTTAGTGAGTGTCGGTGCATGACAACGAAGGGGAGAGGATTAGCATGGGCTTGTTTGATGACGATTTTTATTCAACGAGGGTATCCACGCGTGCGGCCAAAAAAAAGGCATTCAAGGCACGGCGCGGAGGACAGGGACGTTGGCCGCATAGGAACCGGGGCGTAAGTCCAGTGCAGGCTGCTGTCATTAGCGGTGCAGTTAGTGCGGTGGTTGCGGTGCTGCTCTTCAGCTTTATTACAGATCTGCCCTCCACTACAGTGGTAACCGGAGCAAGCCATTATCCGATGCGGCAAGCAGCGGGTGATCCGTATGACCGAATTGTGCAGGCGGCAGCCAAGGTGCGCCCAGCCGTCGTCAGCATCGTGAACCTGAAAGGGGGAGACGGTCATAGCACAGAGCCGTCGGCGCTTGGATCGGGTGTTATTTTCCGGATAGCTTCCGGCAAAGCCTTCATTATGACTAACAATCATGTGATTGAAGGCTCGGATGATCTGGAGATTGTAACCGTGGATGGTGTCAAAAAAGAGGCGAAGCTGATCGGCAAGGATCGCATTAGCGATATCGCAGTGCTAGCGGTAGACGATAAGGGCATTAGCACGATAGCGGATATCGGTGATTCCAGTAAGCTTCGTCTGGGCGAGACCGTGATTGCTATTGGTAATCCGCTTGGCTTGGGCGATACGCTCACCTCCGGCATTGTGAGCTATACGAATCGCATCATTCCCATTTCCATTAATCAGGATGGCGTATATGACTGGGAACAGCATGTCATCCAGACCGACGCAGCGATCAATGAGGGGAACAGCGGCGGTGCGCTGGTCGATCTGGACGGACGTGTAATTGGCATCAATACGATGAAAATTGCCGATACTGGTGTGGAAGGACTCGGCTTCGCCATTCCGGCCAATGAGGTCATGAAGACGGTGAATGAACTGGTTGAGGACGGTAAGATTACCCGTCCTTATCTGGGGGTATACACGGTTGACCTCAATAATGAGTATGCTCCGCTGGATGAAACACAGCGCAAAGAACTCAAGTTGCCTAACATCGTAAAGGACGGAGCGGTTATTCTGGAGGCGCACGGCCCTGCCGAGGAGGCAGGCTTGAAGCTGAACGATGTCATTACTGCGTTCGATATTGAACCGATTAACTCCACGCTTGATTTGCGCCGCTACTTGTATGATAACAAGAAGATTGGCGACGATCTGAAAGTTACCTTTTACAGGGCAGGCAAGGAAGAATCCGTGACGTTGAAATTAACGGATAAGCCGGAAGGCTAAGATTTGATTATAGGCTTAACTATAAAAAAGGGCGTTCTCGGATCATTTCCAGAGACCGCCTTTTTCATTTGACTATTACGCCTTATGTCAAGATGCCGTTCCCGTTACACGGGTTCCGCTCTTGGTAATGTTGTAGGTTACCACATCGCCGCTCCCACCGCACGCTGGGCAGCTACGTACAGGCTATTACTGGAGCGATATCCCGATTTCCACGAGGACCTGAACGTCAGTCATGTTCTCATTTTTAAAACCAAGCGTCAGGGATAGGAATCAAGCCCTTTTCTTTCCGCGTTAAGTGTGGTAGAACAAAAGAAGGCGTTTGTAACAGACGCCAAACAACTGGACGAGCTTCATACGGAAAGGGATGCAACTGGGATGTACGTGGTATGTAAAGAGCATGTGGAACTGGCAATTGATATGTTCGTCGATGAATACGAGGATGCACCGGATGTCGTCGATCTCAAGGAAACGAAATTTTCGGATTGGGACCCTCCGGTGAAGTGCAAGGAATGTGAGCAGAAAGCGGAATTTTTAGTCGTCTAAAAAACAAGCACGGGCGTTTCGGGGAGAAACGTCCTTTTTGTATACTAGGATTTTGAAAAATCCTCATACATATAGCTATACTTATTCGCAACACGTGCTGAGGCAGGAGTGAACGATGGATGGACCCTTTGCTGCATTCACTGTTTCGTCCGATTCAGGTCCATGGAAGTGATTCTTCCACAACCTATATCGAAAAAAGGCCGTCTGCTGCGCTGAGAGCTTATGTCGCTTGCTATTGGGAGTCCGGTCCGGTTACTGGAGAGGTTTTGGAGGGGAATCCGGGTATTTCGTGTGCTAGCGAAGCTACATTAAGCTTGTCAGGTGAAGAAGCAGTGGATCGGGTATTGCCTGACGGCTGTACGGATATTCTATTAAAATACAACCCTGTAAGTAAGCGTCAGGAACTCTCGTACTGCGGGACGTTTACACATCCGTTCGTGTCTGCCGGACAAGCAGGTACCGAGACACGTATGTTTGCTGTGCGATTTTTTCCGGGCGGGGCACATTATTTTCACGACATGCCAACTCATCTGTTTACAGGTGGACACTTCCGCTTGGAAGATATCTGGCCCGAAAGCATCGCGGTCATAGGTGAGCGTATTCTGGAGGCACAGGATTTTAATGAACGGGTGCGCATCATGGATGAGTATCTAAACCAGCTTTTGCTGCGCCAAGGGGCGAACGATTGTGATCTGATGAAAAATCTGCTGCATCGTATTTTTGTAAGTAGTGGGAGTATGAGTGTTAAAGAGCTAGCAGAGCGCGAAGCGATCAGTGAAAGACAGATCAACCGCAAGTTCGGGCAATGGATCGGGATCAGTCCCAAAAAATTCAGTGAAGTTGTCCGCTTCCAGAGCGTTCTACACAGTATCCAAAGCGGCGGGAGTCTGGATTGGACGGAGCTGGCATTAAAGCACAGCTTTTTCGATCAGGCACATCTGATCCGCGATTTTCGCAGATTTTATGGCGATTCCCCGCTTACTGCGGCCAAGGATTTTCAGAAGTTGTCCGATTTTTACAATACACGCCCAGAGGCTTCGGCTATACTCAAAATATGAATAAGAATGGCAAAGGAGATGAGAATATGAGTGGAACGCTGCAAGTTCGCGATCATCTGCTGAGTGAGTTGGAAACCGGAGTACGGACGGGGGAAGCCTTGATCCGTAAAATACGCCCAGAGGATTGGAGTTTTCGTCCACAGGACAATTTCCGCTCGCTTTTGGAGCTAGTGCATCATTTTGTACTTATTCCAGCTTCGGATCTTGCAATTATGCAGGAGAAGTCCGAGGGTGAAGTGGGAGAGATTGAAACCAGCCTGTCCGGGGTGGGAAATCCCGAGCGCTTGGCTGCAAGTTTCAGAGAGAATTTTGAGGCGTATAAGGCTTACATTCTTTCGCTTAGCGAAGAGGATTATCTGAATCGTTCGACCAAAGCCTTTTATATGGAGCATGGACATGTGCAGGTCCAATGGCAGATTGAGACCGTTACACACGTGTTCCATCACCGTTCGCAAATATATAATTATTTGAAGCAGTTGGGGCATGAAGTGAGTTTCTTTATGTTGTACGCTTGAGTATTTTTTATAAAAAGGTTTGGAGGGCACCTGTGCGGTGCTCTTTTTTTGGTTGTAATCAAGTTTTTCCGGGATGGTATGGTCCTACTCAAACGCGCGTGAAACTTCTTTACTAACTCGTCTAAGAATCCCGATTTGCTCTTCATTCAATCTGCTGGTCAACGCAACAAATTCATCTACCGCCTCTTGCCGAATAGTTTCGTCTTTAGTCATATGTTCTTTGGAAAACATTAATTCACTGATAGACACGTTTAAGGCGGTTAACACCTTCTCCAACGTATCAATAGAAAAGTTTCTTTCGCCACGCTCTACCGATCCAATATATGCATCATCTAATCCTGAAAGTTCCGCAAGTTGTTGCTGTGTTAATCCCTTAGCCTTCCGAATTGCTCTAATTCTTTCTCCAACTGAATTTCGTAATTTTGTCATATTAGCCACCTCTCCTAAAGGTTAGGAGAGTATCGATGTAATTAGCAGAGACATAAAGGCGGTAAAATTCATTGAAAAAACTGCGATTATGTACTATAGTTAATTTATTGTACTACTTATTTGGAGTTTCACAAAGGAATATATTAAGAGCGAGTGCTTTTTATTCTAGTCATTTTAAAGGAGGAACCCTCTTTGCGAACTTCTATCCTGAAATCACTCAAACCGGACATCATTGTTGAAATGTTGGAGATGGCTGTGGCTTTTGAAAATTGGAAAAAGGTGATGGAGACAGCAGATATTTTGTACCAATGTGTACAGCGTATCTATGAAGAACGGCAGTATCATAAAGCAATGAAATTACCCATTCCGCATGTCAATTTAGAGCGCCCGCTGGTATATTATTTTGGACTCAGTCACCTGATGTGTGGAATGGCTCACCAGAATCAGGGTGCATATGAGCAGGCGAGGGAGTGCATCTATAAGTATGCTGAGCTGGGTTGGATGGAGGATCTAAAGGAAGAAGACAATCAGGTTGTTGAGGAGTTCAGGTTTTTAGCCAAAACTAATTTATATGCAGTAGATATTTTGTCTGGAAATATAGGGCTTGTAGAGGAATACGCAGCCTTTTTGCAGGATAATCTAGAGGAAATATTACCGGGGCTGAATACCATATTACAGGCAGCGCTTATGTATCAAATGGATGTGGCAGATATTTTACATACGTTTGCAGAGCAGATTGATGAATTCGGGAGTTATGAAGACGCAGAGAACGTATCTTACTATTATAGCTACTGCTATCATTTGGCTTTGTACTATCGGGAGTGTGGCAGATTACAGGAAGCAGTGGGGCTTACTTTGCAGGCGATGCAACTAGCCGATCAGTCGGGTAACGATCGAAATTTCAAGAAATGTACAGCATTGTTGGAATCATTGCGGGAGTCAGCGACAGCGGAACAAATCAGCGAATATCGACAGATGCTGATGCAGTGTCTTGATGAATATGAAACGGATAGGCATTTCATTTGTGAAGAGCGTAAATGAATGATCCGCTATAATCTGAACAGGGAATAGGCTCGTAACGGAGAGGAAATAGATAGGTAAGAGACGTTTCAGGTGCTAAAATAACTATGTTAAAGGTATCTTTTCATGTTAGGGATCGTAAATACGATTTTACATTATCATTCGACATAGATAGGGGTATGGAATTTGTTTATTCAGCTTATAGGTGTTGGCAAGTTAAAAGAGAAGTATTTGGTCATGGGAATTCAGGAATACGCTAAACGGCTGGGGCCATACATCAAGTTTCAAATGATCGAAGTAGCCGATGAAAAGGCTCCCGATACACTGAGCGAGGTGGAGGTTCGACAGGTCAAGGAGCGAGAGGGCGAGCGTATTCTTGCCCATGTGAAAAGTGAAGCACATGTCATTGTGCTCGCCATCGACGGCAAACTCTGGAGCTCGGAAGAACTCGCAGAGGAATTGGACAAGCTCGGCACTTACGGCACAAGCCATGTTGTCTTTGTCATTGGCGGCAGCCACGGCCTCTCTGACGAAGTCCTCCGCCGCGCCCAGCAGAAGCTGAGCTTCGGAAGAATGACTTTGCCACATCAGCTGATGCGATTGGTGCTGGTGGAACAGATTTATCGGGCGGTGAAGATTAATCGAGGTGAACCGTACCATAAGTAGGGCGAAAATTTAGCATCAGTTGGAGTAAGTGATAGGAGCACTGTTTTTCGTAGTACATTGCATCAGTATTAGTAATCTGTATTGATTAAAATAAGGCGTAGCCAGTTATGATACAGATTACGCCTTACTTCAAGTTAAAGCCTTGTTTTTATATGATACTTACTAATATTTAAAATAATTACTTCAAGGGCTTTCTTGATGGATTCGATATATTGAGATATTGTAAAAAAGTGTTCCACTTCTCGAGCTCTATATATGTTATAGGTGGTGAAATATTGTTTTTATATCTCTTTCATAAATATACTTTGCACTTGATACAAGAGAGAATCTTTTAGATATCCTTGAACGAGTGTTTGCAATCTACTGAGATCATTTGGATGAATGTCAGCTTCTTGAGGTATGACCAGTGTCACGTATTCCCCTATTCTTTGTACGGCATTGTAAATCGGATCAGTTCTGTATAAAGAAAATGAAATTTCCTCAGGGTAATTAGCGTAGACCCTAGCATTGGTTTGGTGAATTAATTTGTATCTGAAAATACGGCAGTTAATGATAGCATCAATTGTTGTGAAGAAGAAGTACCTGTCAGACTTATTACCAAATTGCCTAGGGTTTTCATGACATAATATCAGATTATCCCACTGAGCCAGGGCCATCTTGTGATGCTCTTCAAAGAAGAACTGAGTCAATACTTTAACAACAGGATGATCTTCGAAAAAATGAAGTTGGAAAGGACTAACTGGAGAGACTCCTTTAATGATGTCCTGAATGGTGAATTGTTCAGGATTTCAGGCTGACTATCCAGCGCCAGCAGGAGGCAAGCGAACAGTCGATCTGCATCTGCTCTTTCGGTAATCAGATTTAGTTGAATTGTTGGTTGTTTGCTGTTTCCCAGTCCAGCGCCGTTATAATTGGTTCGGGTGATTCGGTGAACTTTCGGCCACTTTGCTGAGGACATCCCGGTATCCGTAGGCAAACAAAAAGCGACCGAGCTTCAAGGAAGCCTGACCGCCAAGGATGGATTGTATCTTTGGTAGGAGCTGATGGTGAAAGTCAGTGTATCGATCTACAGATGCAGCAACGTCTTCAAGCTCTACGCATTCATCTGGCAGCTCAGCTTCTGTGAGCAGGTCGTTCATGCCCTTAACTCGGTGCGAATCGGTAAGTTTGATTTGCTCGGAACATAGAAGATGAGTAAGAAAGGTGACCGTGTTGAAGGCGTACTCACCTTTTCCAAGCAATCCCGTCCAGTAGGAGATGACTAATGGCGGTTCAGGTTTATACTGTTCCACAAAGTTCTTCCAGTGGCTAATGACCGTCAGATGGCGATTTTTTTTTGTGGAAAAGTTGCGTTACTACGCTGCCAGAAGCCGCCGCGCCAGGACAGCGCAGCGCGAAGCGTCTCCGGGCTGACTGCCTCGGGGTCGGCGAACTGCTCGCGCCACCAGTCGAGCGGCTCTGCTGGGTACTTGGCGTAAGGGAAGTGGGACATGTGCTCATCGAAGTGGTCGTTGATGTAGGTGACGATGGCTTTCTTCTTGTTCTCACTGATGGTCAGGGACATTCGGTTAGTTCCTCCTTGTTAGGGGTTGTGGCGTCAGTGACGAAAGTGACGCAATTCTGTGTGGCTAGAAGAGGCCGTCGAAGTCGTCATTGGTTAGGTGTTTGGCGTCGTCCTTTTTGGTCGGCTGTTCCTGTGCCGATTTCATGTAGTCCTCGTCATGGCCGTTCAGGGCGATCCGCTGCTCGGGCGTAAGGAACGGGTCTTTGAGCTGGACGTAGAACGGCTCAGCGAGCTCTCGTACCCAGCG
This sequence comes from Paenibacillus sp. NPDC055715, assembly GCF_053617595.1. NCBI lineage: Bacteria > Bacillati > Bacillota > Bacilli > Caryophanales > Paenibacillaceae > Paenibacillus > Paenibacillus sp. NPDC055715. Next base: position 59,993 of record NZ_JBSHGA010000008.1, read on the forward strand.
GAGCGTGTCGGGGACGGCGCCACCATGAAAAATGGGAGGCTCCTCTGCCCAGAGGTCCTCCCATACGAATTCTGGGGTCCTGGTGCCGCTGTCTATCCTTACATAAATGTCCGTTCCATCAACGTATTCGTTGGTTCCGGCTTCGTCAGTTGTACAAAGGAAGAGGCGAATGGTGAGGGTTGGCGGTTCCTCGTCTCCAGGTATGGGCGTAACATATTTCTCAACGTAAGGCATAATTGCTAGCGCCATTATCCATACATTTTGCTGGTAGGCACCTCGAAGATCATTGATTTCGAATCTGTTCTTGAGCGTTGGTAATATAACGTTTTGAAAGTGAGCCATAGCAATTCTCCTTTTGGTTACCCGATTAGTTTTATCGGAAGAAATCACGAGTGGGAAAATATACCCAAACATAGTAAGATGGATAGAGAACAACTAGAGCGAGGTTTGGTTAAGTGCGGTTTGATTCTCGGAATCTTTAACGAGTACGATTTTGGTTTCTATAAAAATTTTATACAATAGAAGTAAGAGCATATGCACTTTCATTTTAGGTGTAACCTTCCGAATGTGGAGAAGCCGCTTAACTGTGTTAAAACCGACATTATGGAGATTGAGCAAGAAAAGACGCTCGATGGAGAATTAACAATAACTCTATGGATGATTCGCTGCTTACATTAACAATAGGAGGTCACTATGACCACAGAAGAAATTCTTCGTGCCAATTTAACTGATGAGCAGTACGAGGCTGTTGTGGATGAGTCACGGCACATTTTATGTTTGGCTTGTGCTGGTTCGGGCAAGTCTCGGACGCTGGCTTACAAAATCGCCTACTTGGTATCCAGAGGTGAAGCACCCGAAGGTATTATAGCCTTCACCTTTACGGAAAAGGCTGCGGAATCTATTAAGCGCAGAGTTGCCGAAGCTCTGCGAAAATTCGGATTTCCCGAAAACTATATCGGAGCAATGTTCATTGGAACTCTGGACTCTTTCTGCCAAAAGCTACTCGGCGACATTAATGCCAAGTACCGGCAATACGATATCCTTGATAAGAACGGATTAATACTGTTTTTGATGTCAAGGTTTCGTCAAATTGGGCTGCGTTACGGAGAAGGACGTTACTTCAAAGGGAATATTCTCCCACTTGTCGACGCATGGCAAACGATGAATAACGAGAATATCGATTTGGCTAATATCGAGCAATACGATGCAATGCTATTCAATCGCTTGACTAAACTTGGTGAAATACTTGACGGCGACGGCTATATGGACTTTTCTTTCGCTATCCGATTAGGTGTGCAGGAGTTAAAGAGGATAACGGATAAGGCGAACTCATGCATTGCGAAATTCAAGTACCTACTAGTAGACGAGTACCAAGACATTAACCCCATTCAAGAGGACTTCATCAGGACGCTGGCAAGCCACCTTGATATGCTTCTCGTGGTGGGCGATGACGACCAGTCTATCTATGGATGGCGTGGTGCAAATGTGCAAAACATTTTGACTTTTAACAGACGCTATTCGGATGTTGCCGTTCATAGGCTTCTGGTCAATTTTCGAAGTACTGATGCCATAGTTAGTGGAGGAAACAACTTCGTGCAACGCACGATAAGTCTTGTTCGCTTGAGTAAAGAAATCAAGTCACATTCCGACGGCAATATCCAGGACTTGCGTAAGCTGTGGTTTGACGACCGAGTAGAAGAAGCCGAATGGGTGGCTCAGCGCATCGAAAGCCTTATTGGGACAAAATATGTAGAGGGAATTAACCCGGACGGTACGGAAAAATACCGAGGTCTTACCTACGGTGATTTCGCCATTTTGTTGCGAAGCATACATAATAGCAATGGTGATAACAGGGATAAGCAATTTGCCGATGCACTGACAAGACGCGGGATACCGTTCAAGAGTTCTGGGGAAGGTGGCATCTTTGACCGCCCGTATGCCATCTGTGTTCAGCAGTCAATGGAGTTATTACGCGAAGCTGGTTTGCCACGCGAGGAAGCGTTAAAATTCTTCGCTTCGAGCGTGCTTCCGGTATTTCCTAATGCCAATGAGAACAAGTTTATTACCATTCTGAATAAGTGGCATCAAAACATCCATGCATCGACTTCCGCTGCACGGCGAAAAGTTTATCCTCAGGCGTTTTTGCACGACTTAATCGATGTTTTCAACGTGAGAGATTTTGAGGATGAGACCGCGCTTCGTGACCTCGGATTGTTCAGCAAGATTATCCTTGACGTCGAAAAGACCTATACGAGCATCGACTCTTCTTTCAGGTACGCTGAGATGCTTAACTTTATAGGTAACATTGCCATAAACAGTTATGAATTGGAGTCAATCGATTACCTTGTTAAGGGAAATTCGGTGGATATTTCAACGATACACAAGGTCAAAGGGCTTGAGTACCCAGTTGTTTTTGTGGTCGACTTAATTGCGAGTAGGTTTCCGCACAAGAAAGCCACATATAACGGGGAATTGCCGCATGAATTAATGGTTGATGCAATAAACCGAGGAGCATATGGAACGCGACTTGAGGACGAAGCGCGTCTTTTCTACACAGCTATTACTCGCGCCGAGAGGGTTCTTTACCTTACGGGAAGTACGAACCACCAGGACTTGAAGCGTGCTTGCAAGCGTTCTACATTCATAGCCGACTACACAAGCCCCAAGATGCGCGAGGACAAAGCATTTGATGATTTGGCGGAGAAAGTCGAGCCGCAACCGCGCTTTGACGAGAGCCAATTCCCGACGGATTTTTCGTCGGTGAAAAGTTATCTGACATGCCCATACTCATATAAGTTGGCCACGATTTATGGTTACAACGCGGCGGTTCCAGAACTCTTTGGTTTTGGAAAAACAAGCCACACCATACTGGAGCGTATGCATCAGCAGTTTAAGGATAAGGCTCCATCGGCAGAGGAAGTGGCTGAGATTGTCGAGTCCACTTTTATGCTAAAACATGTCTTTCCAAGTAATGACCCGATTAACCGCCCCGGTTCGTATGAACGTGCGAAATGGCTTGTACAGAGGATCTTGACGGAATATTCTCAACAGTATGCTGCCGACTTTGGTCGTCTGCGGCAAGACGAGGCCCGTTTTGAAATTTCAGTTAAGGATGCTTTGATAACTGGCGCAATCGACTTGCTTCTACTTGAAGACTTGCAACGAGGAATCACTACAGCGGACGTTATTGATTTCAAATCAATGGAAACGCCAGAGGATGTCGCCGCTTATGACTGGCGGGATATGTCGATTCAGGTTCAGTTGTATTCGCAAGCCGCCAAAGAGGTTATTGGCGAAAATGTGGAGACAGGCTATATCCACACACTTAAGGATAACCGCAGAACGGCGATATCGGTGGATAAGCAATCGGTGGACAATGCCATTGGTGTTATCGAGTGGGCTGTAAGAGGCATTCTCGACGGCGATTTCCCTATGCGCGCTTGCCCGAAAAGCTGCGATGTCTGCGATTTCAAAGCCATGTGTGCACAAAAAAGACAATCCTTCAAAAACGAAACCTTGCCGCCTCAAATCAACACACCTGCTGGATTAAAAACCTTAGCCGCTTTTGAAGACGATGGAGGCAGCACGAATGAGATTTAAATTCGAAGCAATTGACATATTTTCGGGTTGTGGTGGGGTTTCATGCGGTCTGACCTTGGCAGGGTTCAAGGTTAAAGGTGCCGTGGAGATTGAGGATAGTGCTGTCGATACGTACCTTAGCTATCCGCCGCTCTCAAAAGTTAACGTCTTGCGCGGCGTTCCGAAAGGCGACATCTGCAATCTGAGTGGCGAAGCTATTCTGAAGGCCGCCGGGATTAAGAAGGATGATATTTACCTATTCGCGGGTTGCCCACCCTGCCAGAATTTTTCGAGGCAGAATCCCGAAAACAAAAACAAGTCACTTGCGGAGCGTAAGATGCTGTTGTTCGAGTTTTTGCGGGTCATCGAGGAGATACTACCGCCGTTCATCCTCATGGAGAACGTGCCGGGTATAAAGACCGAGTACAACAAGGTAATCCTCGACGAATTTCTTGAGCGCCTGAAAAAGCAGTATGTGGTCGTTGAAGGCATCCTCAACTCCGCTGACTACGGCGTTCCGCAGAAACGAAAGCGATTTGTGCTGCACGCCGTTCGAAAGGACATCTACGATGAATTGACGGCGGATAGCTATTCATTCCAACTACCAAAACCGACGCATGACAAAGCTGAAAAGAACGGGCTCAAGCCATGGAAAACGGTAAGGGAAGCCATCGGCGATTTACCGGCAATCAAAGCTGGTGAGGCATACCCCGACGACGGGGAAATACACAATCATAAGTGTGAGAATTTATCACCTAAAAATATCCTGCGTATGCAAATTATCCGTCAAAATGGAGGGTCTCGGACGGGCTTGCCAGATGATTTAGTTTTGGAGTGCCACAAGAAGAAAGATGAGAATGGCAATGTGTTCTCAGGGCATAAGGACGTTTATGGGATCATGGATGCAGACAAACCTTCACCGACCATGACAGGAGGATGCCTCCGCTATTCAAAGGGACGATACGGACACTACGAACAAGATAGAACTATTTCCATTCGGGAGGCGGCCCGGCTACAAACCTTTCCAGACGATTTTATATTTAGCGACTCGCTTACGGCGGCGGCTTTGCAAATCGGTAACGCAGTACCAATTGATCTTGTGAAGGCAAGCGGGACTGTGATAAAACAGGCGATGTATATTATAAAGGCAAAGAGGAACAACAATAAAAAAATTGTTGGTGGAAACTCATACTAGGAGATGAAGTGTATCTTCGGCAAGCGTTTATCTGGCAGATCATGGTTCGTGTATCAGCAAGCCTTGAAAAAGAAGCCGTTAATCTACATTATTAAGCATCCTAAAATACCCGGTTGTTTATTCGATTCGCTGATCTCGCTATAATTCAGTCGTTCTATTTGGAAAATTGCATCAATCAAGTACTTGACGCGACGGCGAACCGAGGATTTGAACTCCCACGGTTCACCGTTACCAATCCCCGTCCCAACTACCGAAGGCACCCAAATGGGTGCCTTTCAATTACGCTCTACTATTATTTATGATACGGAGAATCGTATCATAAATAATAGTAGAGCGGGTACTTAGGGGAATGTACACTCATTTATTAGATAAATTTGTTAAACTATAAGTAAGCAATATTACACAATACCTTGTTGAGGTGGAATGATGACCGAAAAGAAGTATCAAGTGTTTATTAGTTCAACTTACACCGATTTAATAGATGCAAGACGAGCGGTGTATGACACGGTATTAAGCCTCTACCACTTTCCTGTAGGCATGGAGATGTTCGGCTCAGATGATGACGAGCAATGGAAAATAATTGAGGATACTATTCGAGAGAGCGACTACTATCTTCTGATTATAGGTCATCGCTACGGTAGTATTAGTACTGAGGGTACTAGCTATACTGAGAAGGAATTTGATTTGGCTAAGAGTCTTGGCATTCCTATAATTTCTTTTATTCAAAATCGTGATGTTGCTACTACTCCTGACAAGAGAGAAATTGATGCTGAGCTAGTAACAAAGCTCAATATGTTTGTAGATAAGGCCAAAAACGGTAAGCTGGTATCTTTCTGGGACACTGTCTCTAAGCTTGAAGCGGAAGTTGCAAAGTCTCTTCCAAAAACAATGTCTAGGCACCCAAGAATGGGGTGGATAAGAGCAGATAAGGCTACCAGTCCAGAAGTAATGAATGAATTTGCAAAGGTAAACTCAGAGAATAGAGAATTGCGCGAGGAACTGGAAAAACTAAGGGCCTTGCAGGGGAACAGACCGTCTTTAGGTGTAAGTATTAACAACGATAATCCTTTAAAATTAGAGTTCAAACCCTGTTTCCTTAAATCAATAGAAGCTATAGACCTTGATGAAATTCCTGAACATCTTAATCCTTACCTATCACAAGATGAAGTTCATGCTTATAACAAGTTTATAGAAGAGAATCAGGGAGAAATAGCTAGGTTCAATAAAGAGACTTATGTAGCTGAGAGAATTAAGGGAAATAATTACGATATCAATATTGAAGTATTTAACAGAGGGAGAAGTGGTTCCAGTAATATATATGTTGATCTTCACTTCCCACCAGAATTAAAAATTATTGAGAAGGACGAAATAAACCAAGTTGTGGAAGAAATCGCAGGACTCCCTTCTAATCCTTTAGAAAAAGCTAGAAAAAATTATGAAAGCAAACTACTCAGAGACTTGCGTGTACCCTCTATAAGCTCTCTTTTTGCTGGTTCTTTACCCAATTCTATAAATGGTCTATCTAGTTGGAGTCTTTCGAACTCGGTATTAAAACATGCTACTTCCAGAACTAATTGGACCTCTTTGGAAGAAAATAAACTCTCTATTCATATTAATTCACTACTTCACACAAGGAAGATGGACTTTGGTGAGGAGTATGTAGTAGTACCATTGAAAAAAGGAGAGTTTCAGATACAAGGGACTATAGTTTGCCAAGAGTATACAGAATTAGAAAGCTTCCAGATTCCCGTAATCGTTTATTAAGAAATGAGTGGCGACATTTACTCTCATAATCAATTTTTACAAAGGAACTACGAAAAGCACTTTACTTGCAATTAGTATAATGGGATGAAAGTCCGTAGGTGATCTTGAACATTAGATCGGGGATCATAAGCAAGTTTAAGAATTTTGAGGCTGTATATAAGGCTAAGTATGAACAGAAGAAAGCGTTGATGAAGCCAATTATCCGAAAGTTGAGATGGAAACCTAACCGAAAGGAGATAAAGCGAATTTCCTTCTGATTCAATCATGTAAGTTATATTTTTGAAATGTGGATATCATAATACCTTATATGAAATACGAATAATTTGTATTTCTTGGTTTACTCACCACTTTATTCTAATTAAGGAATATATATAGTTCCCTCGGTTTTAAGGAGGGCGTAGCCCTCTCCCGCGTAGCGGGTAAGATTTAAAATAAGATTAGATATAAAGACCCCTCACGAGCTTTCATGGATAGCGTATGTGTATATCCAGATGAGCCGTAGAGGGGTTTTGCTTTTTCCACGTTTAACCTATGCAACAGTAGGTAAACGGGAATCAGCTTTCCAGTATCTGAGGAATAAATTGCCATTATTATCTCTTTGAATACCCGAAGTATCGTAAGAACTCCTTCTGTGTTTAGAATGAACCCACTCATTTAAATACTAGTAAATTCATCCTATTTCTGATATGCTTTTCACTAGGTAAACATAGGAAAATAAGAGTGAGATACTAGATTTTGTGGGTATATAGACCTTACGGTTTGGGTTTAGAATAAATAAATTCATTAAACGTATTGTTAGATAAGAGGGATTATACAATAAAAACAGGTGCTTTTTTCCATATAAATACGTATACTTATACTATAAATAGGGTAATCGGGGGTACATGAGGTGAATTGGGACAACATCGAAAAGATCTTGGGAATGTATACTCAATTTAAGCACTATCAGATCCTCTTTGACAAGTACAAGCTTCCAAAGAAGATATCTGGAAAAGAGATGTTTGCTTCATTAAAAGAGCAAGTGACAAACGCTGGTTTTCTAGAGCCAGTTATTTCTGAAGAAACTTTCAAGGAATGGTTATCCTATCATCAAATAGATGGGAATAATTACAGCTACGTTTACTATCTTGAAAAAAAGCCAAGAATCGAACTACTTGCAAATCTGCAATTTAAGCAAAGCGAGCTAGTAAAAATAAATCTATGGGATATTGATCCCAACAATGAATCAGAAAATATTGATGATGTTATGCCGAATTTGACAGATACTAACCTTATAGGTATTCATCATGATGACAAACTGAAAAAGTATATCTTCTCTTTTATTGCACCATGCGTGGTGACCGGGAAAGACAAGGATGGTCTAGTACGTTTATACAAAAAAATATTTTTTGCTCATTGTGTACTATTTGAAGAAAGCCACTATTGTAAGATAGTTTTCAACCCAACCACAAATTTGCTTAATGTGAACGGAGTTGAGAAAGAAAATAGAACTGATTGGTCGCCTATAGCCGATTTGTTTTTTAGTAAGTTGCAGAAATTGATTGGGAAACAAACTATAAAGTCTCCGAATTGGATTCCGCAGGGTTTACACAAGTTGGCGGAAGAAGCAACCAATCATAATAATCCTGTCATTGCAACACACTCTTTTAATGTGGAAAAAATGGTTTCGAAGTTTGCAAAAAAACTCCTTGAAGGTGCCGATATTGAAGTGGAAACAAATACAGCTCTTCACATTAAACTCACACAAGATATTCAGCAGTCTTTCGAAGCCCAATTAGTGGAAAAGTATGGGGTTATAGATGCTGAAAACTCCTTTAGTGCTTTTAGACAACGATCAGACGGAGTTACTCACTTAATTAATGTCGAATCAACATTTGGACTCCGTCAAGGTTTAGCAGCAGAAGCAGCTCGACGTTCAAGAACAGATAATGATATAGACTTGTTGGGCATAATACTGAAGACCGAAGACAGTATGTACAAATTTCTAGTTGAATGTGAATTACATGCATACTCAGTACGAGGAAAAAACACTTTTATTGAAGAGGAGGTTGTAAACATTGTCATCAGAAAACTTAACGAATATCGCGATGAAATACAATCTGCCCTCTTTAATAACAAAGAAAATTTCACAGGTGATCCAATCGCTTCGTCCCAGTGATATTTTAACTAAGCATACACTGGCACGTAAATCTGTTATGGATATAGAATTAGCAGAGAAGATCTTGATGAGTTTAGTTAATGAAGGAATTCTTGATGTGGTGATTGTTTTAGAATGTTCAAACGAGGAGTCTCCCCATCAAGTAGTACTTTTTTCACTTACAGAGTATTATCAGTATGATACACGTAATAACTGTTCTGAATGTGGAGAGAAAATAAAATTTAAAGAAGCTAAAGTAGGTTTTAGAAAAGGGGGGCAGATTGTAAGTGGAAATTAAAAATTTTTCAGATCTTTCAAAAGTGATTAATATGTTTAGTGACAACTATTTCTGGAAACCGATTTGGGAAGACTCAGAGGCCATTAAAAAGTTTGATACACATATCAAGACAATTGAAGAGTCAAAGGGCTGGGACAGAAGTAGAAATTATGAAAAAGGGAAAGTACTAGAAGATTTTGCAGTATTTCTTTTTGAGCGCTTTATAGATAGTAAAGTTACTAAAAACAGGCGACCTGCTGACAATGAAATGGATGTAGAAACAGTGCTTAGTGAAAAGGAAAGGCCAACTTTTATGAGTGATTATATGGCTCCGAAGGTTATCTGTGAGTGCAAAAATAAAAAGTCTGCACCCATCGATGTAGGAATGGTTGCAAAACTATATGAGTTATTAGGTTACAGAGGATCAAAATTCGGCGTTTTCATATCTTTGAATGGGATAAGTGGCTATGGATGGCGATTCGGAGAGGGTAAACGGAAAAAAATATTATTAAGATATGGAATACCTTTAATTTCTTTCAAAGTAGATGAATTAGAGAGTTTAAGCAGTGAGGGAAATTTCTATACAATGATTAAAGAGAAGGTGCACAGGTTGTATGATGAGGCAGACGACGAGACACCTGATTTCCCCAATCATGATCACCGTGAATTACCAATTAGGCTTTTTGAGATAGTAGGGCATTTCAAAAAGTTTGAATTAATTGGGGATAGCGAAGAGCACCAGTTAAGAGAAAGAATTACCATGAGGTATGGAACACTACAAGCAGAAAATGATGATTGAATAGAGACCTATTCCGAGTATACGGAAAGGTCTTTTAGTTTCTAAATGGAGATATATTCGGCCTACTACTTAATAAGTTACGGTGAACCGTACCATAAGTAGGCGAAATTTAATCTGGCAGATGAAGTGTTTAAATATATTTGGAATAATCAGCCTTATAAAGGTTTGCAGGTTATGTGAGCTTGTAAACCTGGCTATTTACAGGAGAAGTAAAGGATCATAGCAGCCAAAACACATTGAATAGTTTGTGCCGAAGTATTGCCACCCTCCCTTAACTCAGTGAGTGAGTTCAGATAGGATCCGAAAAGTTATTCAATAACTTTCCTGAGGCTCGAAGTCTTCAATATTACCCACAACTTGAATTACCCGTAGGGCAAGCAGAAGAGATAAAGGAACTAAGCAAGCTGCAAGGCAATAGCATAAGCGACGGCCTTTTATGAGACCACCGCTTATGCTTGGTGCATCGGCTCCTTACCTTTTAACCAAAGACAATAGCTTCTTTCTTAGTTTAGGGTCTGTAGCATAAATATAGAGTCCATGGATACCGCGCTTCATCAACACATTAATTGAATTTAAAATGATATCTTGTTTAGCTTGTTGTATTTCCTGCGCAGAGAGATCACTTCGTGAGTTAAAGGCGCCGACATCCTTATATTTAGTTGTATCAATAAGGATTTGGTCCGTATGTTCATCATACCCGACTGAAGGACCTAGTATAACACCTACATAATTTAAATCAAAGCCTTGGATGGTATAGATAGAACCTACTTCATGAATCGTATCCTCTTTCTCCGCCCAGGTCGTGCCGCTAACTGGAATATTCCAAGGCATTTTCAATCCGTCTGTCTCAACGTAGTATATCTGCCCGTCCTTTTTGTGTTCATAATCAAAGGTCGCAACTAGTCGGGACAAGCCAAACTTTTTGTTTTTATCCTCAATCGCTTTCTTCATTTCAAGAGCATTGCTGAAAATCTGTAAGTCATATGTATTTTGACTTACGTGTGGCACGCTAATCAGCTCCTTCGATACAAATTTGTTAATCCAATCAACAAACTTAGGATCGGCAGACATTCGGAACTGATCTTTTAAACGAAAGGTTTTAGGATGATACTTTTCAGTAATTTCTTCTAACATTTTGCTGTTCCAGTAGCTTTTAATTCTTAGAACCTGATTCGGGTCAAAAATGACGATCGTTACTTTGCTTTTCTTAATAATTTCCTCGAGATGATTATTCCCTTTGAAGTTGTTATATCGATCTTCCTTAGTTAAAAGCAAATGGGCTTCGTCTACTAAGACAATATTAGCTGACGTTATTTTTTGATCATTAATGAATGTTGTGGGCTTCATAACTTTGTTCTTTTTAATATTAGGAAGGCTTTTAGCCAGACTATGATAAGTCTTTAGCATCTCGCTATGGTTCACTAATAAGTAATTATTTGTACCATAGAGAACAGAGTCACTGTCATTGGCATAGTCCTGAATAGTATTGAACAGAGAACTTATTAGCACACTTTTTCCGGTTCCTGCTTCACCTTCAATAATTAATACTTGCGATTCCGTTTTTTGAATATTTTCCTTGCAGAAATTAAGGATTTGATTCTTAATCTCAAACTGCTGATCGGATAATTCTTTAAAGGGCGATATCTTATAGGTATCCCTATTCTTTAATTTTTCAAGAGGTTCTTTTACAATTTCTTCGTCTCTGAGTTTTCCCCATATTTCTGTAAAAACACCTTCATTGTAGTAATGCTTTCGATAGTAATTGTGTACCTCACTTTTTACCGTCTGGCTGACATTCTGAAGCCTGTATCGATTTTCTGCGATCAAATAGTTAATTAAATTAGTCTCAATATTATAGGTCGCAGACTGGTGGAATCGCTTATGTCCAATAAGTATGGTTTGCTTAAGGCCCTTGCGCTGGCGATTACCCAAATGCTCTTTTAAGCGCCGTTTAAATTGAACCGTTTCGCCAACATAAGCCTGGAGCGAGTGCTGATTATAAAGAATGTAGACAATGGGATGGTTGGTTATCAAATCTTCCTCTATTTGTTGCGCGTCATGTGAAGAAAAGCCTATTTTTTTAAAAATAAGTTTATTAGTCATGTTAGCCACCTGTAGAATCTAGGAAATTAGTAAAGACTACTACAGTATACTACATTTAGATTCTCTGTAAGATGTGCAGCTCTTAAATGGTTTTACTTAAAGGAGGTTTATTACAGGATTGATTGAGCAAAAGGTGGGCTACCTGATAAATGAAGAACTTATACACCTACCACGTCTTTGTTCTACTTTTACGATATAAACTGGGCGTTTGCCGTTACTAGGACAGGTGTCCCTACATAGAAATAGGTTGATGAGAAAGGCTTATGTCATAAGCAGGGATGGTGTAAAGTAGATGGCACAAAAGTTGCAAAAGAAAAGTACACGATTAACCGGAAGGATCGTAATTCCGGGCAATCCGTCATACAATACGGCCAGAATGGAGTTCAATAGGCGCTTTTCCAAATTTCCAAGGGTCATTGTTTTTTGCCAACGAACTCAGGATGTGATCAACGCAGTCAAATGGGCTCGTGAGCGGGGCATACGTCTGCGAGTGCGCAGCGGGCGGCATAGCTATGAAGGCTTCTCGGCTGTAAATGGCGGTATTATTATCGATGTGAGCGAGATGAATAAGGTTAAGGTTGATCGAAAAAATAGAGTGGCTATTGTACAAACGGGAAATCCACTTGCCCGTGTGTACAAAAAGCTGTGGGATAAGCGTGTGGCCATTCCGGCGGGGACTGCGCCCGACGTAGGCGTAGCTGGGCTTACCCTGGGAGGAGGCATTGGACTTCTTTCCCGCAAATATGGACTTACGTGCGATAACTTGAAACAAGTGAAGATGGTCGTAGCTTCGGGACGGTATGGGGCAAAGACGATTGTGGCAAACAGGAAGAAACATTCCGATCTGTTGTGGGCATCACGAGGCGGAGGGGGAGGGAACTTTGGTGTTGCTACAGAATATACATTTCGGGTTAGACCGATTTCATCGGTTTCTATATATAGTATTACGTGGAAATGGAGTGATCTTGAGAAGGTGTTCCCGGCTTGGCAGCGCTGGGCCCCGTCTGTCACGAACCGCTTAACCTCAACAATTGAGGTGGCTGCCAAGCAGGTGGGAACCATTGTATCTACCGGGCAATTGCTTGGCGGTGCAGAGGAGCTGCGTCGATTGATTAGACCGCTCTTGCGAGCAGGGACTCCGGTGAAGGTGATGGTGAAGACAGTACCTTTTATTGAAGCAACCAAATTTTTTGCCGAATCGGACCTGAATTTGGAACCGAAGTTTAAAATAACCGGGGCCTACGGGTTCCAAGCTTTGCCGCCTGGAGGAGTACGAATTATACGTGACTTTTTATCCAAAGCACCCAACAGGCATTCTAGCGTGTGGAGTCAAAGCTTAGGTGGTGCAGGAAGCGCGGTGAGTCGAGTATCGCCTACTGCAACGGCCCATCCTCATCGGAAGGCTGAGACAATCTACGAACTGTCAGCCCGCTGGAGAAACAACAGGGAGCAAGAGCGGAATATTAAGTGGGTGGAAAGGTTCCGTAGAGCGTTGCGTCCCTTTGTTAAAGGGGATTATGTGAATTTTCCCGATCTGCAGATTAAGAATTGGCCCAAGGCGTATTATGGCGTGAACTTTGGCAGATTGAAGCAGGTGAAACGAAAGTACGATCCTCATAATGTGTTTCGTTTTGCTCAGAGTATTCCAGTGGATAAACAGGTCAAAAAATGATAATACGCACACCAGATCGAATTAAAACAAGGAGCTGACGGCGGCAGCTCCTTTAGCAATTTCGCTGATAGCGACGTTAAGCTGAACCGTATCATAAGTAGGGCGAAATTTATGGTTTTGAACGTTTGCAGGGCAAGAAATGGATTTATTATACTAACAAGCAGATTATATCAATAATAACCTGATCAACAAAGATGTCTGTGTGTTTTAAAGGAGAAGGAAGTATTAGAATTCCATATTTGAAACGGAGGCACAGTCACTTGGAACTAAACAATATACTATTTAGCTACATGAGCAGGTTCACTTCTCTTAATGAAGCAGAGCAGCAGGCGATTATGAAGGAAATTTGCATAGAAGAGTTTAAAAAGGGGAGTGTGCTTTTTCGGCAAGGGGATGTCCCTACGAAATGTTATTTTGTTTTAAAGGGTTGTGTGAGGCAATATTCGATCGATGAGGGTGGAAGAGAGGTCACATCCAATTTCTATACAGAGGAGCAAGCAATCGCTTTATTTAATCATCATAAGGCTAATAAAGCCTCGGACTATACCTTTGCTTGTGTTGAGGATTCTGTCATGGTTGTTGGTGAGCTTCAGATGGAACAAGATATGTATGCTAAGTATACCCAGTTGGAATCCATGACTCGTCGCATGATTGGACAAAATTTTAGTGAGGTGCAGGAGGATTTTGCTGCTTTCATCGCATCTTCACCAGAAGAACGATATAAGGCGCTGGATAGACCCACCCAAATTAAAGAATTAGTATAAATAGAATCTACCACTATCTCACTTTATTTGTAAAAATTTAATGGGGGTTTCATGCGGCAATGTTTCCCCCATGTGGAAAAACTGAATATGGGCTAGTTAACGGTTATGAAGATGGTACATTTAGAATCGTATTCCTTTTAGGAAACCAGAGCACCTCCTAATTGAGGTGCTCTGGTTTTAGCAGCAGTGATTAGTTGTTTTGGACGTGAACTGCCTATTTGTGCGTGACATCGATGATAAGAGGCGATGTTAGTTTCTGGTTTTAACAGCTAACCCACTAAATGATATTGGTCCTACAACATCTACTCTTGTATTTGCAGTACGGTTTTCTGCTGTGACTGTGTAAGAATGAGTACCTGCTTTTACATTTCTATCTTCAGCTTGGAAGGTAACTATATAATTTTGCTCTGAACCCGTAGATTCGATACCCTGCTGTGTGTTGAAAATTTCTGTATTACCGCGGAAGACTCTAAAGCGAACTTGCCCAATGCCTTTGACACCTCTGACACCAACGGATGCTATCAATTCTACCCGGTTCGGTTGAGAATTCACTGGAATCCGTATTGCGATCGTTGCTATGCCAGATTTTTGTGGGGAACGTCGAATAGTAAACGATTTGGCCGGGTTAAAGCGACTAAGCGACTGTACGGCCGCTTTATCAAGGATACGTACCACAATATCAACTCCTCTTATGTGATGCTCCAATTTATGTGAGATTCAGAGAGAATGATTGGGCAAAACTAACATAAATTAATAGCTTGTTGTTTTCTTGACGATAAACGAGTTAAGCTGAACCGTATAAATAATTGCAGGTTTTGTGCGATAGCATGATGAGGTACCTAAAGAAGGGGCTTATGCTTGCAGAAGTAAAAGCCCCTCCGTTTTTTTTGGTTGGATGGGGCCAATTCTAAGGTTGTTGAAGGTTGGGTTGAACTCAAGTAGTCGCTACTGGGTCTTTTTATGGGATCGAATCCTGGTATTTGTCGATATACAGCGCCCCGTCCAATTGGAGCTCTGCGTAAAATACTTGATCCAAAGAATGAATGCTGGCTTTCTTTAATTGTTGGTTGAGCCAGGCAACGGAGACATCCATTTTTATAAGATTTTTTTCTACGATTTTGCCGTCAATGATAAGCTCAGTCGGGATTTTTAGAATAGGCGTAACGGTTGCTTTGATATCTTTTTTTGTTGCAGGCAGTAGTTCTTCTTTTCTCAACACACTGAGTTTACCGTCAGGTTCCAGAATTGCAAATTCGACTTCTTTAGGTGAGAAGACATCTTTGTTCCGAAGCAACATGACTAAATCGTCGATGTTGAGGTGCTGTTTAGCCAATGCCTTTTCCAAAATCTCTCCTTTTTTGATGAGAATCGTAGGCTGGCCGTCGAGAATCTCACGAGCTTTGACGGAGTACAATCCGATCAATGCGACGATGAACGCCAAGAGCGACCATAAGACCAAGCTAGATATTCCTTGCAGCAGCGTGATTTGTCTGTTGACGATAATCTCGGCAGTGGTGGAGCCGAAGGTGATCCCAGTTACATAATTGAAAAACGTTAGATGTCCGACTTGTTTTTTACCGAGCAGACGCGTCAAAACGA
Organism: Paenibacillus sp. NPDC055715; assembly: GCF_053617595.1. Taxonomy (NCBI): domain Bacteria; kingdom Bacillati; phylum Bacillota; class Bacilli; order Caryophanales; family Paenibacillaceae; genus Paenibacillus; species Paenibacillus sp. NPDC055715. Next base: position 75,882 of record NZ_JBSHGA010000008.1, read on the forward strand.
GTAGAGCAACGAAGGACGTTGCCGTACGAAATAGAATTTCTCCATATGTCATGTGCTGAACTCCTTGCATAACAGATAGTTTTAGATTGGACTTCATTTCCATCTCCTATACAAGGGTCCAGGTAAAAAGTAGGTAGATTTAGGACAAATAATCTTTATAGTGGAAATAAGATATATATTTTATAGGGCTAAGGGGCGATGGAGCTTCGATGATGTTAATGTCGAGGTCATGCCGCCGGATGAGATCAATACCGAAATCGCCCTGCGTTTGAATCGGGCGGAGTCTCCGGCTATGCAAGCATGGCTGGCGGAAGCGGCGGAGTAAGGGCATTCGCATTTAAGAAATTTTAACTTGTATTCTTTATTATGCCGAATCTGGCCTATCGAACGAACAGGGTGCAGGCTGGATCGGCGGGAATGCACTCGAATTTTTTGACGATCAATCAGACCTCATTCACGAAGGTAACCAAAAATATGTTTTTTACTTGAGCCTCGTCCATCCCTTTAAACCGGAGATCATGATTTCGATCTTCGTCCCTGAAGACTATGAGGAGTATTTGGAAAATAACATTTATCCTAATTGCTCGATCAAGGTGATTGAGCATCCCAGGTTTTTGGCAATTCTCTTAATTTAGCGTAGGGGCCCCTTTTTTAGTGAGATGTTTTCGGCTCAGAGACCCCAATAGTGTGGTTGTGGCTAGCAGTGTTATTCTTGGGAGGAATTGAACGGCGGCGATATCATCAAGCGATTTTTGGCGTGCGCATGCCCCATTCGCACAAGCAAGCAGCTCGCCCCTGGCGTAAACTGAGTTATAATCAGTGAGCGAGGTGAACTTCCATGGCACAATCGAAAGAGATGCGTGCACGGGCTAAGAAGTTTCAGGGCCGTCCGGTCTACGTCACCCTGCACAGCGGAGAGACCTACGTCGGCTACATCACAGACGTTAATCACGGCGGGTTGGTACTTGCCAGCGCTGGAGTCCCCTCACGCGCTTCTTCCGGGAAGCAAGACTCCCGATCTCTCAAACGCAGAGCTGGTGCGCATGCCCCGGGCGTCCGTCTCGGCAACCGGAAAAGCGGCGAGCGTAAGCAGTCTGGTCGTTCGCGCTCCCGCAAGCCGGACGCCAAGGTGTCGGCATTCCTGCCGATGATGGGCTCGCTGTTAGGCGGCCTGGGCGGGCTTGGCGGTATGCTCGGCGGCGGTTTGCGGCTGTTCGGCATGATCCAGAAATTTGTCCCGGTCGTGAAGATGGGCTACGGCATGATCAAGTCCATTCGCCCGTTTCTCGGCGCCGTTAAAGGCTTGATGCCCCCGGCCAGTCCGGCCACGCCGGATAACGAATAATCGTATACCTGCTGACGTTAAGCTCCCTTTGAGTGGTCAAAGGGGGCTAGCCCACAAACCATTACGACTACCACTGTCTAATCCAAATCGGATTTAACTCGGAATAGCCCATTTCTTTTAGTAAATCCCAGGCATTATCCAGAACTTGAGGCTTCCCCTGGATCCAAAGCTCTTGTCGTGTTGCCATCAAGTAAGAGATGATTTCAGCGATATGCTTGGGTTTACCCAGATGGATGATAGTTTCCAGATCATTATTTTGTGCTGGAATGTCATAAACGAATGCATAACCGTCGACCGTAATATTTCTTAATTGGCTTTTCATTATTCTCCCCCTCACTATATGTTGGTTAAAAATGATCTGCGTTTGATGAGTTTAGTTAAATAATTATGTCGTTGAAATACATATCATTGTAAAGAGGTAAGATCCATAGAAAAAATGTCGAAATTGCTGGATGAGCAAGCAAAGGAAACCTGGCTATGGTCAACAGGAGGGTTCAATATGTGGTTTGGGAAGAAAGAAACGCAACTGGATCGAATAAAAAACAAACTGAATCAAGCCATGCGCAAAGACACGGCTTTCTCGGTGTTTGGAGCATCCTCACATCAATACAAGGTTAATGAGAAGCTTACTGCAAAAGAGTTGGCGGACTGGCAAGCCCACAATCAGGTCACTCTTCCTGAGCCTTTCGCGCAGTTTTTAACGAAAGTCGGCAACGGAGGCGCCGGACCCTATTATGGAATTTATCCGATTGAAAAGGCAGCTTCCTATACCGAGCGCCAGGCACTCCTTGCAAAATCTGTTCTGCATCCCGGGATGACCAAAGAGGAATGGAACCATCTGATTGAGCCCCTGACCAAGGATGGGGACATCCCCGATGAGGAATACGACGACGTCTGTAATAAGGTGCTGGGCGGTATGTTGTACATAGGCACCCAAGGCTGCGAATACGACATGTATCTCGTACTTGAAGGGAAATACAGGGGGAGAATTGTGTACACCTCCGATTTTCATCCCGATCATCCTTTTTTCTTTGTCTATGAAGACAGCTTTCTGGACTGGTACGAGCGCTGGCTGGATGAAATTATTCTGGATTATGATATCGTATGGTTTGGCAGTCGAATGCCGGGTGATGAGAATGCGCTGATCCAGATTTATCAGAGCGCTCCAAACGAAGAAATCCAAGCAAAAGCGCTTGATGGAATGTTCAAGTTTAAGAAAGTCTCTCAGCCAACCCTTGGTTTTTTGGAAAATATTGCGGAGCAAAGCCCAAAAAATCGGACCACAGCCATTTGGCTAATCTGCAAAACTTCTTTTGACATGGGTAGAAAATATCTTCTGGAGCTGTTGCAATCGGATGGGCATGAGGGTTTTCTGCAAGGTTTACATATTCTTCATGCTTCCAGTAAAACTGTGAATTTAACGGAATTTATTCCAGCGATCTTGCAAAGGCTTGACAGGATTCACGATCCAGAAACGTTGCGTTATGCAGGGTATATCTTGGAAGATTACGGTGCGATTACTCTCTAGAACTTTGCGCCTTTCTTGTGTCACGCCGACCCGAGTATGCAAACCACTGCCATCTATGCCGCGCGCAGTTGCGAAAACAAGCTGGGAAGCTGGCAGATCATTGAACAGATGTTGATGGGGGGGCGGCCCGCAGGTTCTGAACAACTCGATTTTATACTGGGGCATTATTCCACATGAGAAGTTGCTGCCTTACTATAAGGCGGTATGGCCGGAATATCAAAGCGATCTGAAATTCAGAGAAAAGTTTATCGGCTGTTTGCGAGAATTGCATTTGCCAGTTGATTATTTCGACAAAAACGAATCGTGAGGAAGGTGTACCTGAATCACCATATCATTCTATATTGTTGTATTCAGGATTTTATTAATACAGATTGGAGAGGTAATCATGGGAAATACGGATAAGTTTGAAATGATAGCTAATATATATGACACTTCTGAAAGAATTCAAATTGCAAAGGCATCATCTGATGCCATTCGTGAATATGTAGTTGACGCTGATAGTAAGAATGCTGTTGATTTCGGGTGCGGAACGGGTCTTGTCGGAATGAACTTGTTAAATGATTTTAATTCTATGCTTTTTCTGGATGCTTCACAAAACATGATTAATCAAATAAAGCAAAAAGTTTTCGATTTTAATATTCAGAATGCAGATACATTATGCTTTGATTTTGAAAAGGAAGGTCTATCGGATTTGCATGCTGACTATATTTTTATGGCTCAGGTTCTACTCCATATTCATGATGTTGAATTCGTTTTATCAAGATTATTTGATGTTCTAAATGAAGGAGGACATTTATTAATCGTAGATTTTAATAAAAATGAAAAAGTAGTTTCAGATATAGTTCATAACGGATTTAGTCAAGAAGAGCTGACGGACATTATGACTAAAATAGGATACAGAGATATTCAGTCCAAAACTTTTTTTAACGGAAGTAAAATATTCATGGGACATGATGCATCTATGTTTATTCTTGATTCTCAAAAATAAACTTTTAGGCAGAAATCAGATCTCCTTATAGTCGGAGTTCTAAGGTACAACGAAATAAAAGGCCGCCCCTTAGGAGACAGCCCCATGCTTCTTGCACGGTTTTAAACTTATGATTTAATCTGTGCTTAGTAATGAATTAATTATGTTCAGGTGGTTTTTTTATAAACCAACCCAGCACTATAATAAGTATTGCAAGAATAAATTCAATCCAAAAAACTGTTTGTAGACCGGAAACCACGCTTTGTGTCTTCTCATGCATTGCAGTGGGATTGAGCGAATGATGAAGATAACGATTGGCTCCAGACGACATGATGCCGACGAACAATGCGATGCCAATTCCCCCTGTAATCTGTTGGAGCGTATTGTATATGGCTGTGCCATGAGGAACCAGGTGACGTGGAAGTTGATTCAATCCTGTCGTCTGAGCCGGCATGACGACGAACGACATGCCTAAGAATAAGAGGATATGATTGAACAGAACGGAACCTTGTGTTGTATCACTGTCGATGCCGGTAAACAGCCACAACGATATGACGATCAGGAACAGTCCGGGCACAATGACGGGTCTCGGCCCGAATTTATCGAGTAATTTCCCCGATACCGGCATCAGCATCCCGTTCAAAATGCTACCTGGCATTAGAAGTAAGCCTGTCGCAAATGCTGTCAACTTCATCACATCCTGCATATAGAACGGCAGCAATGTTGTTGAGGCGAATAGAACCATCATCAGAATTACAATCAATACCGCAACCAGAGAAAAAGTGGAATGACGGAATACGGAAAGATCGATCAACGGCTCTTTGATCTTAAGCTGGCGCCATACAAGCAAGAGCAAGAAAAGGCTGCCTATTGCAATCGATCCGTAACCTTCAGGCTCAAGAGAGACACTTGTTTGGCTGAAGCCATAGGTGACGCAGCCAAAACCGATGGTTGACATCACAATGGATACAAGATCGACCCTTGGCTTGGTCAGTTCTGTCACATTCTTTAAGTACACGAATGCATAAATCATCGAAAACAGTGCGACAGGAATCACCATGTAGAACAGCCATCGCCATTGAAAGGTATCGATAATCAAGCCAGACAAAGGCGGCCCGATGACAGGGGCGACCATGATGACCAGCCCCATGAGACCCATGGCGGCACCCCGGCGTTCTGGAGGATAGAGGGCGAGAATCGTATTCATCATCAACGGAATCAATAATCCTGTCCCGCAAGCCTGAACAACCCTGCCCACCAGCAAGATTCCGAATCCCGGGGATACTGCACACAAGCAGGTACCGGCCAAAAATAACGCCATCGCAGACATAAACATCTGGCGAGTCGTGAACCATTGCTGTAGTAATGCGGTCACCGGCACCAGTACGCCGATCACGAGCATATAACCCGTCGATAACCATTGTATGGTCGAAGCAGCAACGTTAAATTCTCTCATCAATGCAGGAAACGCATTGGTAAGTAAATTTTCGTTAAGAAACGCGACAAATGTACCGATGAGTAGAGTGGTTAATATTGCCCCTCTCTTCATTCCTCTTGCATCTTGAGCCTGATTGTCCATCTTCTACCTCCCGATTGTTCATGACGTTCCGTCCATTGTTTGTATATCGCTTATCCCGCAACGCCTGAAGATCATTCTACGTGAAGTGGGATGAATTGGAAAAAGCGAAATTGCTCATCATACTCGGAAATTCATTCATATTTCGAAAGCAAAAGGGGGGCCCCCCACGGTGTCGCTCATTCGCGCATTATTTCTTGACAAGATGAGGTTAGGGGATTATGATAACGTGCCGGTCAACTCTATAAGGCAAATAAAATTAAAAAGGCTGACTTTTCGTAGTGCCTTGGCACCGGAATCGTCAGCCTATCGTGCAGATTATCCTACACCATCACTTTCTAACAAAGAATAAAAATTATCACGGTCTTGGTCATCAAATTTGCCAAGTGTCCTTACCCTAACAAATTCATGTCCGCCATACATGTCTATTTCCTCACCGTACCTATTGTAGAGCGCGATCATATTGCCATCCTGATTCAACTCCAAGTACCCGTAACAATTTGCTTCAGGCGCTTCACCGTAAAAGAGTGTAAATTTGATTTTGATCACTCTGTGCATGCAGATCCTCCTTCCTGTCTTTCGTATTGGCTTTGAATATATACAGTATTACCCATAAAATGTCAAGGAGTAAGGTTTCTACGTGACAACGGCGGAGGAGTGTACCAGCAAGTTGTGGACGCAGAACCATACCACAAGTAGGGCGAAAAACTGGAATATCAAAAAGGATATAGAGACCTGTAGGAGTGATGGAGGAAGTTACAATCTTGCAACATAAAAACGAAAGTTCGATAAACTCCATCATGGTCAGATATGGGCACATCATACAATAGGTAGGATAGGAACAACGCTATAATTTTCGTGAATGCTACTTCCATGATATGATCGAACGAGTCTATCTTTGTGTTATATCAAAGTCCTTCCACTGCCGAAACCTTCTCAGATTGGTATGAGGCATGGGGGACTGAAGCTTTGAAAAAACATGGTGGAGGAATGATCCTAGTAAAAGTTATTGGAGGAGACCCAAATAGTAAGGAACGCCGAGGGAATGTTACGACTGCCCGTATGGAGCTTTGCAATTTAAGTGTTCAAGATATTAAGGATATAGATGTCGATTGGTAATGACGAGGATTCAATCTATTGAAGCAACCTTTGCTGAAGGAACGGCATCATTGGAGAAAGCTCCAGCTATAAAGCAAAAAACAATTGCTCATGCTATAGAAGTTGCCAAACGTTTCTAATCGGGTTGTCATCGTTCTTGAACCTCCAAAAAAAGTAATGCTTCGAAACTGATTCCTATTACTTTTTGGGGAGCCCCGTCCCTATAAATTAGGTTACTAACTTTGGATTCTACCAACTAATAATCCGTTTTACTAACTAAGCAATCGCGGTGAACCGTATCACAAGTAACGGCAACGCAGCATTTTGGACAGAAAGTTAAAACATTTATATACGGTACTACAGCCTTTTTTTGATTTTTACAGATATGATTCGAATGTTCTTTCTTTAGTAATAGAGATTTCTTTAATTAATGCATGTACCAACCTGCTTTTTTCGCTCATTGCTCATCTGATCAAACAGCCGTGTGAATTCCCCGAGCATACCCTGAACATGGGCCAAACTCACCGGGTTGTTACTCTCATTACTACGCATGTCTTCAATATCCGCTTTTTGCCTCAACATTGCCGTTTCCTGCTCAGCCAGTTCACCTACTCGTTCCTTAAGCAAATGAACCTCTAGCAAATCTTCCTCGGAGATGGCGAAAAGCCAGTTTGCTATGTCCTGTTTTGGACACTCATCGTATTTCCCTGTATTTTTATTTATGAAAAAGTCGGATGAGTGCGGATATTTCTTCTATGGTTTCTTGTTGACCATTCTTTATCCACATCACCCAAATTTCAAAAACACCGGCACTCATAAAATGAATCCAATAATTTCGTTTCGCACCTGTCCAGTCTGGAAAGGGAATAAGCTCATCATAAAATTGGGTAATATGATTTTTGAAGATTTGATAAAGTAGCCCTGTGTAATCACTCTCAATGGCCAATCGAAAATCATCAGAGAATGTTAGAAAAAAGTTGGTCAAATCTGTTATTTTTTGCTCGTGATTCTTTTTGTTCGCAATTTTATTGAAAATATCTGCAAATTTAGGCTCGTAGTACTCCACTAATACCTGTTCAAGGCTTTCATAATTTCTATAGAAGGCCATTCGGCTGACGCCGGCTTTTCTAACGAGTTCTGAAATCGTCAGCTCTGATATTCTTTTCGTTCGCAATAGCTCCAGCAATGCAATAGTAATCCATTCTTTGGTGTCTTTTTTAATAATTTGTGCGTGATCCGTTGCTGCCATTACACTTCCTCCATTCTGTCACACATGCTTGTTTCTTGCTTGCTATTGATAATGCCTAGTCCTATTATAGTGTAAAAATCGTTACAAGTGTAACACCACTTGAAGGGAGTATTTAAGATGGCAGACTCTAGCAAACCTGTAGTGCTGGTGACCGGAGGTTCAGGATTTATCGCAGTTCATATCATTGTGAAATTACTGGAGAAGAAGTATCGTGTGCGGGCAACCCTGCGTACAATGAGCAGACAAGATGAAGTGAAAGCTATGATTATGTCAGGTGGAGTGACAAATATGGAAGATTTGTCATTTGTTCAAACGGATTTGACTTCTGATAAAAACTGGAATAATGCGGTTAAAGGAGCGGATTATGTCATCCATGTGGCTTCTCCAACCCCCAATAGAATTTATAAAGATGAGAATGAAATGATTGGGCCGGCACGTGAAGGTGTTTTACGAGTGTTGAGGGCAGCACGTGATGCAGGGGTCAAGCGTGTTGTTTTAACTTCTGCTTTTGGAGCCATTGGTGTGGGACATAAGCATCACATAGGGCCATATACCGAGGATGATTGGTCCAATACAGACGCAAAAATTCATCCATATCAAAAATCCAAGACACTTGCTGAAAAAGATGCCTGGGAATTTATTCAACAAGAAGGGAAGGGTTTAGAATTTGCGACCGTAAATCCTGTTGGTGTGATGGGACCAATTCTAGGCAATGATTATTCGCATTCAAATGATATTGTCCGCCAAATGTTAGAAGGCAAGCTAAAGTCTGTCCCCAAAATTTATTCTGATTATGTGGATGTTCGAGATGTTGCAGAACTGCATATCCTGGCAATGGTTCATCCCGAAGCAAGTGGAGAGCGGTTTATAGCTTCTAGTGCAGAAAATCTCTCAACACTTGAGATCGCAAATATTCTGAGGAAAAATTTAGGGGAAGATGCGAAGCGCGTGCCCATGAAAGAAATTCCAAATCCTATCGTTCGTGTTGCGGCGGTTTTCAATCCTAAATTAAGAATGATTGCAACACTCTTGGGCCAAGACATGTCAACGAGTAATCAAAAAGCCAAACGTTTACTGGGATGGGCACCACGCCCGGCAGAAGAAGCAATTATAGCCACTGGTAAAAGTATGATGAAAGTTATCAACGGACAGATGAAGGAGAAATTGTCATAGATAACTAGAAAATCACTGACTGATACACAAAGAGGCCCCATAGGGGGCCTTAGTCTTGTCTATACACATTACCGCTTTTTGGAACCAAACGCGCCTTCTTCGTAGTATCAGAAGTTTTCTAAAACAATTTTTCCAATAGACCGTCCAGTTTCCAACTTCTCATGTGCTAAACGTAGGTTTGCTGCATTAATGGGTTCTAGTCGTTCATTTAGCGTAGTTTTTAATTTTCCATCATCGATTAAGTTCGCCAGGTCATTCAGCAATTCGTGTTGTTTAATCATGTCTTTGGTATGAAACAAGGACCGTGTAAACATGAACTCCCATACAAACGTTACACTTTTAGAAAACAGCAAGTCCATTTTCAGGCTCCCTGCCCAGGTAGTCTTATCTGCAGGAACGATACAGCAAATTACACCTTGAGGGGTAATGACCTCCGCCATATTCGCTAGATGTTGTACAGTATCATTCAAGCAAAAGATATAATCTACGGTGTCTAGACCAACTTCCTTGAGCTGAGGTTGAAAAGGGTTGTTGTGGTTTATTACAAAATCCGCACCTAGACTTTTGACCCATTGAGTGGACTCTGGACGCGAAGCAGTACCGATGACAGTCAAACCTGCTAATTTGGCAAGTTGAATAGCAATCGATCCCACCCCTCCTGCTGCACCGATAATAAGTATACTTTTGTTTTCATTTGCGTTTAGGCTAACTCCTAAACGATCAAATAGGCCCTCCCATGCAGTTATCGAGGTAAGCGGTAATGCGGCTGCGGCTGCGAAATCCAAACTTTTCGGCATATTTCCTACAATTCGTTCATCAACCAAGTGAAATTCACTATTACTGCCTGGTCGAGATACACTGCCCGCATAATAGATCTTGTCCCCGGGTTTAAACAATTGACAGTCAGGACCAACTTGTTCTACGATTCCAGCAGCATCCCAACCAAGAATTTTTGGTGATTCGGCTTCGTAGTTATGGTTTTCGCGAACGCCTACGTCTGCAGGGTTGACAGAGATTGCCTTTACATTTACAAGCAAGTCACGGCCCGTAGGTTCCGGTTTATCCAAATGCAGATCAATAAGGCTTTCCGAATCGGATATTGGGAGATATCGGTAAGCACCGACTGCTTTCATCTTTTGGTTGGTATTCATGGGTATCCATCCTCTCAAACAGGAAATGTTGTACAGTTGCATTGTAAATCAATTCGATTACTTTAAGTAAGTACGCATATTTTTATGATATAGTATTAAAAATCAAACCTTTAGGGAGATAAGCTGATGGGAGACCGAAGAAACAAATATGGAGCGAGTCCGGATATGCAAGCATGTCCGGTTGAAACAACGCTGGATGTTATTGGTGGAAAGTGGAAGGGAATCATTCTCTATCAGCTCCTGGACGGAACAAAAAGATTCAATGAATTTAGGCGCCTCAATCCGGGAATTACGCAGTTTATGCTCACATTACAGTTAAGAGAGCTTGAACGGGATGGCATCATTCACCGAGAAGTATATAAAGAGATTCCGCCAAAAGTGGAATACTCCCTTACTGATTTCGGAAGGACTTTGGAACCGGTCATTATCTCTATGAAAGCATGGGGGGAGTCTTATAAAATGCGGCTTGATGAAAATCGAACGATACAAGGGGAGGAGAGTTAAAGGCAAGACATAGCTTCTTTTGCCAAAGATGCTCAGATGCCGAATCTTGCACGGTTTGTTGCGGCCGTCACGCTTCACATCTTGTTCGGAATGGTAGATAGGGCAAGGTTGTTTGTAGATTACTGGCGATGCCTCCAGATGAACTTCTCGGGCATCCATATAGATGATATTATTTTGAGCCGATTTTTCACGGCAGATAAATTTGACGATATATGTTTGGTGCGTGATGTTGATATAGGTGATAATACTGAGCTAAAAGATTAAAAAATCAATGGAGGATACGGGTTATATATGGGATAATATTCTTTCTATAGATTTTTTTTCAATTGGTCGTTGATTTTATGACTGAGATATGTGAAAATAATAATTTGGAAATGCTAGTCTTGGCTTAAGTTTTTCTTATCAACGAGACGTCTCAAGTATGGAGGGGTATTATGTCTGCATCATCAACTACAGGACAATCGAAGAAGGCCATGAAAACGGAAGGAGGCTTAAAGCTCCTGCCGCTTTTGCTCACAATAGCTATTGGTACGGGGATTTGGTTTATTTCTCCGCCATCAGGTGTTCAGGTTCAGGTATGGCATTTGTTCGCCATATTTGTAGCGACGATTATTGGATTTATCATGAAGCCACTGCCGATGGGGGGCGTAGCTATATTGGCACTGGCTACAACAGCTTTAACCGGCACGCTGACGATCAAAGAGACGCTTAGTGGTTTCGGCAATACAACGATCTGGTTGATCGTCATTGCCTTCTTCATTTCTCGCGGTTTTATTAAGACCGGATTGGGAGCTCGCATTTCGTATATTTTTGTACAACGTTTCGGGAAAAAAACATTGAGTCTTTCATATTCCCTGCTCTTTAGCGACCTGCTGCTTGCTCCGGCCATTCCGAGCAACACGGCCCGTGCTGGCGGGGTTATCTATCCGATTATTCGGTCGTTGTCCGAGACGTTCGATTCCCGGCCCGAGGACGGAACCGAGCGCAAAATTGGCGCTTTTTTGCTCAAAGTCGGCTTTCAAGGCAATTTGATCACCTCGGCGATGTTCATGACGGCCATGGCGGCGAACCCTCTGATTGCGACGTTCGCAAGGGATGTGGCACATGTGAACGTGACATGGACCAGTTGGGTGTTAGCTGCTCTCGTTCCGGGAATTGCAAGCCTGATTATCATTCCCTACATGATCTACAAGTTATATCCTCCGGAAGTTAAAGAGACGCCGAATGCCGCTGTCATTGCAAGGGAGAAGCTCAAGGAAATGGGGCCGATTAAAAAGTCGGAACGGTATATGATCGTTGTTTTTTTCCTTGTCCTGATCCTTTGGATTTTCGGCGAGACCTGGAAAATCGATGCCACGACGACAGCGTTGATCGGGCTCTCCGTACTGCTGCTGACGCAGGTTTTGAGCTGGGATGATATTAAGAAGGAGCAGGGAGCCTGGGATACTCTGACTTGGTTCGCGGCTCTGGTCATGTTGGCGAGCTTTCTGAATAAGCTGGGTCTGGTGGGCTGGTTCAGCGGCACCATGAAAAATGTGGTGAGCGGCATGCCATGGATGTGGGCCGTACTCTTGCTTGCTTTGGTGTACTACTACAGCCACTATTTCTTTGCAAGCAGTACCGCACATATTAGTGCTATGTATTCTGCCTTCCTCGCAGTTATGTTGGCTGCTGGAGCGCCTCCGATGATGGCTGTTCTGCTGCTTGCCTTCATCAGTAACTTGTTTGGTTCCACGACCCACTATGGGGCTGGAGCGGCTCCGGTCTTTTTCGGCGCAGGTTATATTACGCAGAATCGTTGGTGGTCGCTCGGACTTCTGATTTCGTTCGCGCATCTTATCATTTGGCTCGGGCTTGGCTTCGCTTGGTGGAAAGTACTCGGGATTTGGTAATTTCATCTTTGCCGCGGCTATTGATGGATTCGTCGCAACCCGCGCCGAACGCTACAATACGGTGATTGCGTAAGGGAGTTTTGGAGACATGCACGGCGGATAACATGACTGCAAGTGAGATCGCTCCTGTACCCTGTATGTCATCATTGAATGTGCAGATGTTTGCCAAGAATCCTCTCGGCGTCGGTAGCCACGATCAGATAGATATCATTTGGATTTGCTGTTCGTTGAAAATAAAGTTCTAGACTGGAGTTGTTGATCTAATGTGGTTTTTCAATTATTAATTTGGCAGCCTTCGCAAAATAAGTTTTAGACTGTTCCAATAAAGTAAGCAGCGGCGGACTAAGACGTGAAAATAAAGTCTTAGACTGCCGCTGCTGTTGCAGCCTGATATTGAACTAACATTCCCCAGTTAGCGTAACGATTAGTTAATCGAACACTCAGTTAACATTTGATTTCGACGGAAAGTGATTGTTCCTAATGTTAAGTCAACAGAAACTCTACTACTTCAGCCTTCAGCGTTTCGTGAAATTGCACGCGATCAAAGCCGGGCGGGTCTTGCGAGGGGGGAAAGTCTGGTGAAATCATCTCAGCTGGGAAAGGAGTCAGGAAGGAATAATGTCCGGCATTCTCCACCGTCCGATAGCGAATCATTTGCGGTTCAGCAACACTATTCATGATGATCTGCGCGTGAAAAGGAAGTGCGTAAGGGTCTCGCTCGGCATCCAACATGAGAATGGGGAGCCGAACGTTGTTTAATGCTCCCTCATTACGGAACCAAACGGACGCCGGGGCTAGCAAAATCAGGGACCGGATGCGTGAATCATGAGGGACATCGATCTGCTGCGGCTTCCCATCCGGGCTCTCAGTAGGGAAGGAGGTCGGGATACCACCAGCTGCTGCAAGCGCGGTGTAGCCCCCCATGGAATGCCCGATGACCGAATGGCCTCCCGGCTGTAGAAGCCCCTTAAACCTCTCATCTTCAAAAAACCAGTCGGCTGCCATGCGAAGGTGCCGGGGGCGATAGGTGAGGTTTTGGACAGTACCTTCCAAACTATTATCATTGCGGTTATTAAATGGATGTTCGAGAAGGCCAACGATAAAGCCGCTGCGCGCCAAATGCCGAGCGAGCGACCGGTACACAAGCGGTGAACCGCCTGTACCGTGTGAAATGAGGACTAGTCTAAATTTTCCCTCCAGCGGCGCTGCGTCTCTGGCCACCTCCAACGAGTACGGCCCTAACCTATCAGTCTGTTCCGGTGCATCTGTCGGATACATCACGATCATGGGAACGGTCACCTTCAATGCGTTGTCGGTAATTTGTACCTCACAGCAACCTGCATATCCTTCAACAATGTCTTCTATTTTGTTCATCTTGATTTCTTCCTCTCCTTGAGCTACATGCTCCTATTATGGCGAGCCAACGGGAATATATATGTCTAATACCGAATCCTCGTTCATCGGTCCTAGATATCGATGGTCGTAACGCACAAACTCCGGGTAATTCGTACGAACGCTGCCTGACTGGGGTAACCAGGTTTCATAAATGTACTGCAACGTATCGTTGAGTCTCGATAATGCCCCCTTATGAGTAAAAACCGCATAAGTTACAGCTGGGAGCAGCTTAGCGACCATTCCCAATGGAACTACACTCTCCTCGCTAGCCACCTCGACACAAGCGATATACGTGACTTCCCATTGCCTACCTGTAAGTTCAATGACCGCATAAAATATGTCTTCCGTATCCGGCTTTCGCTCAATTTCAAACAAACGCTGCCTAAAGCTCCGCCATAGCTTTCCGACTTCGTCCGAATTGACACCCGGTATCGACATGCCGACCAGATGCAGCTTATTCAGGCAGACAATAGCTGGCACGAGGGAGACGCTCTTATTCAAATGCTGTAGCCCCACTTCATCCAAAGGAAGCTTCTCCATTGCCCGGAACAGCGTGTCCTTCATGTCCCTTTGCTTTCGAAATTGTCCAGGCGAGATGGAGAACATTTTCCCAAAGGCTCGGGCGAAGGATTCCTGAGACTCGAACCGGTACAGGATGGCAATATCTATGATCCTTTGGTTGGTATAAAATAAATCGTATGCTGCTTGTGTCAATCTCCGCTTGCGTATGTACTCCGAGACGGAGTTTCTCGTAACCGATAGGAAGATCCGGTGAAAATGGTACGGCGAATAGCCCGCAGCCTCCATAACCTTGGTGCTTAATCTCTCATCGGTCAGATGATCCTCAATATAGGTAATGGCCTTGATTACCAAATCCTTATAATTCACTTTAATGCCTCCATATCGATATACTCACTTTACGACAGATGGAACGCTCTGTTTTGATATTTTTTGCGGAATTTCACTTTACTCAACAGCTAACATTACTTTCCAAGCGCAGATAGTTTCCTGATCAGCCACACTCTTCGGTTCGCCAAAAGAGCGATCTCTGGAAATTGCTCAGTCTCGCTGGTTTTAAACAAATCTGCCCGTCCCTCGGTTAATGATGCATCGTTAGTCTAATACTTTATTTTCTTTCTACATTTGCGCCCAGTTGGAGAACGCCTCCTCAATACCATCGGGGTCGTCGATCGACAGGTAAATCCCGCGAGGGCGTCTAAACACATGGCTATAACGTTGAATCACTTGACCCACGGTCGGCGTATAGACAATGGGCAGCATCTCATGCAAATGATCGGTAAGCAGCCGATAAAATAGTACCTCATTGCGGTCGGCCAGAGCCGTCAAATAAACACGTTTGCTTAGGTCGTCGGGCTGTAAATGGTATTGCTCGTACGAAAGTCAGACCTGTTCCTCCAAAGTCAGCATCGCCGACGGCAGCAGCCCCTTTAGCCCAAGTGTACCTCTTTCTTCCTGTGTGAATGCTGTCCCCTTGTTCAGCAGCGGCATCGTTAATAGCTCTGCGCCAAGCAAAGCGCTCTCCATATTTTTATCTGGGAAAGTGGTGAAACTGTGCATTTGATCGCTTCCTTTCAAACTTACTTTTATATAGCCTTCTGCAGAGTGTTTTTAAAAACAATTGGAATTATTGTTTAAATATATAATACTGTATTTCATCCAAGCTGCGCTCATTATACTCTGGCCAGCATGATTCAGATGGTGTAGAAATGATGTCAAATTGCATAACATTAAATATATAGAGTCGTGGTTGCTTCTAAGGCCTTAACTAGCGACATGCCTACAACTGCGGGTTGCCTTTGTTTGAAAGATTCTACCCAGGATGTGCATTACTCGCCCGACAGGATACTGGAAAAGATCATTTTATTCAGCATGTTTTACAGATTGCGAAGCAAACTTAGGAGTTAAATCCAATTTTGTTTTATTTGAAGCAAACCAATGCTCGTGAGACGATTGAGCGAGTTAAAACAATGAGATCTCAAGAATGGTTAGATTCCATGATTTGGTATTATACTGAGCAAATTTACGGAAAGAAAAAGGGCCTTCACGGGTACGAAGGATATATCAAGTTCCTTGAACATCGACAAGGGCTAGAATTTCAAATTATTGAGCCGTTGCAGACAACGAGATGAACCGTACCACAAGGATAATAGGCCGGGATGTTGAATTAGTCCTACATAATGAGCTGTTTAGTACCTTCTTCATGTTTACACTAAAGCAAAAATTGCGGTTAAAATGGTTATAATAAAGGAAAAATTTTTCTATATATTTTATGTTTATAGATACTTAGAACCCTGCGGAAAATTTATCACTTTTTTTTCCATATGAAAATGGTTTATAATCAATGATAATAGTCATATAATTTTTAAAAGACTATAATGGAGACAGAAAGGTATGTTCCTGAGTGGAGCCTCGCTTCTTGTATCCCTTAGGCAGGAGGGCCTGCTCTTTTTTTGCAAATATAAGAGATAAGGAAGGTTTTTATGAGCAGCATTCAGAAAAAAACAGACGTTATCTTAATTGGTGCCGGAGTCATGAGCGCCACTCTGGGTTCATTGCTTAAAGAGTTAGCACCAGAGTGGGAAATCACAGTGTTTGAGAAACTCGCAAGCGCAGGAGAAGAAAGCTCTAACGAATGGAATAATGCCGGTACGGGTCATGCTGCACTGTGCGAGCTGAACTATACATCCGAGAAACCTGACGGATCTATAGATATTAGTAAAGCTATAAACATTAATGAGCAGTTTCAGCTCTCCAGACAGTTTTGGTCTTTTCTTGTAAACAGCAATTTGATTCATAATCCGAAGGACTTTATCAAGCCAATACCTCATATGAGTTTGGTGATGGGGGAACAAGATGTATCTTTTTTGAAAAAGAGATTTAAAGCGCTATCAAAAATCCCTCTGTTTCAAGGAATGGAATTTTCTGACGACCCTGAAAAGTTGAAAGAATGGATTCCGCTGATCATGGAAGGCCGTACATCGAATGAACCGATTGCGGCTACCAAAATCGACTCTGGAACAGATGTCAACTTCGGCGCCTTAACCCGCCTGCTATTTGACCAATTAAAAAGTAAAGACGTTGAGATCAAATACAAGCATATTGTTAAGGATATTAAACGTACGAGCGACGGCTCGTGGGAAGTTAAAGTGCATAACCTTGATAGCCGTAAAATCGAAAAACATATTACTAAATTCGTATTTATCGGCGGTGGGGGCGCAAGTCTACCTTTACTACAAAAAACCGGTATTCCGGAGTCCAAACATATTGGAGGATTTCCGGTAAGTGGACTATTTATGGTATGCAACAATCCTAAAATTGTCGAGCAGCATCATGCAAAAGTGTACGGTAAAGCCAAGATTGGTGCTCCTCCCATGTCTGTTCCGCATCTGGATACAAGGTATATCGGCAACCAAAAAGCACTGCTGTTTGGACCGTTTGCCGGCTTTTCGCCAAAGTTCTTGAAAACCGGTTCGAATTTGGATCTGATCGGTTCTGTAAAACCAAATAACCTCTTCACGTTGTTGGCGGCAGGCGCAAAAGAAATGGCATTGACCAAATACCTGATCCAGCAAGTGATGTTATCGAATGAAAAGCGTCTGGAAGAATTACGCGAGTTTATTCCAAACGCCGAAATCGAGGACTGGGAGATCGTGGTAGCGGGTCAACGTGTGCAGGTAATTAAAGATACAGAGGGCGGGAAAGGAACACTTCAATTTGGTACGGAAGTGGTTTGTGCCGCTGATGGCTCGGTAGCTGCATTGCTCGGCGCTTCTCCGGGTGCTTCTACTGCAGTTCGGGTTATGCTGAAAGTATTAGAAAAATGCTTCCCACAACATATGAAAGAGTGGGAACCGAGAATAAAAGAGATGATTCCTTCTCATGGCGTGTCACTAGCGGAAAACCCAGAGCTTTTCCAAGAAATTCATGCTTCCACAACGCAGACGCTTGGCCTGAGCGAAAAAGGACCGCTCCATCCTTAATTTTTGGATGTAGAAACAAAGATATCTCTGGCTTGTATTCCTTTCTTTAGAAGCTGTTCGTTGATATACAGTGTAACAATGTGAAGTATTAATTCAAACTGATAAACTGGTTATCAAAAATATTTGGCTGTCGGGAAAAATCCCGACAGCCATCTTTGTGCAATAGAGAAAGCATCATCGCATAGCGTAATACATTGCTTTATGCTAATCATAGGGTTGAACGCTTTTTAAAGTCAGGCCGTATTGGGGAATAATGCTCTCCAACTTCGTTATATCGGAACCGTTTGACATGCCGCGCCCTCCGTTCCCTAACGTAAAGCGATTATTCTAACAATGATGCTAAAATAGCCATTTCACCCAGTATGCCAAGAAAACCAAAGTAAAGAGTACTGTAGGCGGGATAGTGATAATCGTTACCTTCACATAATCTTTCCAACTTATTTTTACGTTGTTTTGCCTAATTATGTGCAACCAAATTAATGATGCGAGAGTACCGATCGGTAATAGCAATGAGCCTACATCGCTCCCGATAACGCTTGCTAGATAAGCTACTTTTAAATGGAGAGGATCTAGATTCATACTTGTAAGGGAAACCGTTCCAATCATTAATGCCGGGTGATTATTAAATAAGGAGGACATAATCGTTAAAAGAACTCCCATTATCAAACTGGCGGTGAGCAGATCTCCTGCAATCAGTGGTTGAGTTAGGTGAATTAACATACTTGTTAACCCAATGTTATTTAAGCCAAAAATGATGATATAAATGCTAAATGCAAACACGAATATATACCATGGTGTTTTTTTCAACATATCCAATGGAGGTATTTTAATATAAATCCAACGCCACCCAAGTAAAAGCACGGAACCTAACACAGCCACAATTTCAATTGGAATGTTATAATAAGAGGCAATAAAAAGACTTACACGTACGGAAAATACAAAGAGTAGAATATTTCTCATTAATCGGTTTCGTTCTTTCCCGGATTTTTGTGAAGGATGCGGATAGATTTCATTATGAAACTTTTGGTTAGATATGTTCCGGGGCAGTTTTTTGTAGAAGCATAAATATAATAGGCCTGAGAACAATAGCAGTCCTGTTACAGAAGGAACAAACATCATCAGGAAATTGGTGAAGAGATCAATCCCTATAATTTTTAGTGCAATTAAATTGACGATGTTGCTTACTCCGATTGGAGCGCTTGATGCGGTTGCTGTTAATGCGCCCGAAAGCAAATAGGGGATCTTTTCGTGATTTTTCAGCTTTAGATGATTCAATAATAAAATTAAAATAGGTGTTGTAATAAAGATGCTCCCGTCGTTATTGAAAAATAAAGTCATAAGAAAGCAAACTGCATTGACGTACCAAAACAGACGAATTCCAGAACCTCTTGCTTTGGCCAACAGTCCTTCAGCAGCCCAAATATAGAATCCAAAGCTCTCCAATATAATTGCCATTGAAATAGTAGCTATTATGGTTATTGCAGCTCCGCTTACCATTGTGGAGATCTTAACCAAATCTGATAATGTCACGCTTCCGCTTATTAGTACTAATATCGCTCCTGCTGTTGCGGGGATTGCTTCATTTAAACCTTTTGGCCTCCAAAGTATGAACACCATGCTGAGAAAAAAAGCTATGATTGTTAGGAAAAACTCGACTGATTGGAACATTATCTTTCACTCCTGAGTCGAGAACCCTCTTCATACAAATTTATATTAATATGCCTAGCTACGTCACCATCCTGTTTTACTGGCAGAAGGGTACCACTTTCGCTGATCAAAGAATCGTCACCGTGAACCTCAACTGGAGGCTTTAGTATGAAGTACAAAAAAACGAAAGCAGCGATTATAATAATCAATTGGAGTATCAAGACTTCCCCCCCCCTTGTATTTGACCTGTAAACTGTTGCTCCATCGAGTACATTTGTTTTCCGTTTTAATTAGTTATTATTATTTTTTGCGGCCAAGGGTGGAACGTAACTCATCATTTAAACGAAGTAATCCTGTACATAATCTTCTCAAGCCTTCTGCTAGCTCTTTATCCTTTACTTTTCCAAAATGTTTACGTGCTTTTCTAAAGTGATTTTCGGCTCTGTTAAATTTTATTCCCACAGCATTCACCGTCCCCTTTCTGTCCATTTATAAGTAATATATGAGTATTTCTCACACTTTGTATGAGCTAATGCCCGGGGATACTGGGATTTTTTAGAGTGGAAAAATGAGAGTAGTCTAGATTTACCCAATATGGTTCTACGTTGAACAATTTCATGCAGAATTAATTTTGCCTTGCTGTTTTCCAGTAAGGTAACTATAATTTTTTTTGGAACGAAAAAACACAGTCTGGTTGGTAGTCCAGACACATGGATGACTCTATATTCCAAGAGCGCCATGTCAGTAACCTTCCCCCTCGGGATGTCCATCGTTTCGATTTAAAATGAGGGGGATTAATATGAAGCTTACGGTTTATCACGATGGACAGTATTGGGTTGGAGTCGTGGAAGAGCAAGACCAAGGGAAATTGAAGGCAGCTAGGTACATTTTTGGTAAAGAGCCTCAGGATGAGGAAATTCTCCATTTTATCCGTGAGGAAATGTGGATGCTTGTCAGTGGACTCTCACAAGAGGTGGCCGTAAAGTTGTCTGAAACGAAGAAGGTCAATCCGAAGCGGCTAGCAAGGCAGGCAGCGTATGAATTAAGGAGGAAAGGGGTCTCCTCCTACGCACAGGAGGCCCTAAAGTTAGAGTATGAGAAGCGCAAGCTGGAGAAACGGGCCTACTCTAAACAGCAAAGGGAAGCAATAAAGGCACAGGTAAGGGAATTGAAGGAGAAGAAAGCGAAAGAAAAGCATCGCGGACATTAATAAGACTTCCACACTTCATCATCAATTGAATCGGCATGTTTCCATATCCGCATGCATGAAAACATGTGTTACGCACAAAGGGCACCTGATTCGGTGCCCTTTGAACTTGCCGTTACAGCCAGCGCGGAGAACCGTATCATAAGAATGGCAAGCTTTTAGAAAAGTTCCTTGCAGCAGCCCGCCATCCTCGAGGTTCGGTCCTATGTTGCTGAGTTGCAGACATTTCTCACGCTTTGGGAACAACGATGTAGCCGTGCTCGGCCAAGCGGAATTCCCTTCCCAACTTCGCCCTCCAGCGCATCCCCTAAATGTTGGAAGTAGTGCCCGATCTGTCCTAGGTGCCGCAGGAAATGCTCCGGCGTGGGCAGTGAGTCAATTTCTTGCTGTGTTTTGACAATTCTCATTAAAGAAAGGATTTTTCCTAATGAAGACAACCGAATACCCGATGAGGAATTATTCCCTTTGTTGAATAAGTCGTTTTCGGATCCAAACTTTTCTTTAACAGGAGGAGAGTTTAATCAGCGTACCTTCTACTTATTTCCCTTACGGACCTTTAACAGCTTGCCTTTAACGGTCGTATTTTTCATAATCTCCAGCACCAGTGGACCCTTGCCATTCAGAATTTCAACATCTGTCACATTATCAAGAATCGTAATGATCCCGATATCGTCTGCGCTTACCCCATCCAGCTTAGCAATTGTCCCAACAAAGTCGACAGCTCTGAATTTCTTCTTCTTGCCGCCATTAAAGTTCAGCTTCATAATTTGTTGGTTTAATTGCTCGCGCTTATCTTTTTTGAGTGCAGTTTTTACATGTAGCTTCTGCTCAAAATCTTCTCTACGGAGATCAACAGCCTCTTCTGAGGGAGCTTTTACTTTCGGAATCGGGAATCCAATATATGCTTCAATATCGGCTAATCGTTTGCCATCCTTAGGAGTGACCAGAGTAATTGCTTTCCCCGTTTTGCCTGCACGTCCCGTACGTCCCGTGCGATGAACATAGCTTTCCTTCTCAAGGGGAATATCGTAGTTAATGACATGGGTGATATTGGTAATATCGATACCCCTTGCAGCAACATCTGTCGCGATCAAGTAGCGGAATTGCCCTCTTCTGAACGCGTTCATCACCTCAAATCGCTCATCTTGCTCCATTCCGCCATGAATCCGATCACATGGATATTCAAGATCAGCCAATGCTCTGAATAATGTATCTACATTCTCCTGCGTACGACAGAAAATAATGCAGCTATCAGGATTCTCAACAATGAGCAGATCTTGCAGCAGTGCCAGCTTGTCTGACTCCTTCATCTGAATAAGAGAGTGATCAATTGTGGCGGTCGTTATACCAGTCGCTTTAATTTCAATTTCAACAGGATTGTTCATATACTTACGTGACAGCGTGGCTACATCCTCAGGAAAAGTAGCGGAGAATAACATCGTAACCCGGTCACCAGGCAGCGCCTGAATGATCGACTGAACTTGCTCGATAAAGCCCATATTCAGCATCTCATCAGCTTCATCAATCACGAGATAGGTAATCCGATCTAACGATAGCGTACCTCGTTCAATATGGTCCAGTACACGTCCTGGTGTACCTACAGCCACATGCGTTCTTTGCTTTAACTCGGCCTTTTGTATATGAAAAGGATGTTTCCCATAAAGAGGCGTTGCTTTTATCCGCTTAAAGCGTCCAATATTCGTGATGTCTTCAGTAACCTGTAACGCGAGTTCACGAGTTGGCGTCAGGATTAAAGCCTGGGGCTTATTCTCATTCCAATCTACTAGCTCACAAAGTGGAATACCATATGCCGCTGTTTTGCCGCTACCTGTTTGCGATTTGGCGACAAGATCCTTCTTCTCAAGCGCAACTGGAATGACTTCCGTCTGAATCTCGGTTGGCGTCTCATAGCCCAAGCTATTCAACGCCCTCATAATTTCTTCGCTTAATGGGTAATCTGTAAAATTCTTTCGACTCATTTTCAACCTCTTCTGCGCTGTATTTGGATACCATTACATATATAATGTCATCGTGTATCGGACTTATACTCATATAGTATACTCTATATCCAGGTACACTCTCATACATATCAATGATTAACTGTATTGCATAACATTGATCATGTAGAGGCAGCGCGGGCGGGAGTTCGCATCAAGACTCCGTACGAAGCCCGAGAGGCTTTCTTCATTAAATCACAAAAAAATTACATTTCCTGCATCGGGGGTTGATTTGTTGCAAAATTATTGTTCAATATATCCGCAAAGTGAATTCTTGTCTTCTCAGTTGCATCCTTTTTCATCTTGTCTATGACGTGTGTATAAATCTTTAGAGTTGTTTCTGGGTTATGCATTAAACCATTGGGAATTAATCTGCTCTGCAATCCGCTTCATCATGACAGGCGGAACACTCATGCCACATACATATTGAGCGTTAGCATCCACAAAATCGTAGTCGCTTGGGAAAGTCTGCATCCATATAGCGTCCGTATCGGTGATATGCTCAGGAGTATTGTCACGCAAGAAAACGGACAAACTGGCGAGCGTGTTGGCCACTTTCTGATCCTTGAGCAGAATGGTATTAAAGTTGCTCATCGTACCTTCTTCGCGTTCCGTCACATCACCCATGTTCAGATCCGGCGGGCGCTTCTTGTGCCAGCGCTCATGCTTGCTATTCCCATACACAACCTTTGTATTTCTTCGGCTGTTTTGGTGGTCTTTTCATGTGTAGCAAAATTCCTTTCTTCTTCTTTAAACCATTTCAACCTTTCAAGGTAATAAAAAAAGCCACCCCAATGAGTGACTTGTATCTGCCCATGTATTTACAGCGCCAAATGAACACAGGCGCTTATTTAAAACCCGAAAAAATAAACAGCGATAAGACTATTCCCACAAGCGGGATGCAAAACGCTGCGCTGTTGCATAAAAGCATTTGTACTTAGTTGCTAAGGAGGAATGACAAGATCATTTTACTGATTAGCGAAAATGTCCGTCAAACGGTCATCTAAGAAAATATCTTCAAATGAAGTAGCTGGCAATGTACATTCTTTGAAATGCTCACTTTGTTAGAGTTATCCTTACTTACAATAAATGCCCCTTACTACATAATATAAAACTACGCAGCAGGGGCATACAATTCAATACTAAATCAGTTTACAACACTTGCATGTTTGAATTATAAACCACTTCTTGACGAACCTAGCTTACCATAAGACCGACCTTTCATATTAGTATTACTTGTGTTAAAAGTAGCATAAAAATCACCAGTCGACAAAGCTGAGGAGCTTATCCACTCAAAAGTGGAGCCCTTCGCAATCGTTGCTTCTTTTACAACCGGACCATTAGCTGATCCCTTGTGTAAAGCGAATTTAATTTTCTCACTTCCTGTATTCTTCACCCATATTTTAATGTAACCCATTCTGGCTGGGACACTAAAAGACGCTTCTGATTGTTGACCGCCCAATGTAATGTCAAACGCAGGTTGTGTGGATTGAGGAGTGATAACGTGATCCCCTGATGTTGGTGTATTTACCATAGTCGATTCGTTTGCAGATTGGGAAACTGCTACTGAGTCAGTTGTGGCTGGTGCAACATCGGTCGTAGCTGCGGCAGAAGCAGTTAATGGAATTGCAAGAGCTAAAGACAAAACGGATAATAAAGAAGCTTTTTTAATATTTTTCATATTCATATCCTTCTCTCTCATTAAATTTTGTTTTTGCCTAAACTGATCTTAACTTACCTTATTGAATTGAATGAATAAGATTGACCCCCTCTTTCCAAGACAAAGAATGGTCTTTATTAATCAACTTCCAGTATGTATAAGTTCCAATTTTGCTATATGACTAATAAAGAGTTTGCTGCAGATGTTTGTCTTCAATTACATTATAAGTTTCTTTTTGTAATTTTCCAATAATAACTTTGGACAATCCTACCAGTCTATCATAAGACACGCTACGGAATTGAACCGCGCAAGGGTTCTGTCCGGGTCTGTATGACGTTTATATAGATTCAAATCCTATATGTAAATATTATTGATAAAGTCGGTTAGACAAAGTTGAGGAAAAGGGTTCTTCTGATCGTCGCAACTAGCTTTTTGTTTATCTTAGCTATGCCTGTGTCGACTAGTCATAAGGTTATTAGTTATTCAACTTCAGGAAACAATTGGGGAAATGTAAGCCGATATACCCGCTAACCTTAACTGGTTGGCGGGGTTGTTTTGCCTATTTAATTTAAGTTACTCAAATACCTCGACAATTAAGGTAACTTAAATTGATCAGAGGTAGCGATATGAGCGCAGACAAGCGTAAGGTAGGCAGACCAGCACAGGGCATAACAAAAAAGGTTTCTATCACACTTACGGAGTCGGAGTGGTCTGATATACCTGGGAACACTACTGTTGCAGCATACATAAAACATATGCAGGAGCAAGTCAAACTTCTGCAAGCGGAAAATGAACGTCTGAGTAGTATGGAGCGCCGAGACGCATTGGAACGAGGAACCGAGGATCGCCTTCTCTGACGACGCATTAAGCGGTAAACTGGCAAAGCCGGCAGAGTCGGCGTAAAGTGGATAGTATACATTAGGTGACTTTAATTGGATGCATGTAAAAAGCTCTGCCGACCCTAAGGTTAGCAGAGCTTTGTTTTTGGGAGCCATCGCAGGGATTTACTGGGTGGAGCCAATTTGGAGCAGACCATCAGTGTATTGATTAGCGGCGCGCGGATTCAATCTGGATTTAAGCCACGTTATGCTGGTAGGTGTGGTTCCTGCAATATGTGGTTTAATCGTGACCGTTCTGATGGCGGCTGCCACGGCTTCAACCTCGACGGGAGTTATTTTGGCGACAGGCTCGTTTGGAAAAGCGATTCTGAACATGGGGACAGCCCCGTTGGCCGCTGCTGTAATGGTGCATACAGGAACTACGGTAAGCTATTGTGGGTGGAACAATGGCAATTGTAGCGTCATTAATGTATGGATTTTTACTTTAATATTCATGATGGGGTGAGAAGATGAGAGAGAAGACATTTGTGCTGGCACCGGATTCCTTTAAAGAAAGTATGACGGCTAAAGAAGTGTGCATCGCGATGGAGAAAGGACTGCGCAAGGTCTATCCGTTGGCAAATTATATCCACGTCCCCATGGCGGACGGCGGTGAAGGAACCGTTCAGTCACTGGTGGATGCGACAGGTGGGCAGATTCGTTATAAAGAGGTGACCGGACCGCTGGGAGAACCCATAACTGCTGCATACGGTTTGCTGGGAGACGGCACAACTGCGGCGATTGAGATGGCATCCGCCAGCGGAATTCATCTGGTCAACAAGGATAACAAAAACCCGCTAAAGACAACAACCTACGGTACGGGTGAGTTAATCCGTGAATGCCTGAATCAAGGGATTCAAGGTATTATTATTGGCATTGGCGGAAGCGCGACGAATGACGGCGGGACAGGGATGGCAGAAGCGCTAGGGGCCAGATTTCTTGATGCAAAAGGGAATACTCTTCCACGCGGCGGCGGCAGTCTGGGCGGCCTGGTCCGCATAGATATCTCATCTCTGGATGACCGCTTGCAGCAGGTACAATTGATTGTAGCCTGTGATGTGACGAATCCGTTGTGCGGAGCGCATGGGGCATCTCATGTATTTGGTCCGCAAAAAGGAGCAACCCCGGAGATGGTACAGCAATTGGATTCTAATCTTGCCCATTACGCGGATGTGGTGAAGCAGCAACTGGGCAAGGATGTACGCGATCTTCCAGGAGCGGGGGCCGCAGGAGGATTGGGTGCGGGGTTGCTGATTTTTACTCAGGCGGTACTGCAAAAAGGCATTGAAATTGTGATCGAATACACCGGATTAGAGCAGAAGCTGGCGAATGCGGATATCGTTTTTACGGGAGAAGGCGGTATTGATTTTCAGACCAAATTCGGGAAAACGCCATATGGAGTAGCTCAAGCGGCCAAACAATCCGGTAAAAAGGTCATCGCGGTCGCAGGCTATATCGGGGAGGGGATCGACACGTTGTACCAGAAAGGAATAGATGCGGTATTCGGCATCGTGCCGGGAGCATCCGAACTGGATAAGCTGTTGGTCGAAGGGCCGCAAAACGTAGAGCGTACGTGCGAGAATATCGCAAGGGTGCTTCAATTAAGCGAGTAACGGTAAGCGGGAAATATGTTTTTACTACAAAATGACTTGGCACGATACCTCAGACCCCTGATGATTTAACGCCTCGTTCATTCATAATATTGATGTTGTATGGAATAATGTTAACCCAAGAGCTACCCCCAAATGGGGTCACCTAAAGAGGAGTCGACATGCCCGTAAAAGGGATGCAGGGAGGAAAAGCCGTCGCGAGCAGTCTGCTTGAGTCAGTGGCGTTCACCGCGTGAAATGAGCATGATGCCAAGCGAGATAAAGCCTGCACCCGCCAGATGAGCAAATGAAAAGGGCTCTCGGAGGATAATATAGGACAGCAGCAGTGTACTGACCGGAATACACCCGGTGTATACCGCTGCCGTACTGGCTGGTACCCTTGACACGCCCCGGAACCATAATACGTAAGCTAATGCTGTGACAAAGATACCATAATATAAGACAAGTCCAATATCACTTGCACCAACGTCGTTGAAGTTGAACTGTCGTGCCTCCCCAAAGGAACAAGCCAGAAACATGAGGAAAGAAAAGAGTGTGATATACATGGTTCCAAGCAGGGAAGAGACATGGCTGGATAGCATCTTGCGTAATACCGTTAGCGCTGCTTCCCCGAACACGGCAGAGAGAACAAGCAGCATGCCAATGAATGAGGTTGCCTTGGGAGCAGAAAAACCGAACGCGGATATGTGAGGCCATTGCAGCGCCAAAACGCCGAGCAGTGGACATGCGATCCCGAGTCCAGGGCGCAGGGTGATCTTTTCTCTCAGCAGCACATACGAAAGGAGTGCAACGATAGCTGGCGTCAAGCTTTGAGGATATAGGAAGGAAAATTTTTCAGGACGCACTGGATCTTGGCATTGACTTTATTGATACAGCCTACCTGTTTGGCCTAGGCAGATCGGAAGAGCTGATCGGCGGAGCGCTTCATCGCAAGGGAAACCGTGAACGGATTGTAATTTCGAGCAAAGCGTCTCCCAATCCACAATTCGTAGACGGGTCCGTAGAAGTGGACAATAGCCTCTCCGCCCTGCGCCAAGCCGTTGAGGACAGCCTTTAGCGCCTTTGCCATCTCCTTGATATTAGACAAGTGTCATACTTATAGTTACTATAGAAAGGTGAATAAAATCTGAATGGAGGATTTCATATGAAAATCGCATTAACAGGAGCAACTGGGCAACTGGGTTCCATCGTAGTAGAGACGTTGCTTGCATCCGTATCGGCAGAAGACCTTATTGTTAGCGTGAGAAATCCGGAAAAAGCAGAAAACTTGCGTGCCCGTGGCGTTGACGTTCGCCATGGCGATTTTGACAAACCGGAGACGCTGGACCAAGCGTTTACGGGTGTAGACCGACTGCTGATTGTGTCCGCGGACGGGGATAATGACACAAGAATCCGCCAGCATAAGGCTGCTGTGGATGCTGCTGTACGTGCGGGAGTAGGCTTCATCGCTTATACAAGCGCTGCCAATGCGGCAGACAGCACTCTGTTCCTTGCACCTGTACATCGTATAACGGAAGAGTTCATTCGCGAATCGGGCATCCCTTACTCTTTCCTGCGCAATAACTGGTATCTTGAAAATGAAGCAGGCACGATTCAATCCGTGCTGGCGGGTGCTCCTTGGCTGACCTCGGCAGGCTCTGGTAAAGTAGGTTGGGCCACCCGTGCAGATTATGCGCAAGCGGCGGCAGTCGTTTTGTCCGGCGAAGGGCATGAGAATACGATATACGAGCTCTCCGGCAAGCCGATTACCCAAGAAGAGTTTGCGGCGATTCTTGCTGAGGTTCTGGGCAAGGATGTGCCTGTACAACAGGTAGACGATGCTGCGTATGCCGACATTATGCTCAGTGCGGGAGTACCGGAAGCCGCAATCCCTATTGTGGTCGGTATTCAACAAGCGATTCGCGAAGGAGCTTTGGATGTCGTAAGCAACGATTTCGAGAAGCTTCTGAAACGCCCGCTTACGCCGCTTAGCCAAGGAATTCGTGAGCTGGTCAAGCAAACAAAGGCATAAATTCACCATAAAGTACATTTTCAATATATGATTTTACTAATGATGAAGGATGCTACCCTAACAAGGCGAGCATCCTTTTTTAATCCTCATAATCATTCAAAAGGAAAGAGAAATCCCAAAATAATTTCCTTCATGAGTGGAATCGTTGCTGATTATCCAATATACTTGTAAGGAACTCCAAGGAGGGCTTGGAGCAAGGTTTGGACGATCACAGGTGTAGAATTGATAATGAATGGAGTACATACGATTATGTCTAATTTGCCAAATTGCCCGGAATGTAATTCAGAATACACCTACGAGGATCGGAGTCTTTTCATTTGCCCGGAATGCGCTCATGAGTGGTCTTCCAATTCAGAAGCAGCAAATAAAGAAGATGTAAAAGTCATCAAAGATGCCAATGGTAACGTCCTGAAAGACGGTGATTCTGTAACCGTTATTAAAGACCTTAAAGTCAAAGGAAGCTCATCCGTCTTGAAAATTGGCACGAAAGTAAAGAATATCCGTCTGGTGGAAGGCGATCATGATATTGATTGCAAAATTGATGGTTTTGGAGCGATGAAATTAAAATCGGAGTTTGTGAAAAAGAACTAAAGACTTGGGCTAAGGAGGAAAGTAGCGCCTACCCCAAATTCAAGGAATTCTTCAGTCTAGAGGATTTTGTACAGCATTGCAGGGACACCTTTCAATTCAATGGACATTAAGAAGAGGAGAAGCGCTCAGCTTCTCCTCTTCATATACATCGCTTATAACGGTGCCAGCCAAACGGTTCCGGTTCCCCTGTACACATTGACCAGACCTTCGCCGGAAGCGGCAGAGCCAAGTTTGGTCTTTCCAGATTTCTCGACGGTAAACTGTAAGGTATTGGACCACATGAGGGCAAAATGGCCGTCCACTTTTAGCACATCGTTTTGCAATTCAACAACGACGGCTTCTTCGGATGGGATAGGCGCTTGCAGGGCAAGAACTCCTTTTCCCCGAGCACTTAAATTAAATAATCCTTCTCCACCCAGTGCGGCTGAGGAAAGGTTGCTGCGGGCAACGACGGATATGTCCAGTGTGGTTTCACAAGCTAAAAACAAGCCATCTTCAATGGCAATGTGATCATTATCGACATCGATGAGCCAAATGTAACTATAAGTAGGTTCCAGCATAATCGTACCCGTACCCTTATAGTGAGGTTTGATGGCACCTGTTCCTGTTACAGCACCGGACACCAAATTTCGCATTAAGCCTCCCACACCTTTTACACCGGTAGTCATCTCCATACTACCCACAGTATATTGCATGGCGCCCGCCTTCATCATAATTTCACTATTGTTGATTTCGATCATGAGCTGCTTGCGGCGCATGTTACCTTTACTCATATAGTAATTGGCTTGCGCAGCCGCAACCGAGGTGCAGCTCAAATCCGATATGTATTCCAGTACGGTAAATCCACCTAATTGGTCTGTGATGGCAACATTGCTATTATCCTTTAAATTATTAATGACAAAAGCCATAAATGTATGCGCCTCCTTGTTGTATTCATGTTGTGAGGATGGAAATCTCTTTTATTCCGTAAAATATTCGACAAAAAGATTTTGTTTCCTGCGGTAAGTCCTTCAGGTTCTCTTTGGGCGTTTCCAGGCTCAGCAAGCAGAACTTGAAAAAGTCATGCAAAAGGTTCAAAATAAAGATATCGGTTTTTAAAATGGTTTGCTCGCAAACAGCCGATGGAAACGAGACATTGAATTAGGGGGCAGGGCAAGTGGAGATAGGTATCAGCACATTTGTAGAAACAACGCCGGATACACAGACGGCTGAGGTCATCAGTCATGCGCAACGAATACGTGAAGTTGTTGAGGAGATTGTGCTTGCAGATCGGGTAGGGCTGGATGTATATGGCGTGGGAGAGCATCATCGTAAAGATTATGCGGCATCTGCTCCTGCGGTAATACTAGCTGCTGCTGCTTCGCAGACCCGGCGGATTCGGCTGACCAGCGCGGTCACGGTGCTTTCCTCAGATGATCCGGTACGTGTATTTCAGGATTTTGCTACGCTGGACGGTATCTCGAATGGACGGGCTGAGATTATGGCAGGCCGGGGTTCTTTTATCGAATCATTTCCGCTGTTTGGCTATGATTTAGATAACTATGACGAACTGTTTGATGAAAAGCTGGAGCTGTTATTAAACATACGGGATTCTGAAAAAGTCACCTGGAAGGGCGGACATCGGCCTGCGATAAATAATCTGGGCGTGTATCCACGTCCGGTTCAAAATCCGTTGCCCGTATGGATTGGTAGCGGGGGCAATCAGGAATCTGTAGTCCGTGCCGGTTTACTTGGATTGCCGTTGGTTCTTGCGATTATTGGCGGTAGCCCTGTGCAGTTTGCGCCGCTTGTGGAGCTGTATAAAAAAGCGGCTGCGCACGCAGGGCACGACGCATCATTACTTCCGGTTGCATCACACTCACATGGTTTTATCGCAGAAAATACCGAGCTTGCAGCCGACAAGTTTTTCCCTTCCACCCAGCAGAGTATGAATGTGCTTGGGCGGGAGCGTGGATGGGGGCCTTACACTCGTTCCAGCTTTGATGCCGCGCGTAGCTTTGAAGGGGCGTTGTATGTAGGCGATCCCGATACGGTTGCCAAGAAAATCATTCACCTGCGCAAGCAGGTAGGCATTACACGCTTTCTATTGCACGTACCTGTAGGCACGATGCCGCACGAGGATGTCATGAGAGCCATTGAGCTATTGGGAACAGAGGTAGCGCCACGGGTTCGCGAGGAAATATCCAAGTGGGAAGCTGAGAGTAAATAAGTGGATTTACCTCCATAGATAAAAGAGAAAGGAGTAGACCCATGGGGATGAGGTCGCTCCTTTTTTGGTTCTAAAATAATCTGTATATGTGTGCTTGAAAAGGCAACTCTTTAGTTTGGCTTAGATAGCCTGTTTTCCGAGATGTTCAGTTATTTATTTCGTCCGTTTTTTGTGCGCGATGCGTTTCGGCAAATCAGGTGTCCCTTGTTTTAATCTTTTAGGTGTCTTAGGGACTCTACGTAAGGCAGGTTGTTCTTCTTTCGTTCTTGTAGGCAGTGTCGTACGAAGATTGCCAGATGCAGGTTTTCTTTGGCTACCACTCGTTATAAAGTCAATAGTGTGGTTCAAGACGAACGGGCCGACCGTGACTCTTCGCAGCCCCAGATTTCTACAAGTGGTGCAGCCCGTATTCCAGCACCAATGGAAGGCCTGCTGAGGAATTTGGGTGAAGTATGAACCCCGCCACTCGCGTCCAAAATGATCCTCGGCATAATAATAGAACGTGCGACCTCCTGCAAAACCACTCCAAACCTGAATGGTCTGACCGGGGTTAACACGGAACCAACCGGTTTTAGAGTAGTTGACAGGACTACAGCTGAAGTCCGGGTAGGCGTAGACAACATAGATAGCTGCATTGGTACTGTTGCGAAAATTGAGACCCACTGTCGTCACTTCTTTCCTCATATATTAATCTCACTGTGTATAGTATGAGAATTTTGAAAGTGGGGAGTGGACAAAGGTTTCTTAATCGCTAAAATTGAACCATTTGCTGACGTCTATTTTTCTTTGTTCATACCTATATCGCCACTCGTTGGAGTCGGGTTGATACGTATAATCCTTTTGCCACGCTATGATATTTTCCACAACCGTTTGTATGGAAGAGATCAGATAGGAGACTTCCTGATTCGTCATCATGGGATGGAGGGACAGGCGCACCCAGCCGGGTTTTCTCGATAGATCTCCCGCATGGATGAGGTCTGACATTTGATTAGAGGTTTGTTGGTCAATACCCAGCAAATAGTGTCCATACGCTCCTGCACAGGAGCAGCCGCCGCGGACCTGGATTCCGAACCGATCATTCAGTAATTTTACAATCAGATTGTAGTGGATATGGTTGACAACGAAAGAAACGATTCCGAGCCGCTCTTGGCTTCTTCCACCTAAAACGTGCAGGCCTGGTATTTTGTCCAACCCGTTTAACAATAACGGCGTTAGTTCCTTTTCGCGCTCTAAGATTCGTTTTTGGCCCATCTGTTCTTTCAGTTGAATGCAGAGCGCCGTTCGAATGGCCTGTAGAAAGGCAGGAGTTCCCCCATCCTCGCGCGCCTCGATATTGTCTTTATATGCGTACCCACCCCAAGGGTTGGTCCAGCTTACCGTACCGCCACCAGGCTGATCCGGGGCATGGTTGGAGCTTAGCCTCGAATCCATGATTAAGACGCCGCTTGTACCGGGCCCGCCGAGAAATTTGTGGGGAGAAAATACAATCCCGTCCAGTTTTTCAAGGGGCTCTGTGGGGTGCATGTTGATCTCGGCATAAGGAGCGTTTGCGGAAAAATCAATGAAACAAACGCCGCCATGTTCATGCATTTTGCGAGATAGCCGGTAAATCGGCGGTTCAAACCCAGTAACATTGGAACAGGCTGTAAAAGCGCCGATCTTGATTGGGCGATGACGGAATTGAATCAGTAAGCGTTCCAGATTTGCAGGATCAACGGTACCACTGGGACCGGAAGGAATGCACACGACGTCTCCAATCGTTTCCGCCCAGGAGATATGATTCGAGTGATGCTCCATATGGGTGACAAAAATAACGGGACGTTCTTTTTCAGCGATAGGGTAGTGATGCTTTAATTTTTCATGTATTTTCAAACCCAGCATGCGTTGAAGCTTATTTATTGCCCCTGTCATACCGGACCCGGCAAACAGAATGATATCGTGTTCGTCAGCATGGACGTGGTTCTTAATGATTCGCTTCGCCTCTTCGTAGGCTTGAGTCATTAGGGTACCTGTCAAATTAGACTCCGTATGGGTATTCGCTACAAAAGGGCCAAAATCGTTAGCTATTTTGGACTCAATAGGTCCATACAGACGGCCGCTGGCGGCCCAATCCGCATACATCAGCTTTTTTTGCCCGTATGGGGATTCAAAGGTTTGATGATATCCGATCGTGCCTTCCCGATACCGTGTGAAATAAGCCTCGCTAGAAGGCTGATACGCACTATTGTTGCTTCCGATTCGAGCCTTGAGCATACGGGCGCCTCCCATGTGGTTCTGTCATTCTAGGGTACGTAGGAAGACCTAAATGGGTTAAGAAAAATAGGCGAATGTCATCCTTTTGTCAAAATAAAAGCCTCATCCGAGAGTCGGACAAGGCGTGCGTACATCTTATATGAACAGCTGCATATCGGATTCGAGCGCGTCTTTGAGATACGTTTTAGCCTCGATAATTTCTAGTTCAGGTATGAATTCTTCGGGTTTAAAACCCATAATGTCCACGGATAGCTTACAGGCATAAAATTTGACGTTCTTTTTCCGTGCCCCCTTCAAGAAATGAATCAGTTTCGGGGCTTCGTTATCTTCGATCATTTCCGTCAGCATCAGCTTGCCCAGACCGCTAAAATTCATTTTGGACAACGGCAGCTCCTCGGGTCCTTTTGGAGTCATCCAGCCCATGATTTTTTCATAAATCGTCTTGTCCTCAAGTGTCATCTTATCAGGATCACGAACCAGAAATAGTCCCCAGAATGCGAAAAACATCGTCACGTCCACGTCCAATTCCCGAGCCGTATTCGCCAAAATCAGTCCAGCCATCGCCTTATCGTAATCCCCGCTGAACATGAGCAGGTTCATCTTTTTGTCCACTACATTCCGCCTCCATTACCAACAGATATATTCAGTATGGATTTGGAAATGAAAACTATGCATGGTTCACTGTGTTGTCTGAAGCCGCAAATTTTTCTCACGGCACACTCGACAACTCAGCAAAAGATATCCTGTCTACAATATCAAAACCGTTTCCCTGTCCTCTGGGCTTCACAACTACAGTACCCAAGTTCGGAATCTCGCCCAAACCAATGCCTTGAGGGAAACTGTGAGCAATGATAACTTTGTTGGTCCCGGAAGGTGGAACTTTCTCTAACACAGAAGTCAGTTCGGCTAATGTACTTTCCTTCTCTGCTGCGGTTACATCCCCACTTAGATTGTAAATTCTAACCCAGAAGGGATCTACATGAACATTTTCTGCTCCAAAAGCTAATTCTGCCGTTTCCCTTGTTCGACAAAAGGGACTTGCTATAACTGGAGTTTGAATGGGGATTTGTAAGCTCTTTATCCTTTCCCCAAAAAGTAAGGCTTGTCTTTTACCTTCCTCGGAAAGATTCCTTTGGAGTGAGCAATCGCCTAAGACGAGATTAGGTTGATCTTCTCCTAGCGTTGCTTCACCGTGCCTAACGAACAGAATGTATCCACCCTGACGAAGAGAACTTAGTAACTCTGGTTTAACTGGTCTAGCTTCCGCTGTATTACCAGCTGCTCCCACGATTTGTATCGGAGTCATAAGGAGTAAAGAAAGCATGCATGCATAAACTAACCTTTTCATCTTCGCATCTCTCCCCCTAAGAATACAATTTTGAGATATAGTATATGTATTGAGGGAAGAAAAAAAACGGGGAATAGTATAAGTTATTGTTTTCATAGGCTAGGCGGTATGCTTCCAATCCTTTTCTACGCCTTTTCTGGAGTTCCCTACCCAAAACATGACGCTACTTATGTAACGGTTCGCCGTTAGCAATGTCATATCTCTAAGCTGCTCCTATTCTGTATAATCTCAAAGGTATTTAAGACACAAGCCTGAGATCGGGAGGATCATGAGAAAGTGAGTATAGAGAACAAATATAAAGCACTTGAACTGGAAAAGCCGGGCATCTACGAGCTGGAGGGATTGGAAGTCGGGGTCACCTCCAATTGCAACTTCAAGTGTGATTATTGCTGCGCATATCAGCGAAACGACGGGCAATGCATCAGCAGCAATGAGGTCATTGGTATTATTGATGACATTCCAACGTTAAAACGTGTGCGACTGTCCGGGGGAGAAGTGACCTTGAAGTATGAGGATTGTCTGCACATTGTGACTCATTGTTCAAGCAAGGGAATCGCAACCCAACTTAATACCAATGCCAGCTTGCTCAGCCCTGAACGAATTGAGAGACTGCGTGACGCGGGACTTTCCAACATCCATATCTCCTTCAACTTCACAGACGCCGATAAATATGCAGCCTATTATCATGTTCATCCTCGCATGTATGAGACAATCGTACAGAATATTCGATTATGTACCGAAGCCAAGCTGGAAACGGTGCTGGAGACTTTGCTATTTGCCGAGACGCAGAACAATATGCCGGCGATCAGTGAAAAAGTATATGAACTCGGTGTACGAATTCATGAAATCCAAAACAGCATCGTGATGGATCATACCAACTGGAACGCCATCTCCACTAAGGAAGCACTTGTCCATTCCGTCCATGACTTGATTGCACATAAAAAGGACGATACCGTGCTGTATTTCACCTGTATGGATCGTTTCGCAGAAGCTTTAGGCTTCAAGGAGCAGCCGGGCGTATATTTTTCCAACTGTGTTGATGGTAAAAAGCAGCTTCATCTTCATGGGAACGGGGATATCCTGATTTGTGAGCTATGTCATCCTGTTGTTATCGGCAATATCTACAATGGAACGTCCTTAAAGGATATTTACAAACATAAACCGAAGCCGCTTCAAGAGTTTCTCGACAAACTGCCTTGTCCTGCATATGATGCACTTTTCCCTGTGAAAAGCTGAGAGAGGAAAGATGTAAGCAACAGAATAGACCGTCCTTAAAAGCGGCTGTTGCTAAAGAGCAGGGATGTTAACGCATCCTTGCTCTTTCTTTATTATGTTCTTCTTAACCAGTGCTTTCGCCTGGAGTTTTTGACCGATTATAGTGCTGCTTTAATGACTTTTTTATAATACAGGATGGACAGTATACCGAAAATGGAATATAAGGCGGTGTATAGTACCATAACGATGATCATAGGCATCCAAATTTCAGTTCCAAACAAGAACCAGCCGGATTGGACGGCGAAATAGCTGTGTGACAGGCCGATCACTAATGGAATGCCGAAGTTAAAGATTTGTTTTATTTTAATGCCTCTAAGCAGGTCACCTTGTGTGAACCCCAACTTTCTTAATACGGTATAATTGGCTTTTTCGTCTTCGCTTTCATCCATTTGCTTAAAGTAAAGGATACAGCCTGATGTAATGAGAAAGGTGAGCCCTAAAAAGCCAACTACAAACATAATCACTCCCATGTTTCTCTTCTGATTATTGCTCATTTCAAGGCGTGATGTTTGTTGATCATTAAAATTTGCAGCTGTAAAGAGGCGATTTGCTTCTTCAATCTGTTCTGCATTAATCATATCAATTCCAATATATAAGGATGATTTCTTTTGAATCTCAGGATTTATATCTTTCTTTAACCGCTCAAATATGGTTTCGTCTACAATGGCAGTGGGTAGTCCCCCGGCTGTAAAATAGTAGGGAATAATATAGTCCTTTTTTAGACCCAAATATTGTTGGTGTATGACTTCTTTTTTTCCCTTCAAATCCAATGGACCAGAGTTTTTCAAGGACATGAATTTCTGTAACAGATCGTTATAGCCCGTTAAAACCGTTTGACCTGGAGATACATCCGTACCCTCCACAGATTGATCGCTTATGACAGGCAGCGTCATGGAATTCGCACCGATATTTAATCCTTTTAGAGGTGTCTCCATGATTTGTGCTGTGTTCACACTGACTTGAATGACTTCAATTTTCTTTTCACGATACTGTATATCATGCTCCTGAAGTAACGTTTTGAATTTCTCTGCATCCGGTACATTCGTCATTGCAAAATGGGAAGGCACATTGTCCTCAGCTGCTTTATCCGCAGAATAATAGGCAATATAGCTTAGGGAGAGTAAACCGATCGCAAGTGCCGATACCGTCGTAATAATGGTCAACAACAAAGCATTCGATTTCATGCGGAACATAATGGATGAGAGAGACAGCACCTCATTGATGTTTAAATAGCCGCCTTTACTTTTTCTAATGATATTGGAAATAAAGCGGATGGATCCTTTATAAAAAAGAAGTGTTCCGATGATGACAGAGCCTAGAATAAACACCATAGCCATAAATAATTCATTCATGGATGTAGAGTCTCCACTAAACAATTTGGAAGAAACATAGTATCCTGAAGCGATGAAAGAGACTCCAATGATCCCAATGATCATCTCAAAGATAGATATTTTCTTGATTTTCCCTTCGGTGGTTGAGGTCACTCTGAACAAAGACAAAATACTCTGTCTTTTGATAAAGGAATAATTCATGATCATAATCAACAGGTAGATGATACAAAAAACGATGAGTGTTTGAACAAGTGCTTGGTTAGAGAAATATAGAGTGGCAATGGCTTCGACGCCCGTCGTCTTAAATAAAATCATGATCACTAATTTGGAAAATGAAAATCCAACCACAATGCCGATGAATAGGGAACTGAAGTATAGAATTAAATTCTCCGCACTCAGGATGCGAAAAATTTTATTTTTGGTCATTCCGATTAATTGAAATAGGCCAATTTCTTTACTGCGTCTTTTTATAAAAATATTATTAGCATACAAAAGGAAGATGCAGACAATGGCCACCAGTAAAATGGATGCTGTCCGTATGGAAGCCGCACCTTTAACCGAACCCTTCACTTCATCCATGGAGGGATCGTATTGTAATGTGACAAAAGCGAAATAGAGCGCAACACTGAAAATGAGAGCAAAGACATACAGGTAATAATTTTTCAGGTTTTTTTTCAAATTCTTTAATATGAGTTGATTAATGTTCATATTGAACCCCACCTAAGACCCCTTGGGTTTTCATGATATCCTGGAAGAAGCTTTGTCTTTCCTGCTCACCTTTATGAAGCTGCGTATACATTTGTCCATCCTTAATAAAAATGACCCGACTGCAATGGCTGGCAGCAACAGGATCGTGCGTGACCATAATAATGGTTGCCTTGCGCTTTTGGTTTAATTGGCCCAGCTTGTTTAATAAATCCGAAGCCGATTTGGAATCCAGCGCACCCGTAGGTTCATCGGCAAAAATAATACTGGGCTCATGAATAAACGCTCTGGCCGCAGATGTACGCTGTTTCTGTCCGCCCGAGATTTCATTAGGGTACTTATCTTTAAGCTCATAAATCCCCAGCTCTGTAGCCACTTCCTGAAATCTTCGGTTGGCTTCTTTTTTAGGCGTTTTGGTGATGGATAAGGGGAGGAGAATGTTTTCCTTCACGGTTAGCGTATCCAGCAGGTTATACTCTTGAAAAATAAAGCCTAAATGCTTTTTGCGGAATTCGGCCAGCTGCTTTTCCTTCATTTTTGTCATTTCGATGTCATTGATTTTAATGGACCCGTGGCTCACCTGATCAATGGAGGAAAGGACATTGAGCAGAGTGGTTTTACCTGAACCGGAGGCTCCCATAATACTGACAAATTCCCCTTCTTCAATATGGATATCAATTCCTTTTAATACCTCTTGAATATTTAGTTTGTTGCCGTAGCTCTTATGAATTTTATTTGCTTCTAAAATATTCACTTCGACGCACTCCTTATTGTTCTTGTAGCTTTATTATAAAAATAGGGCCGTTGTTTTTCCTTTGATTGGGCGAACAATACATAAAAGCATGTGACATCTCTGTCACATGCTCACCATACTCACGAAATCATTTCGTTTGGGAAAAATTAAAGTGAAGGTTGTACCCGCGTTCGGTTTGGAGTGCACATCTATATGTATAAGTAAGGACTTTGCTGCCTTTTTCGTTAGATATAACCCCATGCCCGTTGAAGTATGATCAGAATGTTGGGTCGTGGATGTAAAACCTTTCTCGAAAATACGGGGTACATCCTTCGGATCAATACCGCGACCAAAGTCTTGGACCTCAAGCCGTATTCGATCCTTTTGTTCACAGCTGTGAATGATAATATCACTGGCATCGCTATATTTGATGGCATTGGTTAAGAGCTGTCTGACGATAAAAGCAAGCCATTTGGCATCACTCAGCACTTCCATTTGCTCAAGTTGGATGTCAAAACCGATCCCTTTTTGGATGCACCATGACTGTAAGGCTTTGATCTCTTTAAAAACCAGAGATTTTAAATCCACTTGCTCGACATACAAATCATTTTCAATAAAAGATATGCGTTTTTGATGGAGCTGCTGGTCCAGCAGCAAGTGAATTCGTAGCCATTCATAGGTTAACTGAGCCTTTAGGGATTTGTCATCCAATCGCTCAATCATCAAATGCATGGCGGTCAAAGGTGTTTTTACCTCATGAATCCAGGATAATAGTTCATCTTTTTCGTGTTCCAGGGTCAATTGATTTTGCGAGATGATCTGTTGTAGCCGTTCGGTCTGGTCAGTGATTTTTTGTTCAATGATTTGCTCAAATGGACTCTCCGGTTCGCCTATACCCGTTAATTCGAGAGGGCCCTGCCATTCTTCTAGTGATGTATAGAATTTGGTTTCCTTGAGATAGCGAATGATTAAAAAAACCAAGAAAATCATCATAGATAAGAAGACAATATAAAGGATCGGCATCAACGGGATTGCCGCATCCACATAAGCAATGAACAGGATCAGGAATTGCTGACACAGAAACAGTAGAATCCAGCTCCGCCTTTCCATTAGATATTTTTTAATCATAGGCAGGTGCCTCTTCTGTAGCCATGTAGCCTTGTCCCACCTTCGTTTCAATGAAACGGCCCAAATCCAGCTCATCCAGTTTTTTTCGCAGGCGATTCAAGTTGACGGTTAAGGTGTTGTCGCTGACAAAACGTTCATCATCCCATAGGCTTTTAATTAATTCCTCCCGGGCGACAATTTTATTTTTTTGCTCGATGAGCAGTTTTAGAATGAAAATTTCGTTCTTGGTTAATTCGATGGACCCGGCTTCATTGGCAACTACATTTTTTTCATAATCCACCGTGGCCCCGCACCATGTTTTCAGGGAGACGGGTTCTGTATTGTAATTATATACACGGCGAAGAGTCGCCTGTAATTTGGCAATGAGTACATCAAAATGGAACGGTTTTTGGATAAAATCATCAGCTCCAAGCTGCATGGACATTACCATATCCGTAGGGTGATCACGGGATGATAAAAAAAGGATAGGGATGTTAGAGTGAGATCGAATCATTCGACACCAATGAAACCCATCAAATTTTGGCAATTGAATATCAATGACGACCAGATCAGGCTTTATGGCTGAGAATTCCTGAATTACTTTACTAAAGTCCTGAATACCATACACATCATAGGCCCATTGAGTTAACCTGTCCTTCATTTCATAGAACAAAGTTTTATCATCTTCAATTAGCAAGATTTTGAACAACGATTTCACCACTTTTTACTTTTTTATATAAATTGTATAGCAAAATTAGTTTATGTGCTATATGTGTGAGTCTCCACTTTATACTGCGCTAATCTGTAGTTAATAGTTGAGGCCTATAGTAGGATCTATATCCACAAATATCATATAAACTAAAGGATGGATGCAAGCATGGGGATTCATACGTATTTTCGGTCACTAAATGAGTTGGAAAGGATCATCCGTTGTCCTGGTAAATTTAAATTTGAGGAACATAGCGTATCTGCTCATTCCTGGAAGGTTGTACAAT
This sequence comes from Paenibacillus sp. NPDC055715, assembly GCF_053617595.1. Lineage (NCBI taxonomy): Bacteria > Bacillati > Bacillota > Bacilli > Caryophanales > Paenibacillaceae > Paenibacillus > Paenibacillus sp. NPDC055715. The sequence continues at coordinate 117,318 of NZ_JBSHGA010000008.1, forward strand.
ATGCCAAAACACTGGCCGATATCGAAGAGAGAAACGGCGTAAGCATTGACTGGAAAAAGCTTTACGAGATCACAAGTAGCCACGATTATGGGGAGATTTTTATTGGAGACATTAAAACACCAGTCAAACATTCCTCCAGGCAGCTTCGGTTATTAATCCAGCAGGTCGAAGAGGGCATGATTGAGTATTTTATTGAAGAGAACATTCCAGAGGATTTCAAAGCCATTTTCCGCAGACAGCTCCGAGAAGGCAAAGACAATTCAGTAGAAGGTTTAATCCTTGAAGTTGCTGACAAGATGGATCAGGTGTACGAAGCATTTGCCGAGCTACAGCGGGGAAATACCGAAAAAGAATTTATAGTCATGTATCGTAATGCGCTTGTGAAAATTAAAAATATTCAATTAAAATGTGTTGATTATTTTCTGGAACATATTTTGCCGGATATGGTTAAGGAAGAAACGCCATCATCCATTGATATTAAAAAGATTACGGAAGAAGCCTTGGCTCTGTAAATGAATTGCCTCACCGTTCAGAAGCTACAGCAGCGCTTCTGTTCATACATAATGATGTTCATTTCTGCTTGCAATGCAGTCACGAAAAAAAGAGCAATAAGGGACAGTGATTGAACTGTTCTTATTGCTCTCTTGGGTTGATGGTGCTATTCGAATTCAACCTTGCCAAGTGATTTTTTGGCCGGTCCTTCGATTACTTCGCCTTGATAGGAATAGCGAGAGCCATGGCACGGGCAATCCCATGTTCTTTCCGCCTCGTTCCACTCGACTTCGCAGCCCATATGGGTGCAAGTTGTGTCCACTAGGTGCAATGCTCCTTGCAGATCTCGGTAAGCGCCCGCCCTTTTGCTATTTACCTGGATGACCGCTCCTTCGTCGTGCTGTAGTTCTTCGGCTTTTTTCTGGATCATTTCCAACTTTCCAGCAATCAAGTGTTTAGCCACATTCGCATTTTGTGTCACGAATGTTTTAATGTCGGGGTCCATATGAAACCTTGAGGGGGAGAAAAGATCCTGGTACGAGCTTTCCTTTCTGGTAATCAGATTCGTATTTAATAAAGCTGCCGCCACACTTGTGGTCATCCCCCATTTTCTATAACCCGTAGCCACAAAGATGTTAGGAATGGTGGATAGCTCCTGTCCAATATAGGGGAGCTTGTCTAGCGTATACAAGTCTTGGGCTGACCAGCGATACATGATTTCCTTTAATCCAAATGTTTGCTCTGCGAACTTTTCTAGAGCTTCATAGTACTGGAAGGTGCAGATTCCTTGGCCTGTTTTGTGGCCTTCCCCGCCGACGATGACCATCGGTTCTCCCTTTACCAGTACCGAGCGAAGCGAACGTTTTGGGGTTTCCGCACTTAGGTACATACCACCCGGATAGATTCTGTCGGTCTTGACGGCTAGTACATAAGAACGCTCGGCATGCAATCGCGCAAAATAAAGACTGTTTGGATCATTGAATGGAAAATGCGAGGAGGACACGACATGGTTGCAGGTAATTTTATGTCCGTCGTTTGTTTTAATGATAGCAGGGTTTCCTTTTTCCACACCTACAACGGTGGTTTGCTCATAAATTTTCCCGCCTTGACGGATGACTTGATTTGCCAAATACCTTAAGAAAGGAACCGGATTAAACTGGGCCTGGTTTTTCATCATAATAGCTGCTTTAGTTGAAAACGGCAGAGGCGTTTGCTCGACATAACTTCCCGAGATGCCCAATTCTTCGTAGGCTTTATATTCGGCAGCGATTTTCTCCACATACGTATCTGCACATGTATAAACGTAGGCATCTTCTTCTGTAAATTGACAATCGATATTGTATTCCTCTACCGTTTGTTTAATGAATTGAAGAGCGTCACGGTTGGCTTCGTAATAGAGCCGGGTTTTCTCCTTGCCAAAATGTGAAAGAAACTCGCCGTAGATCAAGTCATGCTGCGCGGTTATTTTGGCGGTAGTATGGCCCGTTGTTCCATGAAGTATCCGCCCTGCGTCGACGACTGCGACGTTTAGTCCTTTTTTAGAAAGTAAATAAGCAGTGGTAATACCGGTGATCCCCGCACCTACAATGGCAACATCCACCTGAATATCCCCACTAAGCTTGGGAAAACTGGGGATGTCAGTTGAAGCTAACCAATACGATTTCGGAAATTGCGGAAATTTTGTATGAGATTCATTTTGATCCATTATTACAACCGACCCCTTTGATTACACTTTATGTTTATTATTTCTATTTAAGGATTTTATATTCACTAAACGATACTCTGCATGATAAATTTTCCTGTACCTTCCAGGCTTTTTAGTGTTGGCTTTCACTCCTGAAAATTAAAAATTCACCTGAATCATTTGATATAGAGCGTGTAATTAGACAATGTTTGACTTTAAGTAGTAATATACTGGATGTAACGTGATGGTGATTAGAAAGGCCGATGGCATTCTTTTGATAGGAGTGATGGAAATTGAAAAAGAAACAACTGGGTAAAAGTGACCTTCAAGTATCTGCACTGGGTCTGGGCTGCATGGGAATGTCCGAATTTTATGGTGAGTTGAATGATCAGGAGTCGATCAAAACGCTTCATCGTGCGTTGGAGTTGGGGATCAACTTCTGGGATACAGCGGATGTCTATGGTGTGGGAGAAAATGAAAAACTGATCAGTGAAGTTCTGCGAAGCCACCGGGATGAGGTGGTATTGGCTACGAAATTCTCCATTATGCGCGGAGCGGACGGGGCATTCTTGGGTGTCAACGGCCGTCCTGAATATGTAAAACAGGCATGTGACCGCAGCCTGCAAAGACTGGGAGTCGATGTCATTGATTTGTACTACCAGCACCGTGTCGATCCGAATGTACCTATTGAGGAAACGGTCGGCGCGATGAGTGACTTGGTTCAGGCGGGAAAAGTCCGCTATTTGGGGCTGTCCGAAGCTTCTCCTGCACTCATTCGGCGTGCTCACAAGGTTCACCCGATCACGGCCCTACAAACGGAATACTCTTTATGGAGCCGGGAAGCGGAAGATGAAGTTATACCCGCTTGTAAGGAGTTGGGAATCGAATTTGTAGCGTACAGTCCGCTGGGACGCGGCTTTTTGAGCGGGCAAATTCAGAAGTTTGATGATTTTGCAGAAAATGATTTCCGTCGCACCGTGCCACGCTTTCAGCCTGAGAATTTCCAGAAAAATCTCGATCTCGTACAGCATATTAAGGACCTCGCTGCTCAAAAAGGGGTCAAGCCTTCTCAACTGGCCTTGGCATGGCTGCTTGCGCAAGAGGGAATTGTACCGATTCCAGGCACCAAGCGGGTTGCTTATTTAGAGGAAAATGCGGGGGCAGTCGATATCGCTTTATCTACGGAGGAAATGGGAAATATTAATGAGATCATTCCCAAAGGGATGGCAGCTGGCCTTCGTTATGCGGCAGAGCGGATGCCGAGTTGGCAAGCCGAATAATTCCAATTTTATAACCCAAAAAGCCGTCCTTAACGCGGATCGGCGCGAAAGGCGGCTTTGCGGGGCTTACATATACAGTACAGCTAAGGGCGTGGCTTGAAAATACCGAAGGGACGTCCTACAGGCAGGAACGTACGACCAAAATGCGCATTCAGAACTGCGGCTCCTGTACCATACAGTGAGAGCAAAGCAATACCCATTTCTGCATAAGCTGCGAGGGTGTGGAACACCTCTGGAGCAACGCCGAATGCATCGAAGCTAAGACCCAGGAACAGGAAATCAATTAGGACAAAGATAAAGAACAGGACCTTATTCGTCTCCATCGCTCCAATGGTCATGAATAGCGTGAAGATGAGATAGCCCGCAAAGGCAAAACCGAGCTGCTTACCGTCTATAGCAGAAGCCAGCTCAGGGCCGAATACGCCCATTTTGATCATCCAGCTACTAGCTACGGCTAACCAGAAGAAAGCGTAAGCACCAAAAGCCGTCATGCCAAAGGTGTTGTTATGCTTTGCATCCTGAATGCAGGCAAACAGCTGTGCGAAGGCACCGAGGAAAATAGCCCAGGGGATGATAAAGCTCAAGCCCTCAGTGAGACCGAGCTTTTGGGATGAAGCGACAAGCGTTACAATAGCCAAGCCGAATAGACCGATCGCGCTTGGATCGGCTGTTACAATTTTTACGTTTGAATGAGATTCGTTTTGCATGAAAATAGCACCTCCAATAATGTTCAAGTACGTGTTAATCTGCCGATGCCAGAATCACATTATATATTGTAACGGAAACAGAGGAGCTAGCATAGTACGTAATTTTGCTACCGATTGCGATCTCCTGTATTAAAGTTATTACTCTCGCTTGAAAGGTATGCTTTTAATTTTAAATTCAGATTGATGGGGTACAATCAAGGCAATTTTCCTGGAAGGGATGTATAACTAATGAAAACGAAAAAGACCGTTTGGATTCCGGCAATGATTGCAGTTACGGTAGCAGCTTTGCTCGTAATCTACTATTACTACATTTCTTCCGTTTCCGGCGGGGGATCTGGACCTCGACCGCTAGAAGGCGGCGTAAGCAACGTGCCTGCAGGACAAATGGGCCGTCCTCTCGGAGGGGAGGGACGTGGGGGCAACAGGGAAATATTCAAGACTTTGGGTACGATCTCCGTGTTCCTTGGAGCGGCAGCTTTCTCTTGGTTCTGGTTTAAGAAGAAGTTGAGATCGCCATCGAATTTGGTTAGAAAGACAGGGAAGTTGTTACATTCCCTGCATAAACTGCTGGGTTGGGCGACCTTGGTTCTTATTGCCGTTCACGGTGTCTATTTTCTGATTACCAAACTTCAAGATAACAAAACATATACCGGGCTTGCGGGCTTTGCCATTCTGCTGGCGATCGCCGGGTATGGCTTCTTCATTAACAAAGTTCGTAACAAGTGGATGCGGACCGTGCATCGTTCCCTCGGATTGCTTTGGGTTCCCGTGTTGCTGCTACATGCCGGCGGATCCGCGATCATGGCGGTCATCGCCAGCCTTGCAGTGGGTGTTCTTGTCTGGGTATTGGAAAGAATGGCGGGGAAAACGTCGGGACCGATCCTGGGGTCCGATGATTAGCCAAGCAGCAGTCAAGCGGCCGTGAGCCATATACCACCTGGCACGAGAGCAGGCTGCGTCATCAGCGTCTTGCTGGAAATAAAAGATCCGCCACCTTCTGGTAGCGGATCTTTTATGATTTGGCGACAGCCTATTTTCTGTGGCCGGAACCCCGAGCCTGTCTGAAAGGTTTTCTCCTTGGGGTTTTCGTATTTATAACAGCTGGGACATGCTGTTTTGTGACATGAATCTTGGTTTCTAGCAGAGGTAGTGGCCCACGCAGAAGGAAATCTGGATGCATATGCATAATGTGTGCGCAAAAAACCAAAAAGATAAGAGGGATGACTAATGCCCATTGGAAAAATGAAAAAGCATAAAGAAATGCTGCAACATCCCGTTTTGCGTCCGCATTTACCTGAAACCCACTGGTTTACGGATTCAAGGACCTCGCGGATGCTGAATACCTATTCATCGGTCTTCATAAAACCTAATCACGGGAGTGGTGGTAGCGGGATCATCCGGGTCAAGAGATTGAAAAGAGGATATGAGGTTCGTAGGGGTTCAAGTCGAAAGATTGTTGGATCTCGTTTTGTCTTAAAAGCAATGAAGTCATACCGGAAATCCAGACACCGGTATTTGGTACAGAGAGGACTTCGGTTAGCTAAGTACCACGGGTCGATTTTTGACACGAGGATATACTTACAGAAACCAGGGGAGAAATGGGTTATTTCCGGTGTGGCCGCCCGTGTCGCGGCACCTCATAAATATGTTACCAATTATCTTAAAGGAGGGCATGCAGTATCTTTGCATCGAGTGCTTTTCAGCCTTTTTAAGCACAACCGCACGAAAGCGGATGCCTATTTTCGTAAAATCTCCAAACTATCCGTCATCATTGCCAAAACGATCAATGAACGGCATCCGGTTCGCGAATTGGGGGTCGATATTGCCATAGATAAAAAGGGTCGCATTTGGATTATCGAGGCTAATTCACACCCCGGACATATGTTATTTACTCAAATTCCCGATCCTACTATGATCAACACGATCATGAGAAACAAGTGTCTTATTCGGCAGTAGATTCCATGCACGTTATTTTTAGGGGAGAAGGAGTTAGTTTCAATGAAAAAAACAAAGCAGCTTAGAGACTTGATCCATTCACAAAAACCGGAGTTTATCATGGAAGCCCATAATGGTCTTTCAGCCAAAATTGTGGAGGAGACGGGGTTTAAAGGAATTTGGGCCAGCGGGTTATCCATCTCTGCAGCGATGGGAGTAAGGGACAACAATGAGGCCTCCTGGACGCAGGTATTGGATATTTTGGAATTCATGAGTGACGCTACCTCCATTCCGATTTTACTGGACGGAGATACGGGGTACGGCAACTTCAATAATGCAAGGCGGCTGGTGAAGAAACTGGAGCAGCGTCATATTGCGGGGGTATGCATCGAAGATAAGCGGTTCCCCAAAATGAATTCTTTCATTAACGGTCAAGGGCAGACTTTGGCTGATATCGAAGAGTTTTCCGGGAAAATTAAAGCAATGAAAGATACGCAAACGGACGCAGATTTTACCGTGGTGGCCAGAGTAGAGGCCTTTATTGCCGGAAGAGGGCTTAAGGTGGCGCTGCAACGGGCGGAAGCGTACCGGAAGGCAGGAGCCGATGCCGTATTAATCCACAGCAAAAGATCGGATGTCGCAGAGATTGAAGCGTTCATGAAGGAATGGGCCGGAAGATTGCCGGTAGTGATCGTGCCTACCAAATACTATACGACTCCAACCGTCAGGTTTCAGGAGATGGGGATTAGCCTCGTGATTTGGGCAAACCATAATTTGAGAGCATCCATTCAAGCTATGAAACAATTATCTGACCGAATTTATCGGGATGAAAGTCTTGTTCATATCGAAAAGGATGTCGCAACAATCGAAGAAGTATTCCGCCTTCAAGGGGTCGAAGAGCTGCAAGCTGCGGAACAGAAATACCTTCCATCGTCAGAACCGGATTCGGGTGAGCGCGTATAATGGACACGAAATTGTTAGGAGAAGAGCTGAAAAAACTAGGATTTACCTTTTTCAGCGGTGTTCCATGCTCCTTCTTGAAAAGCTTGATCAATTATGCCATAAACGAATGCGATTATGTTGCAGCGGCTAACGAAGGGGATGCGGTCGCCATTGCATCCGGAGCTTATATAGGGGGGAAGAAGTCGGTAGTCCTTATGCAAAATTCAGGGCTGACCAACGCTGTTTCGCCATTGACCTCCCTTACGTACCCTTTTCGTATTCCGCTGCTTGGATTTGTCAGCCTACGTGGAGAACCGGGGATACATGATGAGCCTCAGCATGAACTGATGGGCCAGATTACAACGCAAATGCTGGATTTGATGGATGTGGAATGGCAGTATCTCTCCAAGGATTTAGAGGAGGCCCAAAATCAGCTGATTCAGGCTAATGAGCAAATTTCCCAGCATCGACCGTTCTTTTTTGTCGTTAAGAAAGGGACTTTCAACAAAGAGCCATTGCAAAAACAGCAAACCTCCATTCATTTAAATCAGATTCGACAGCATGGTTCTGGGGATCATCAAATGCCTACGCGGTATGATGCATTAGCTGCCATTCATTCCATGAAAGACGGCGAAACCGTGCAGCTCGCAACAACTGGTAAAACCGGGCGCGAACTTTATGAAATTGAAGATGCAGATAACAACTTGTACATGGTAGGTTCTATGGGATGTATCGGTTCCTTTGGACTTGGGTTGGCTCTGAGCCAATCAAGCAAACATATCGTCGTGATTGATGGAGACGGATCTCTGTTGATGCGTATGGGGAGCCTGGCAACCAACGGGTATTACCATCCAGCCAATATGATTCATATTCTACTTGATAATAACGCCCATGAATCAACAGGCGGGCAAAGTACGGTATCTCATAATGTTGATTTTATAGATATTGCCGCCTCCTGCGGGTATACAAAGTCGATTCTTGTTCACAGCCTTGAGGAACTAAAAGCCTTTTTACAAGAATGGAAAGTGAATAGAGAACTTACGTTTTTGTGCCTGAAAATATCCAAAGATTCCAAGGATCAGCTTGCTCGTCCGCATATGAAGCCTCACGAAGTAAAAGAACGTCTGCAGCGTTTTATTCATAACGCTCCTTTGAAGGGCAAGGAAGTGGGCGGCTCATGAGTTCTTCTGTCAAGAAAAACATTTTGCTTACCCCTGGTCCGACAACGACTACAGAAAGTGTGAAATGGTCACAGGTGGTTCCGGATATTTGTCCTCGTGAAGCCGAGTTTGGCCAAATCATGGAGTATATTTCTACAGAGCTTACCCGGCTGGTTGCAGACCCGGATCATTATGCGACCGTATTGTTTGGTGGATCGGGTACTGCAGCGGTAGAATCCATCATCAGTTCAGTCCCGAATCACGATTCGGTGGTCATAATTAGCAATGGAGCCTATGGAAAACGGATGTGCGAGATAGCGGAGGTTTATGGAGTAGATTATTTTGAATTCAAAAGCCCTCCCGATGATGCTATTGATTTGGCTGAATTAGAAAGGTGTATCCAATCTTCCGAACGCACCGTCTCCCATCTGGCTGTTGTACATCATGAGACGACAACGGGCCTGCTTAACAAGATAAAGAATATCGGAGAATTATGCAAAAGGTATCAAATCGACATGATTGTGGACGCCATGAGCTCATTTGCCGCCATTCCAATTCAATTGAAGGAAATGAACATTGCCTATCTGGCGGCAAGCTCCAACAAAAACTTACAAGGAATGGCCGGGGTTTCGTTCGTGATCGCCGAAAAAAGCAAATTGGAGAATTTGAAAGGCCAGAAACCAAGAAGCTTTTATTTGAATTTGTATGCTCAATACAACTATTTTGTGGAACATGGGCAGATGCGATTTACTCCTCCCGTCCAAACCTTATATGCACTTAGACAAGCGATTGAGGAATTAAAGCAAGAGGGGATGGATAAAAGGTACGAAAGGTACACGACATCCTGGAAAACCTTAATTAACGGGTTAGCCCGGTTGGGTCTAACCTATATTGTCCCTGAAGAGCATCATTCTAAAATCATTACTTCCATTCTTGAACCTCACTGTGCAGGTTATGATTTCCAATCTATGCATGATTATTTTTACAGCAAAGGCGTTATGATTTATCCTGGCAAACTTGAGCAACTAAATACGTTCCGGATTGCCAATATAGGTGATATCACGTATAAGGAAATGGAGTTATTTTTGGAATTGCTTGAACGCTATCTTAGTAGCATAAAATGCGGATGAGAGAGGTGGATTCCCATGTCATCGCCAACAAAGGATAAGTGGTTCAAATATTTGTTATTAAAAAAGCATGCGTCTCTGGCGCGTTACGTACCCGAAACGCGGATTCTGGACGGGTATACTTTTTCGAAGCTCATCTCCAAGTACGGGCATGTTATCGTGAAGCCGGTGTGGGGGAGCCGCGGACAGGGGATCATTCAGGTCTCTTGGGTAGGAAGACATAAGTACGTCGTACACTTCGAGGATATAAAAACTACAATACGGGGTAGAACCAATACCTACCGTTATATTAGAAGAGAAATCGGGAACTCCAGTTATATGGTTCAACGCTTAATTACCCGTCCGACCATCCACAAACGCCCTTTTGATATGAGAGTCATCATTCAACGGAGAATCGACTCATCTGAATGGGTAGTCACAGGAAAGGTTATCAAAGTTGCAGGCAAAGGTTATATTGTTTCCAATAACACACGGAGTAAGGGAACATTATTCACTTTTAAATCCGGCATTAAACAATCTTCCGTTCGGCACCTGTCTGCCAGAGCATTAGAGTCCCATATTAATCGTATTTCCATCCGTTCCGCGAAGAGATTAAGCGCCTTTTTTCCGGGACACCGTATATATGGACTGGACATTGGAATAGACCGAAAAGGACGTATCGGGATTATTGAAGCTAATCTTTATCCGGCAAGGTCCCATTTCCGTAAGCTGAAGGATAAAACGATGTATTACCGCATTACGGATTACAAAAACGGTTGACAGAAAATGAAAAGGTGGCGGACTCATGGGGCAAGGATTATTGAATGGTGTTACACCGGGATTTGTGATAATATTTACACTTATATAAAATGAGGAAGTGACATAGTGATAAATATAACGATTCCAACCCCGGACATCACGATTACCAAACAGGTTAACCCTGAACTGAGCCATATTTACGGATTTACAGATTTCCACCTGATCCCTAGAGATAAGGCTGGTATCTTTATGTTCTACAACGCGCAGGAGGAATTGCTGTTCGTTGGTAAAGCAAGAAAGCTGAGACCAAGAATCAAAAAGCATTTTGAAGACACCGTATCGCCGATCAAGGCCCATCGGAACGAAGTGGCGATGATTGAGGTTTGTATTGTGGAAGATGCGGTAGAGCGAGAAATTTATGAAACCTACATCATCAATTCACAAAAGGCTAAATATAACGTCGAAAAAGTGTTTTTTAAGTAACGAAGTAACTACCGTATGAAAAAAAGAGCAATAAGTCGCAGTGATTGCACTGCTCTTATTGCTCTTTTGTATTACTGCAATTTACTCCTTCCAGAGAGGGTGCCGTGGTATGAACAAAACAGACCGATTGTTAGCCATCGTGCTAGAGCTGCAACGCAAGGATATTTTACGGGCTGAGGATTTGGCGGCTATATTTGAAACGAGCGTAAGAACCATCTATCGGGATATTCAGGCTCTAAGCGAATCGGGCGTACCGATTGTAGGAGCACCGGGCATTGGATATTCCTTGATGGAGGGGTACTTCCTGCCCCCAGTGAGCTTTACCGTAGAAGAGGCTGTGGCGTTGCTGATCGGGACGGATTTTGTCGAACAAAAATTTGATGCAGAATACAGTACCAAGGCGCAAGCTTCCCGCAGAAAGATTGAAGCCATTTTGCCGGAGAGCGTTCGCAGGGAAGTTTCCCGGGTACGTAAGACCATCAGACTGCTGGCGGTGGGTGAAGGGGCACACCGTAGAGAGAAAACCTATTTGGAAACACTGCGTCTGGCTATATTGGAAAAACGGAAGGTACAGTTCGGCTACTCCAAAAGAATGCCAGAGGCCGACGGGAATCGTCAAAGTGTGCGTGTGGTCGCTCCCTACGGTCTTGTGCTGATTCATGGTTCATGGGTTTTGCTCGCGCTGTGCGAATTGCGGCAGCAGCTCCGCCACTTCCGCTTGTCCCGGATGGACGAGCTTACCGTGCTGGAGGACGGATTTCAGTTCCCCGCCGATTTTAATTTGCAGGATTATAAGCAAACCGATGACCGCCATGTATATGTTCGTATATTAGCCCGTTCGGATATCGCTGATAAAGTGAAGGAAGCGAGCAATTTTTACATGGAGGCCATAGAGGAGCGTGTAGATGGATTGCATGTACTCTTCCGCGTTAGACAGCCGGAGGAATTACTGCAATGGATACTTGGATGGGGCGCGGATGTGGTCGTGCTGGAGCCTGAATCGCTCCGGGACCGGGTACGTGCGGAAGCCGAAAAAATGTTGAAATGCTACTGACATAATGCTGTCAGTAGCATTTTTGTATAGTAAAGCTACTTGAAGGAAAGGGGCAGTTAAAAGTATATGAATACAACAACCGAAACATTGCAGCGTTTTGAAGAAACGGTACAACACTATCTCCTTGAATTGGACAGCCTTAGCTTGGAGCAATTGCAGTACACTCCACAGGAGGGCGAATGGTCACTTGGACAAATGTACCTTCATTTGGTGAATTCGGCTCTTTATATGCAACTTAAGAACATTGATCTTTGTCTAAAGCCAGATGGAGAGACGGGGACTAAAACGGAGGCAGGAACGGCCATTTTTGATCTGGGAGGCTTTCCGCCAATACGTATCCAAGTCCCACCATCCCCGCAGTACACTCCCCCACAACCGACTAGCAAAGAAGAAATTGTGGAGGGATTAAACGTTGTGATCCGCAAAATGAGAGAGATTGAGCCGACCATTGGGAAATCAACAGGGCCGTCTACTGTCTCTCATCCCAGATTCGGCGCGTTGAATGCTGGAGAGTGGTTTACGCTCATCGAGATGCATTATCGTCATCATCTTTTGCAGGAGGAGCGCTTGAAGCACGCAATAGCCGATTAATCGTCTCCCGGCGCAGCCCGATGAACTGGCCAATCTCCTCCTGCGTCAGCACGTCCGTTAACGTGGCGGGTGCGATGTAGGAGTGGAACCAGCGTTGAAGCTTCCGAAGCTTCTCGGCAGGTGACACCTCGGTGAGTTGGTCAATTCGTTGCTGCATCATGCGTAATTTGTCCTGTAGCTGCAAAGCGACAGACCGACATTGAACCGGGTCTTGCTCCAGCGCCAGATACCATTCTTTTTGCGACAGAACCTCAATCTCAGAGGTTACCAGCGCCATCGCTGTACCATAATAAGGATTGGGACTGATCAGGGAGTGGTGCGGGATGATTTCATCAGGCACAATCACATTAACTAAGATTTGCGAGCCGTCTTCATGGACTCGGATAATTTTTAACAAGCCGCTCTTTAAGTGATACAGAGGGCCGGATTCCCCTTGTCGAAATAGGGTCTCGCCTTTGTGTAATATCATGAACGTAAACAACCTCCATTTCATGTATTCCAGCTTTTAGATGAACCCGAGGTTTGGTGATCATCAGCCCTGCATTATTAACCAGAATATCCACTTTGCCCAATTCCTCTGGAGGACTCAGTGAAATCGTTGTTTTTCCATCCAAATGCTTCAAATGGGTTTAGTCTTCTTTCCATAACTTTTTTAAGAGATTCCATTTTCTAAAAGCGTCCACACATCTGAAAACTCCTGATCAATCGCAGGACTCTTCCATTCGTAAGCATGAGCGGGATGATGAAAACGGGCTGTGGCATAGAAAAGGGTACGCGCCAGTTGGGCTGGCTGATCCGATGTGATGCCCCCGTGTGCAATGATGTCAGCGAGCTGATCCACAATGTGGGCGATATGTTGGTCGATTAAATCAGCGGCTTGCTCGGTGACCCGGGTATACATTTCGAACATTTCCTCGTCATCGCGGGCATAATACTGCTTGAGTTCGACCAAGGTCTGTATATATCGTTTTAAATGCGGCGTTCCCAGCATAGATGAATCCTGACACACCTCCGTTAACGGGTCGATAATCTTTTCATTCAGCCATTTTTCGGTCACGCCTTCAAGAAGCTCGGCTTTACTTTTAAAGTGTCGGTAAATGGTGCCATGACTTACTCCCAATACTTTGGCAACATCGGTCACGGAGGTTTTGGCTACACCAAAACGTCTAAGTGTGTCTTCTGTAGCGATGAGAATCTGTTCCTTGGTTAATATATCTGAGGATTTTTCCATAGAGACACGGTCAAATTGCCGTGTGAGTCACCTCCTTAAAGTCAGGATAACACAAAGGGAATCAAATGACAAATATTTATTTTTGTCATTTGATTCCCTTTTTCTTCTAAACGCTTACATTCGTTTTCTCAAATAGCGGGGAGAACTTTTCCGCTGTAGTCTGACAGTTTAATCGCCTTCCCGCCAATTAAGGTTGCAATTTAATACATCATATATCCAGAGTGTCTATTGGTCTAATATATTATCCGAATGATCTTTATAGGTAGAAAAAATAAAATAATCGCGTGATTGATACTTAGTTCATCTCGCCCTCCTCGGGATCAAGCAAGACTGAACTAGAAATAGAAGGGGGTTCGCCTCTTTCATAGCAAACTGTGACATTAGCCGTTACCAAGATAGAATCTAGATGCATATTCATGTAATGCGTGCAAAAACCCAAGAGAATAGGGGGATATTCGTGCCCATTGGAAAGATGATTCAATATAAGGAAATGCGACAACATCCCGTTTTAAATTCTCATTTGCCGGAAACCCATTGGATTAGCAATGCAAGGACTTTGCGCATGCTGGATACCTATCGGACTGTTTTCATTAAGCCCAATAATGGAAGCGGGGGGACTGGCATCATACGGGCAAAAAAGCTGGGGAGGAAGTATGAGATTCGTTGCGGCTCCAGTCGAAGAATTGTCAGATCTCACGCGGTTAGGAAAGCGGTCAGAACCTATCGGAGGCCTCATCGCCACTATTTGGTACAGCAAGGACTTCGGTTGGCGAAGTACAAAGGTTCGATTTTTGATGCCAGAGTGTATATGCAGAAGCCGGAATCGGAATGGGTCATTTCAGGGATAACCGGGCGTGTGGCAGCCCCCTCCAAAGTCGTGACCAATTACCGCAAAGGAGGACATGCGGCACCATTGTCCAAAGTGCTTTTAAAGGTCTTTAAAAATGACAGAACGAAAATGGAAGAGACTCTGGACCAGATCATTGAACTTTCTAAAATGGTTGCCGACACGATAGATAAAAATCATCCGTTTCGCGAGTTGGGTATTGATTTGGCTATTGAGAAGAGCGGTCAAATCTGGATTATCGAGGCCAATCCGCATCCCGGATATATGTTGTTCAAGCAACTCCCCAATCATAAGATGATTCGTAACATTTTGAGAAACAAGCGTCGGATTCAGCATTAGGATAAAATTCATGGGTGAGATAGGGAGGAAGGAGGACGCCCAAGCAAAGGCGCGGGAGCGTTCTCCATTTTTTAGTTCAATCTGTACTATATAGCTGACATGATTTTTGGCAAAGCGTTTATGTTAGAGCGTGTCCTCCATCCACATGAAGAACGGTTCCGGTCACAAAATGATTTTGGATTAAATAGAGTACGCCTTGTGCAACATCCTCCGCATGTCCCACTCGTTTTACAGGGAGCTTATTTGCCACCGTATCATAGAACTGATTACGTGCATTTTCAGGCATTTTGCTGCGGGAAGGTGTATCAATAATGCCAGGTGAGACGACATTCACGCGGATGGGAGCAAGCTCCAACGCCAAGGTTTGACCAAGATTCGAAACGGCTGCATTAACAGCACCAAGCGCTGAGGATCCAATCATCGGTTTGTATGCCACCACACCGGAAAATAAGGTAATGGAACCCTTTGCTGAGAGTTTGAGTGCTCCGTATTTAGCCGCATAATATTGGCCCCAAAACTTGCTTTCGAATAGCTTGCGTGCGTGATCCGTTTCCAACTGGAGGAATGCCCCCCCGGATGTTTCTGCCGCGCTAATGACCAGATGATCATGCTTGCCGACTTGTTCAAAAAAGGACCTTACCTGCTGTTCATCAGTCGTATCCAGCACATATGTTGCAGCACGGGGTCCCAGCATTTCTTTGACCTTGTGCAATTTATCTTCCGAGCGGCTGGCGATAACCACTTCCGCCCCAAGCGAAATGACTTGCTTAGCTGTCTCTAAACCAATACCTGAGCTTCCACCAATAATCACAATTTTTTGATTTTTCAAATCAATAACCTCCTATGTTTTACTGAAAATATTAATCATTGAATACGGCTTGTAGATGTGTATCAAGATCCGTAATAAATTTAGGGATATTTGGGTTTTTAATGACGTCGTAGCATGCAAAGCTCTTCAGAGGCTTCATACCGAGAAATGTATGTGCAGAGTGCAAATGACGGAGCGCTCCTTCTAAGCTATCGCCATTAAAAAATCGAGTTGGATCATTAAAGGCTTTTTCCGGGGCATTCCAAGTCGTTGAGAACATATATTTCTTGTTGGTTAACAAACCGCCGCTTCCATATTCACGAGCACCTGTGAAGAATATACCATAAGCGCAAACTTCATCCATATAAGTCTTCAATAACCCAGGAACACTGAACCAATAGATGGGGGTTTGATAAATGACCACATCCGCCCATAAGAACTTTTCTTGTTCTTCGCTAATGGTGTAGCCGTTTTGAACAGATGTTGTTTTGATCTCGTTCTCTTTACTTAAAAGACGCACCATATGGTCCATTAATGTTTGGTTCAATTTTCCTTCGGACGCATCATACTTTTGATGACCATTAATGATTAATATATTATTCATTTCTCCATCTCCTTTTCCCACTGTCTTTGTTGCCCCTGTCCCCAACCGCTAATCACCTCCTCATGTTAGAGAAAGCGTTACTTGCTACATCAATATTGTATATATATTAAATTCATTTAGGGAAGTAGTGATATATAATTCATATAGTTTCCCAAAAGGAATTATTGTGATATTATTGGGTTTAACAGTTATTTTTTGGGGAGGATGGTTCCAATGTACGTTCAAGAACCAATTCAATTGACCAAAGGGATACCAGGCGAGCCATGCCCTATTGCCCAGACGCTTGATTTGATCGGAACGAAATGGACTTTTTTAATCATTCGTGACCTTCTTATCGAAGGAACACTGCGATTTAGCCAACTTCTGAAATCCATGAAGGGGATTAGTCCCAAAACACTTTCCCTACGCCTGAAAGAGCTTGAAGACAATGGTCTGTTAGTGAGAAAGGTTTATCCCGAGGTTCCCCCGCGCGTTGAATATTCGTTAACGGAAAAAGGGAAGCGACTGGAAAGTATTTTTATTGAGTTGAAGAGATTTGGTTTAGATTTAAAAGCAGATCATTGAGGAAATGTTCACTTATGTTGTGGTTTCCACTATCTATATAATAACGAAGGTAAACAGAAGGGATGATGGAAATTGCCAACAACTAAGAAAGAAGATTTTTGTTTTGGTTAGATGATGTGCTTGGGGATGGCCGTATTCATGACATTTTATAATCTATATACCAGAAGTCCCTAAATCTTCGCGTTATTACAGCGTTTGTCCGCTGTCTACCGTAATAATCTGGCCTGTCATGGCTTCCTGTTCCAAGGCAGAGCAAACCATGCGGGCGATATCTTCGGGCGTGGAAATGTACTGTAGCAGCAAATGAGGAAACAGTTGTTTCATTTGATCTTCCCTGCCGGCCCACCATCTTGTCGCTACCGCTCCCGGTACGATGCAATTGACTCGAATATCAGGTGCTAAGGCTCGTGCTAAAGATTTGGTCAGCCCGTGGACGGCCGCTTTGGACACCGCATAAGGAAGTGAGGAACCTAGCCCAGTTTGTCCTGCTATACTTCCCAGATTGATGATAGTTCCTTGTTTACTACGCTTCATAAAAGGAGCTACGGCTCTGGCACAGTAAAACATGCCCTTCACATTTACATCAAAAAGATCATTCCACACCTCTTCCGTGGCTGCCTCCAGATCATCCATAGGAATGTGATGTGTAATGCTGGCATTATTCACGAGTACATCAACCGTGCCGAATTGCTGAACAATCTGGTCCACCATATCTCGTACCTCTTTGTCTTGGGAAACATCCGCCTGTAACGCGATAGCACGTCCACCCTTTTCAAGTATCATTCGCACGGTTTCCTCTGCATCGTTTGTAGAGCGCGAATAGTTGACGATCACCGTAGCCTTTCGATCTGCCAACGCCATACATACGGCTCTCCCAATTCCTGTACCTCCACCTGTAACCAGTGCTACTTTTTGATGTAAATCCATGTATATTCGCTCCTTCTCCATCCATTTAATTTTGCGTCTGAATAAATACGTTCTGATATGTATCATTGTAGGGGATGTACTTGGTTCTGTATAATTGAATTAAACGAAGAGATTGTTCAATGAAATTGAATTTAATTAGGAGTATGAGGATGGATATTAAAACACTCAAAACATTTCAAATGATCGTGAACTATGGCAGTTTTATTCGTGCAGCGGAAGAGATGAATTATGCACAATCTACAGTTACGATGCAAATTCAAAAGCTGGAATCGGATGTGGGAGTTCAACTGATCGAACGGGGCAAGAAAATAAGGTTAACCGAAGCGGGCAGGGTGTTTTACGAGCAAAGTCTACACATTGTAAAGGATATGGAGCAATTGCAGAAAAACATGGAGGATCTGCAATGGGGCACAGCAGGCCATATTCGTTTAGGAGTGACCGAGCCGACCGCCAGCTACCGATTACCGGCGATTCTAAAGCGATTCTTGTCAGATTACTCGAACATTCAAATCTCCGTTGAGTTTGGAAATACCCCTACGTTGAGCGAGTGGATTCTCAAAGGGGATATTGATTTAGCGCTGTGTTCCTCACCAGATTTGGGCACTGAGCTATATTTTGAACCTTTATTTAAGGAGAATTTTGTGGTTTTGATGCCCGAAAATCATCCGCTTGCCGAAAAAACAAGCATTGGACCAGAGGATTTACAGGGACATCGGTTGCTTATTACGTCGACGACCTGTCCATATCGCCGCAAACTTGAAATGGTCATGAAGGAATATGGAATAACCACGTTAGATACCATGGAAATTGGCAGCATGACGGCTCTAAAGTTTTATGTGGAAAGCGGGTTAGGTATTGCCCTTGTGCCCCAAATTCTAGTGAATCCAGTTCCGACAGGAACAACGACGAGGGAATTAAGCGGCAGCTTGATAGATATGACTTTCGGCATTCTCTGTAAAACAACAGAGTACCCGTTAAAAATGGCAGGTTCAAAGCTATATACAGTATTGAAGCAAGAGCTTAAGGGGGAAGCCTTTCAAAATAATTTGGGCTGATGTTCACTACATAAGTCCCTCTTCCTTCATGCTAATGAACGTTTTGTCTCCTAATATGACATGATCCAGCAATTCGATACCGAGTAAAAGCCCTGCGTCTCGTAATCGGAGTGTGGTGCTTACATCTTCCGAGCTAGGAACAGGTGTACCTGAAGGATGATTATGGTAAGCAATGATAGATGCAGAGTTGGCAAGTACGGCGAGCTTATAAGTTTCTCTTAGGTGAACCAATAAGGTATTCAATGTACCGCAAGATACTTGATGTAGCGCAGTAGGCTCATTTTTAGTATTTAAACAAAGAATGCAAAAGGCTTCACGATCATAGTCACCGATAAAGCTTCTGAATAATCCGACTGCATCCTGAGGTGAGCTGATAGTTCGGTTAGGGTAAAGTAACGAAGTTTTCTCCCGAACTATGCGCAAAGTGATAATTTCTACACGCTTAGGTTTATTCATTTTGCGAGCTCCTTTTGATACGTTATAAATATGTAATTTTTGGATTTATATTTCGTAGCGTTTTGTGACCTCGGCATGTTCATTACCTCATTTAAGAATAACCGAGGTACCCAAAGGATTAGCCCTCTATATATGTTGATTTACTGCACTTTAACATCTATAGATAATAATATAGCAGTATTTGTGAATAGTCTTTTATGGGGGGGCAGGATCAGGAGATGGCTCTACAGGTTTTGAAATCAGTATTAGAGTGGGAGAAACACAAAAATCAATAATTTACAGCAGAAAACCGACTGCCTTTGGCAATCGGTTCATTGGTTTACTTTTTGCTAACCGGAATCCATACCTCGCATCGGTAATCCTCAGCACGGCAGTCTCCCATAGTATACACTTCCAGCTCCGGGCCGCCTGAATGCTCATAATTGCTGGCCGGGAACCATTCCTGAAAAATTCTTTGCCATACGTTTTGGATCGAATGAGGCATAGGGCCGATAGATGTAAACACTGCCCAGGTTGCAGCCGGAATGGTTCTGGCTTCTAATCCGTTGGAAGCGGCTACGTCCTCGCCACCCTCTGCGGCAATCAGGTACGTGAATTTCTCTTCACCATGCTTGAAATCCAAACAAATACCGAGGATATCCTCGCTTGTTCCCAAGACTTGAATCCGATCCGACGTACCATCTGCGTTCAGCTCGTCCCAGAATTTCGGGATTTCCCGGAAATTTTCACCGTCTTTCGTTGTAACTTGGATGGACTTTCCAATGACCGTAAAGGCTGCTTTCTCTACAATTTTATAATCCATATCCTGATCTCCCTTCAACGATAGATGGAAGGTAATGCGTGGAAAGGCTTTCAGGTTCACCCCAGGGCTCTGGCCTCAGAGGGAGATATACCATGTACCTTACGGAACGCTTTAGAAAAAGATTCGGGGGAATCATATCCGTATTTGAACGCTACATCCAAGACTTTGGTGGTAGAAAGACTCAATTCCTGTGCAGCCAAGGTCAATCGACGTTTACGTATATAATCGGCTACCGTGACGCCGGTTAGCATATGAAACATACGTTGAAAATGAAAAGGAGACGAATAGGCTGCCTTTGCAATTTCGTCGATATCCAGCGGCTTCTGCATTCTTTCTTCCATCAGATCCAGCGCGTTCTTGATCCGAAGTAACCATTCCAACCGCATCATCTTCCCTGGTTGTAATCATATCATTGGCGATGTCTATAATCCTGTCATTGCGTGCTCTTGTTGAACAGGATACCACCGTCCTGCCCCCTTGTGTTCATAATTAAAATTTGGGACAATAGAAGAAGCGTTTGAATAGCGCAGAGCGCTCAAACATGCTATGATGCAATGATAGTTGAGACGAGTCGTGATGGCTAGGGTTTATATATAGAAATACGAATTTTAACGTTTTGAAAAGAGGATCGAACATGAAAAAAGAATCCATTTATGGATTAACGCTAGATCAGTTGACAACATGGCTCATCGAGCATGGACATAAGAAATCCCGGGCGTTGCAGGTATGGGACGCATTGTACCGGAAACGGATTACTGATTTTGCTGCGATGACGGAGGTTCACGAGAATTGTACCCGCCTGTTGGCAGAACATTTTCCGATTGAAACATTGGAAGAGCATGTGAAGCAGCAGTCGGCGGATGGGACGGTCAAATTCTTGTTCCGTCTACAGGA
Source organism: Paenibacillus sp. NPDC055715 (assembly GCF_053617595.1). Classification (NCBI taxonomy): domain Bacteria; kingdom Bacillati; phylum Bacillota; class Bacilli; order Caryophanales; family Paenibacillaceae; genus Paenibacillus; species Paenibacillus sp. NPDC055715. Next base: position 138,038 of record NZ_JBSHGA010000008.1, read on the forward strand.
TGGTAATTTGATTGAGACGGTATTGATGCGGCACAAGTTCGGACTGTCTGTATGTGTGACGACGCAGGTGGGTTGTAACATTGGATGCAGCTTCTGTGCGAGCGGACTGTTGAAGAAGAGTCGCGATTTGTCCAGCGGTGAAATTGTAGAGCAAATTATGAAGGTGCAGCTGTATCTGGACAAGGAACGTCCGGGCGATCGGGTCAGTCACATCGTTGTGATGGGGATTGGCGAGCCGTTTGATAACTTTGTGAACCTGTCCGATTTCATTCGGGTCATTAAGGATCACAAAGGACTGGCGATTGGTCCTCGGCATATTACGGTTTCTACGAGTGGACTTGCCGATAAAATTATTGAATTTGCCGATACCGATCTGCATGTCAATTTGGCGATTTCCCTCCATGCGCCGAATAATGAGACTCGTACCCGTATTATGAAGATTAATCGGGCGATTCCGATTGAGAAGCTGATGCAGGCGATTGATTATTATTTGGACAAAACGAATCGTCGAATCACGCTGGAATACATTTTGCTGAAGGACGTTAATGACGGTAAGGAGCATGCGCTGGAACTGGCTGAGCTGGTAGGCCATCGTCGTAATCTGGCGAACGTGAACCTGATTCCGTACAATCCGGTGGATGAACATAGCCAATACCAGCGGAGCGAGCCGGAATCCATTACCAGCTTTTATGATGTACTGAAAAAGCAGGGCATTAGCTGTAGCGTCCGGCTGGAACACGGGACTGACATTGACGCGGCCTGCGGACAGCTGCGAAGCAAGCAAATTCGCAAGGATGCAAAAGGTAGTCACAATTCGGAATGCGAAGCCATTAGTTAAATGCACAAGCGTACTCTCTCACAGGAGTACGCTTTTTTTGTACCACGGATCAGGGGATAAAACATCTGAAAATGTGAAAATAATCACGTAGTAGTTGCTGCTTTTACGTTATAATAAGTGGTTAGTGGAGGGGTTATATGACTAACATAATTTCGAATGTGGCGCTCGTTCCGGGCATCTATGTGATGAAAGTAGAGGGGAACTTTAAAGGGGAAATGGGGCAGTTCTACATGCTGCGCAGCGGGATGAGTTACCCACTGCTACCCAGACCCATTAGCATTTATGATATTGGGGACAATCATATTTCCTTTTTATACCGGGTTGTTGGAGAGGGGACAAGCCTGTTTTCCCAGCTACAGCCGGGTCAGGAGATTCAACTGGAGGGACCGTTCGGCAATGGTTTTCCGCAGGTAGAGGGAAGCCTGGCTTTAATTGGCGGTGGAATGGGCACGGCTCCATTGCTGCTGGCTGCGAAGCATTACCCCCATGCGCACGTTTATCTGGGGTTTGCGCAGCAAGCCTTCGGGGTTGAGGCATTCGAAGCTGTGGCGGCATCAGTGCAAGTCAAGGTAGGGGGAAGCATCGTCGAGCAGGTCGATCCGGCTCTCTATGCGAATATGTTTTCCTGCGGGCCGACTCCAATGTTACAAGCGCTCGCGATGAAAACAGCTGGCTCGTCGTCCCGTTTATATATATCAACAGAAAGACACATGGCCTGTGGGATTGGCGCGTGTTTGGGCTGTACCATGCATACCCGTGGAGGTAATAAGAGGGTCTGTAAGGAAGGACCTGTATTCCCGGTAGAGGAGGTGGATTTTGATGATCTCCATGGCGTGTAATATTGCGGGCGTAACGTTCAAAAATCCGATCATCATGGCATCGGGTACATTTGGGTTCGGGCGTGAGTATGCGGAATTTTACTCTCCTGAACTGTTGGGAGGCATCGTCGGCAAGGGATTAACCCTTCATCCGAAGGCTGGGAATACCGGATCACGAATACATGAAACAGCATCCGGTATGCTCAATAGCGTGGGACTGGAAAATCCGGGTGTTGCCGCCTTTTTGAAGGATGAACTGGATGAAATGACACGCTGGAACACGGCTGTGATTGCCAATGTGGGTGGCTCCAATCTAGAGGAGTACGTTCAGGCCGTAGCCATGATTACGGAAAATGCGCAAAAACGGCGCACGATGAATCGCAGAGGCGTCGATATGCTGGAATTGAACATTTCATGTCCCAACGTCAAGCAGGGCGGGATGCAATTCGGCATCCAGACGGAGGTGGCACGGGACATCGTGCGGCAGGTGCGCAACGTAACGGCGCTTCCGCTGGTCGTCAAGCTGTCTCCAAATGCCGAGAACATCACGCAGATGGCGGTTATGTGCGAGGAAGAAGGCGCGGACGGGGTTTCGCTGATCAATACATTTTCGGCGATGAAAATAGATATACGTCGGCGACGCAGTGTTTTCGCAAATACGTACGCAGGTCTTTCCGGCCCGGCGATCAAGCCAATTGCCTTACGCATGGTTCATCAGGTGGCGCAGGCGGTGTCGATTCCGGTGATCGGAATGGGCGGCATCAGCTCGGTGGAGGATATTATCGAATTCACAATGGCGGGAGCGGCTGCGATTCAGGTGGGAACATACAATTTTGTCCACTTGCACGCAGGAGCTGAGCTGGTCTACGGTCTTGAAGAATGGATGCAGCGGGAAAAAGTGCAGTCGTTGGATGAGATACGGGGAATTTTGTGAATTTCGTACCCCATTGTATAAACTTAAGCATACAAAACCGGCTTGTCTTCTAAGGCAAGCCGGTTTTGTATTTTTATTGTACCGAAACAGCCAAGCTCAACTAGTGGTTAATATCGCATTTGTTCAAGATGAACGAAATTTGGTTTTCCAGCCGATGAATGGTTTCCTTGGAAGCTTGGTCGTTAACATCTTGTTCCTGAAGCGCAGCGAGTTCCTGCTTGAGCTGATGAAGATCCTGCCCTGCATTGGCGCAGTTGTAATTACTCTCGAGATTGTCAATCATCCGATGTCCTCCATTTCGCTAGGTATACGTCCTTATTATGGAGAATTGGTCCTTCCTTATTCACCATATTGTTTTATTTCAGATAGAGGCTACGTTTGTTCTCGTTGGGAGTTTTTTTAGAGCTTGCAGATTAAGAAGGAATTTGTCAAATGGTGTCGAATATCGAGGGATTATAGGAGTAAAAGACATACTCTTCTTCCCAATGGAGAGCTTGAAAAAAGAAGCTATGTGATGGGATTGTGGTTCAAACGCAAGTCGGAACCGAGACGACAATTCAAAGTTTCGCTACAGTTCATGAATATTATTTCGGTTGTTTTAGTTACCATTATTTCCTTAATTATTTCCTTGCTTCTCATTCGTAATTTCGTGATTAACAAGCATTTTGATAATACGAAGGAAAAACTTTCGGGTATTGCCAAGGTCATTGCAAGTGACAGCGATGTCATTCGAAATTTCGAGCAGGGAGTTCCTGTGAAGCAGATCCAGGACTATTCGCTTAGAGTAATGAATAATGTTAATGTGGATTTTGTTGTCATTCTGAACCGAAATTTAATTCGGCTATCCCATCCAGATGCAACGATGATTGGCAAACCGTTCTCTGATTTGAATGATGCCAGGAAGAACGTTGTCCGGTCAGGGGCATTTTTCTGAAAATATAGGTATTTTGGGCTCAGGCTACCGATATTTCGCGCCGGTATATTGTAGGATTAATCCTGCATGAAAGAGTTAAAGGCTAGCGCTGGTAAAGCCACGGTTAAAACATTGGACAGCCGCTTTCCTACTTGTGCTGTAAAAATCCCCTTCTTGCGGCAAAAGAAACCGAGAAGGATAATAAAAACGGTGGAAGCGATGGAACTGAGAATATTATTATCTGTTAAGGTCGATGTAATCATTTGTAGTAAAGACATAGATAAAACCCTCTCTTGTACCTTTTTTCACAAAAGTGACTATGCAATTCCCTGATCTTTTGGCCAAAGTGGTTGGTTTGCACCTTTATAGTAAAAATGACTTTGTGAAAAAAAGAACAATATCTAATTAATTTAACTTATGAAACTAATTTAAAAATTTATACGTTACATCATTGGGCAAATGAGAGGTACTCATCAACATACATGTTATAATATAAATCATTAAACCCCACTTAATTAGTGGGTTAAATAGAAAAGACGAGCAGGAGGTACCCCGTGAATCCGATACAACATATACTGGACGAATTTCAGCTGATCGTGCTGGATGGCGCAATGGCTACGGAGCTGGAGCGTCACGGGCATGATCTGAACGACAGCTTATGGTCGGCTAAAATACTCCATGAGTACCCGGAGTCGATCAAGCGTGTGCATAGAGACTATTTTGAAGCGGGTGCAGACTGCGCGATCACTGCGAGCTATCAGGCTACCGTTGAAGGCTACGTCAAACGGGGCTTGAGCGAAAATGAAGCGCTGGATTTGATTCAGTCCTCGGTACGGATTGCCGTACAGGCACGGGATGAATTTTGGGCAGACACTACGGCCGGTGCAAAACAACAGCATCGTCCCAAACCGCTGATTGCGGCCTCTGTTGGCCCCTACGGGGCGTTTTTGGCGGATGGCTCAGAATATCGAGGTGATTATACGCTGAGCGAGGAACAGCTTGTGGAGTTTCACAGGCCGCGTATGAAGGCTCTCGTCGAGGCTGGGGCGGATATTTTGGCTTGTGAAACGATACCGTGTCTGGTTGAAGCCAAGGCTATTGCCCGATTGCTGAAGGAATTTCCCGGCACATATGCCTGGATCAGCTTTAGTGCAAAGGACGGGCAGCACATCAGCAATGGAGAGTCTGCCGCCGCGTGCGCCGAATGGCTGGATGAACATGAGCAAGTGGCTGCTGTAGGTATTAATTGTACTTTGCCGCATTACATCCCATCACTCATCCACGAAATGCGCAATAATACGGATAAGCCTGTGGTGGTGTACCCCAATCTGGGGGAGGCATATGACCCGGTCACCAAAACATGGCACGGTACCGCTTGTACAGAGTCTTTTGGACAGAGTGCCCGCCAATGGTATGAAGCAGGAGCTCGTCTGATTGGTGGCTGTTGCCGGACTCAGCCGGAGGATATCCAAGGGATTGTGGCATGGTCGAGAGACGCGTAAGCGGGGCTGGGCGTAGGATGAAGGCAATCATGCTGGACGTCCTTCGACTGTCCTGTACAAGTAAACAGGCTGAACCAAGTGGTTCTCCAGTAATGGAGGGGCTTGGTTCAGCCTGTTTTTTGTAATGGCGACGGGGTCTTCGCATCATGCAGGAGTGACGTACAACAGTGGGATAGCATCCCACTTGGTACACAATCCCCATGATCTCCGGTTAGCTGTCTGACAGCCGTTCCAGCAACGCATCCCCGTTCTGGCTTACCCGAATGTAGGCATAATGAGCGTTCTGTTCAACATTACGCCCGGTTCCCTCAGGGATGAAATAATTTTCAATACCGTACTGAATACGTGAACCATCCCATTGCCCATTCAGAATGACCTCATGATTAGCCAGCTTTTCGCCCTCCTGATACAGGCGGTCAGCGATGTATACTCCCTGAGAGCCTGGCGTGAGAACGACTTTAACCTTGCCCCGGTTCCAATTGTCCTGCGAAAAAGGGGTAGAGATATCGTAATTCAGCATGACATAATCGCCTTGTAACAGAGAGTGAGGGTCTACAGGGGCTAGTTTGAGCTTGATGGAAGCGCCTGTGGCAAGCAGGGTTTCACTTCTCACGGTCTGATAGCCGATCACACCGAGCTGTAGCACGATGACTATGGCAATCAGGAGCGGACTTAAGCGCATGAAGCTAAAGCTGCGGTGGTCGGCATCAAACGCTGTCTTGCCGCTATGGGCCATCCGCCGATCTGCCCACCACGTAATACCGAGTGCTATGATGCCCAGCAGCGCCAGCGTATAGGACTTATACAGTAGCGTCCACAACAAATCATAGTATTTGAAGCCAATAAAAATAAACCAGAACGCTACGCTTGTGATGGCCTCCGATCTTTGTTTTAGTCGGATGAAGGCAAAGACCATACTTGTAACGATAACGAAATAAAGTATGTTAATCAGCACATAAGAGTGTGGAATGACATCCTTGAAAAAGGTCGCCCACAACATAAACAGCAGGCTGAAAAATAAGGAGCTATCCCGAAGGTGTACCCGCGGTGCCGTCTTGGGTATACAATAACTTGCTGCATACAGCACAGCATTGACCAAGAAAAGAGAAAGGATAATGGACTCAAAGGACCAGCTCCAAGAATCCCACTCCTGAAACTGCTGAAATAGAATGGTCGCCAAATTCAGGTTTACAAAGGTATAGGTAAAAAAGAGCGGCCTTTTCCCCTTGGAGCGAAACCATCCGGCGATGGAAACGATCAGAAATAATACCGAAAGCAACGTCTGATCTGACCATAAAATAGCCACCCAGCCTGTAATATAACTGATCGTCAACAGGGTATAACGTATTACAGAATCCAGCCTGGATTCCGGAATGGCAATCATCGAGATCATAAGCAGCAGCGACACACCCAACAGTACATATTCGGTGTGGTTTACATTCGTGCTAATGTTAATCAGTCCGATCAGGGATATACTTCCAATTAGCACTCCAACCACTTTGATCACGCGGGATACGGTTTTGCTGATCCATTCACTGCTACGTTCTTCGGGAACCGCTGTTTCAGACTCCGATGCACTCATGTCCGATGTCTGTGTATCAGACTCCGCAGCATCCCGTTTTTCCTCGTTGGTTATTGCTCCATCCTCCGGCGATGATTTCCCCAAACGATTCAAATAACGGAAAAACCATACATTACCCGTCAACAGCAGCGCCACAAAAATCAATCCAAAGACAAAGAACAGCGATGAAGAGTACGCTTCTGCCAACTCGATAAATTTAAAGACAGCAAAAGCGGAGGCCGCCAATGCATTCAAGGTGAGCAGCGTTTTACTCAGTCGGACCTTGGTAAACACATAAAATCCAATAGCGATTACAGCGATACAGGGTATGTTCATAACGAGACCATATCCATCCAATGCAAAAGAGTTGGTCATCGTCAGCAAGGCTATATGGAAAGCGATAAAGCTCATATATTTCAGTGGTTCAGAGCTTAGACGATGGAGGAACGTCAATAGAAACAACACGAGATTGACCAGTGCGAACACTCCGGCAATGGACAACGATTCCAGTTCGCTATAAGACGTACTTTGCATCGTAGGATAAAAATAAAGCCACAAACCGAGATGAATCAGTACATAAGACAGTATATAAAAAGGATTGTAGCGGGTGATCAAGCTAAGTAACAGAGCCGGAACCGACCAAACCAAAAACAACCCGTAACTGTCCGCGTGGGAATTGTATATTTGACCGAGCAACGCCACGGAAATGCCAAAGGCTATACAGCCAGCCACCAGAAATATATTCGACAGAAAGGCTTGCTGACCGGGAACGGCGCGTATACGTGCAAATACAAAGGACAAGCCATAGAACAGAACGATAAGCGCAGCAGCCAGCACAATCTTGACCGTTCGATCCAGCCCACCCCAATTGGAGGCGAAAAAATAAATGATCGCGGCCAGTACCAGTGAGATGCCCAGCAGATAGCCCGTACGTATCGCATTGAATCGCAGCATTCGTTTCACGTACCTTTCCTGTTGGTTTGATGCCTATTATAGCGTTGAAAGGTCTGAGAACCAAGCAGGAATTAGGATCAGGTCATAAAAAAAGGAGAGCCACCGTACACGGTTGTTCTCCTGCATCGCTGCTGGAACCTATGCCAGCGTACTCGTGCTATCTTTTTTGCGCCACATGGAATCGGCATAAAGGAGTGAACCACGTATTCTTTGTTTATCTCCAAGTCCTCCTAAATTTCTTATGAATGGAGAGCTTAAAGATAAAATCAGAATTGGTCAAGGTACTAGCACATTTTGTTTACTCATTTACACGAATCTTTAAGGCATACTCTGCGGTTCTATCATTAGCCCATGTTGAATAGACAAAAATAATATGATCACCATTTGTTTCCGGGACAATTATTTTTTTATCTTTTACATCAATATCTTTAAAGTCCTTTTTATTTAGAATTTCACTAGCAGCTACCTCTTCGGGCTCAGAATCGAATACAAGATTTATAGTTGCACCTTTCGGCACAGTAACAGCAGGCTTTGGTTGCATAATTTCCCAAGGGCTACCGTACTGAGTCTTTGCACCCCATAAATAGGAAACTAAAACCGTTGGGATTTCCGTATCATCAGACTTTGCAGTCATGCTGGGTAGGGGAGCACTTTTGAAAAGACCACAGCCACTTACTATAAGTATAAAAATAAATATGGGTAAAACTTTACGCATTTTAAGTTCCCCTTTCTTATACTAAAGTATAATGGAGACAGTTGATGTTGTCTCTGTCTCCATGTTGATTTTATGCTAATATCCTAATTACCTTAGAGTTACCATTTCCCCAGCTCTGATTTTTGCGATAACTCTATTTTGTAGATCACCATCAGATACAAAGAATTGGCTATCCGATAAAACATTCCAACAGTCTCTTCCTTTCTGATTATTATGTAAGTCCATATTGGTGTGTTGTCTTCCAGTGAATCCATCAGGAAAAACTTTACTAAAGTATCAAGGGAGCCTGTCTTTTTTTTGGTTTTGTCCGTTCTTATTCTATTTTAAAGTAAAGAAGGAGCGATACCCGTATAATGAAAGTTTTGGAGGAGCGTATTCGTCAAGAGGGACAGATTTTATCCGACACGGTATTAAAGGTAGATTCATTTTTGAATCATCAGGTAGATACAGCATTGGCGCTGGAGATTGGTAAGGAGTTCGCACGTCTGTTCGGCGGTGCTCCCATTACGAAGGTGCTTACGATAGAAGCAAGCGGTATTCAGTTTGCCATGGCTACAGCCATTGCATTGGGAGTTCCGTTCATCTATGCGAAGAAAAAGAAGGCAATCACGCTGAACGAGCAGGTATATTTCGCTGAGGTTCACTCGTTTACACGGCAGGAAACCTATCAGGTGAGCATTTCCCAAAAATATCTCGATGCCAGCGACCATGTGCTGATCGTGGATGATTTCCTGGCGACCGGTGCAGCATTGGTCGGACTTACGGATATTGTGAAGGAAGCAGGAGCGGAGCTGGCCGGGGTTGGCTGCGTGATTGAAAAGAGCTTTCAGGAAGGCCGTGGACTGCTGGAGCAAAGAGGCATTGCCGTACGTTCTCTTGCACGTATCGCTTCGATGGCACCCGGCGAAGTTCATTTTATAGAAGAAGATGATACGGTGATCCGTTCAGTCAAGGAGAATATGGGATGCTAAGCAAACAAAAGTTATTCGCGCTGGGCTTCCAGCATGTGATGGCGATGTATGCTGGAGCGATTGCCGTCCCTCTAATTGTAGGGGGAGCATTGCACCTGACGCCAGCCCAGATGGCCTATCTGGTGGCTGCCGATTTGTTCACTTGCGGGATCGCTACGTTATTACAGATTATGGGCACGCGGTTTTTCGGCAGTAGATTGCCTGTCATTTTAGGCTGTACGTTTACGGCGGTGGGGCCGATTATCGCGATTGCGTCGACCTCGAATTTGGCGACCGCGTACGGGGCCATTATTTTATCCGGTATATTCGTGGTGCTCGCGGCACCGCTGTATGGCAAGCTGCTACGCTTTTTCCCGACGGTGGTTACGGGGTCGGTGGTTACGATTATCGGCCTGTCTCTCATCCCGGTGGCGATGAATAATGTAGCAGGGGGTCAGGGAAGTGCGGATTTTGGACAGCCGCGTAATTTGTTGCTGGCGTTAGTTACTTTGCTGGTTATTTTGCTTGTGAATCGGTTAGCAAAAGGCTTTTTGCGCTCGATTTCCGTGCTCATCGGTCTGTTTGCGGGTACGGTGGTTGCTTATGCGATGGGAATGGTGCATTTTGCTCCAGTGGCGCAAGCGTCTTGGGTAGTTGTTGCGCAGCCGTTTTATTTTGGTAAGCCTGAGTTTAGCATTATGGCAGTATGTACGATGATTATCGTTAATATTGTCAGCATGGTCGAGTCTACGGGCGTTTATTTGGCAGTAGGCAAGGCGATTGATCAAAGGGTGGAGCAGAAGCAAATCGTCAATGGTCTGCGCTCCGAAGGACTTGCGATTATGCTCGGGGGTATTTTTAATGCGTTTCCTTACACGGCATTCTCGCAAAATGTTGGCCTGATTTCGCTGACACGCGTCAAATCGCGGAACGTTATTTTTGCTGCGGGTGGTATCATGGTTGTTCTTGGTTTGCTGCCTAAGCTGGCTGCCTTGACGACAGTGATTCCTAATGCTGTGTTGGGCGGGGCGATGATCGTCATGTTCGGTTCGGTTGCTGCATCGGGCATGTCTATTTTGTCGGAAGTGGATTTACGGAAGGAAAGCAATCTGCTGATCGCGGCATGCAGTATTGCGGTGGGCCTCGGCTCTGCCGTACTGCCCCAAATGTTCGATCAACTGCCGAGCTTTGCCAAAATGCTACTTCAAAATGGCATCGTATCCGGCTCGATTACGGCGATTGTTTTGAACATCGTTTTAACGAAAAAACAAGACGAATCGGTCAAAGGCGTGACGGTGTCGGAGGTTCCGTAGAAGGTTTAATGATTAGGAATAAGCAAAGGCAGCCGGAGAGAGAGGGAAAAACCTCTTTTTCCGGCTTTTTAGCATGGGTTTATCCAGAAACTGATTATTTATGAAGCAGCATGAAGCAGTAACAACAAAATAATATAGGTCTAAATCGTAATGAAAAAGAATAAAGGAAGAAAGTAGGTGTGAGCCGGGTATGCTCGGTATATTCACACCCTTGTTCAAAAAGCTTGTCAGGAGGACTATGTCCGATATGCCCGTTTATCCAGTAATTCCGATGTACGCGTGCTAAGAGGCTATGTGTTGCCGCAGGTGCTGCCACAGCTGCTTGTGTATGCGGTCTGGGACATCGGGCGAGTGGTGCTATGGTTGCCGGACTTTCCTTTCTTGGGTTGGGTGTACAGCCGCCTAAGCCGGAATGAGGCGTGATGCTGCATGATACAACCTCTTATTTTCAGGTGGCGCCGCATCTCATGATTTTTCCGGGCTTGGCGATTATGCTGTTTGTGCTTGCTTGCCAGCTTCTGGGCGACCGTTTTTCGGAAAAGGTGGCGGCGAAATGAAGGATGGGACAGGGCATATGAAAGGGGATATGGCAGGGTGCAGGCCACTGTTGCACGTGGAACATCTGGAGATATGTCGCATAGGCACAGGAACAGCCGCTGGGACGGAAACAGGTGCAGAAGCAGGCGAGGGAACAGGGATAGGGGGAGGAACGGGTACACGTATTGGAGCAGCAACAGGTGCGGACGCAGGTAGGAAACCGGGCGCGAATGGGAAAATAATGCGGATAAGTAACAATCAACCGTTGCTCCGGGATGTCAGCTTTTCCGTATATCCGGGGGAAATTGTGGCCCTGACCAGGCCGAGCGGATGCGGCAAGAGTCTGACCGCGCATGCGATCGCGGGTATGCTGGAGTCGGGGATCGGCGTTACGCAGGGGCATATATGGGTGTGGCTGGACACGGACTGTCTGGAGAAATACTCATCGCAGCTAAGCGGCGGGCAAAAGCAGCGGATGTGTATTGCCAGAGCGCTGGCGGTGGAACCGGATATCATCTTGTTCGACGAATCGGTCGCCAATCTGGATACGGCAGCGCAATCTTCTGTGCTGGACATGCTCAAGAGAGCGCAGGTGGAGCGCCAGCTGTCCTATCTTTTTATCACCCATAATCTTCAATCCACGCAGCAGTTTTGTGGTCGGATTGCCGTCATGCATTAGGGGGAAATCGTGGAGGTATTTAGGGAATGGGATGAACACCTGCTACAGCATGAATACACACGTATCTTGTTTCAAAATATGGAATATTGATCCATATATTTGATATTATATAAATTTAAAATAAATTAGAGTGTAGCTTGTCGAATAGTGTTGACAAAACGGGATGTAGTACCTATTCTAAATATGATTATGATAATCATTATCACATATATAGAAAAGGGGAAATCCATTGATGTCCGTTCGACACCGAAAGACTGCCACCCTTATGTTGGTGGCGCTCCTCTTATTATCCGTTATTTTCGGCTGCGCGAAGCAGAAGAACACACCTGCATCCATCTCAACTGACGGAGCTGCCAATGAAAAGTCGATCACGCTATCGTGGCCGCGCGACATTGGTACGATGAATCCTCACGTATACAATCCTTCCCAACTTTTTGCTCAATCCATGATTTATGAGCCGTTAGTCAGTTACAAGCAAGGAGGCAAGCTGGAGCCTGCTTTGGCTGAATCCTGGTCTATTTCCAAGGACGGTAAAATATATACGTTCAATCTGCGCAAAGGCGTTAAGTTTTCAGATGGCACACCATTTAATGCGGCTATTGTCAAAAAGAACTTTGACGCTGTCATGAAAAATGAGAAAATGCACAGTTGGCTTGGTGTGGTAGGCGTTCTCGACAAAACCGAAGCTGTAGATGACAGCACTTTCCGAATGACGCTCAAAGAGCCATACTATCCGTTGCTTCAGGACTTGTCTGTTGTTCGCCCGTTCCGTTTTCTGGGTGAAGCCGGATTCCCGGATGATGGAGATACGTCCAAAGGGATCAAGAAACCTATAGGCACAGGCCCTTGGATGCTGGATGAATACAAGCAAGATGAATATGCAACCTTTAAGTGTAATCCAAATTATTGGGGTACTGCACCGAAGGTCGATAAAATTACGGTGAAAATCATTCCCGATGGCGAAACACGTGTGCTGGCTTTTGAGAAAGGCGATCTGGATTTGATTTACGGTGAGGGCGTCATCAGTTTGGATGCTTTCAAGCAGCTTCGCGACACAGATCAGTATGTCACCAAGTTGTCCGAGCCTGTCGGTACAAGAAGTCTGTTGCTCAACTCGTCCAATCCCAAGCTGGCAGACCTTCGGGTACGTCTGGCGCTCCAGCATGGCTTTAACAAGCAGGCGATGGTGGAAGGGGTAACCTCGGGGTTGGAGGAAAAAGCGGATACCGTTTTATCCAAAAACTATCCGTATACAAATGTGGACTTACAGCCCGTTGACTATGATGTGGAAAAGTCCAAAGCATTGCTGGATGAGGCTGGCTGGAAGCTGCCCGCAGGCGGTACAGTACGAGAGAAGAACGGACAACAGCTGGATTTTGAGCTGATTTTTGATAAAACCGATCCGATCCAAAAGGCGATGGCCGAAACCATTCAGGCGGAATGGGGAGAACTGGGGGTCAAGGTGAACCTGACTGGGCTGGAGCTGACAGTTCAAATCAAGCGGCTTAGATCCAATCAGTTTGATCTGTACTTCTGGTACAACTACGGCGCGCCTTATGATCCGCATTCCTTTATTAACGTCATTGCCAAGAAGAGTTTCGGCATTTCCGAGACGCTAAGCGCTCTTCCGATGAAGAAGGAGCTGGATCAGCAGGTACACGAGGCGCTCTCATCGACAGATGAAACCAAGCGTCAAGAGCTGTATGGTTCGATTCTGAAGACGCTTCAGGAGCAATCTGCCATTGTGCCTATTTCGTATATTAAGAAAACTGCGGTATATCAGAAAAAGATTACTAATTTTGTATTCCCGGCCAATCGGGATGAAAATCCGTTTGAGGGAATTGAAATCGGAAAGTAGTTAAAACCGGAGAATAACGATCGTTTACAGGATAGGAGGACAACTCATGATCAGCTATATCGGGAAGCGAATGGTAGCGGTCATTCCTATTGTTCTCTTTGCCACCCTCGTTACCTTTGCACTCATTCATATTTCACCGGTTGATCCGGCCGAGGCCTATTTGACGGCTGCTCATATTTATCCTACTCCGGAAATTCTGGAGCAGAAGCGGCATGAATTCGGACTGGATCAGCCTTTGCTGACACAGTATATGCAGACGCTGCAAAGAATCAGTCGGCTGGATTTCGGTACTTCGTACCTGACAAACAAGCCGGTGTGGGATGAGGTGAAGGTTCGGTTGCCTGCCACTGTCGAGCTGGCCTTGAGCAGCATGGTGCTATCTATCGTGGTGAGTATCCCGCTGGGCGTACTGGCCGCGATACGTAGAAATGGCTGGATCGACATGCTTAGTCGAGGGATTTCATATGTTGGAGCGTCTATTCCCCAATTCTGGCTGGGATATCTGTTGATTTTCTTTTTCTCCGTTCGGCTGGACTGGCTGCCTGTAGAGGGCCGGGGAACGTGGCAGCATCTGGTGCTGCCTACGTTGACCCTGTCGCTGGTTCTGATTGCTCTATATACGCGCCTGCTGCGTTCCAGTGTATTGGAGCAGTTTCAGGAAACGTATGTCCAGTATGCGAGAACCAGAGGAATTCGTGAGCGGGTGATTATGCTCAAGCATGTGCTCAAAATTGCCATTACCCCGCTGATTACCGGTATGGGCATGAATCTGGGCAAGCTGCTGACCGGAACGATTATTGTCGAGCAGGTGTTTTCATGGCCCGGGTTTGGCCGTTACTTTGTGGAAGCGATTTTTAATCGGGATATTCCCGTCATACAATGCTATGTGTTTTTGGCGGCCTGCCTGTTCATCGTATGCAATTTGCTCGTTGATCTGGTGCATTTGTATATGGACCCCCGAATTTCAGCGAAGGGACGAGCAGAGCGGTGATGATAAGGTTGCGTACAATGTTCAAGGGTCAAAAGGTGATCGTGGTCTGTTCTATAGTGCTAGTGGTTCTTTTTATCATTATGGCGCTGGCCCCGTGGCTGGCTCCCCATGATCCCGTTAAAGTCAATTTACTGCACAAGCTGGAAGGCCCTTCAAAAGAATATTGGCTGGGAACCGATCATTTGGGTCGGTGTAATCTGTCCCGGCTGCTGTATGGAGCACGGATTTCGCTTGGCTTTGCGACACTCATTTCACTGTCCTCGCTTAGCATGGGTGTCGTGATTGGATCGGTTGCAGGTTATTTGGGCGGCTGGGTCGATAGTGTGCTGATGCGGTTTTGCGAAGGGATTATGGCGTTTCCGAATCTGGTGCTGGTGCTGGGGATTGTCGGCATTTTTGGGCCAGGCCTCATGCAGGTGCTGCTTGCCTTGATGATGGTACAGTGGGTGTATTATGCCAGAATGTGCCGCAATATGGTCGTCAGTCTGAAAGAACGGAATTTTATAGCTGCTGCACGGATTAGCGGGTCCTCCTCAGGGGCCATTATCCGGCGGCATATCATTCCGAATGTGCTGCGTCCGATTGTGGTCATGGGTACGCTGGAGATGGGCTGGGCAATCATGGACATTTCCGCGTTGTCATTCCTCGGTCTGGGCATTCAGCCGCCGACTCCTGAATGGGGAGCGATGATTCATGAGGGAACGGGATACATCCGCAGTCATCCGGAATTAATGATCTATCCGGGCGTCATGATTCTGGTGGTGGTGGTGGCCTTCAATCTATTGGGAGAAGCGCTGTCTGACCGATACGGAATTGCCAAACGTCAGTAAAACAGGAGTGAAAACAACGATGGACGACAGGGCGAAGTCGAAGGTGCTGGAGGTCAACGGCTTGCAGGTGAAGCTCAAAACCGACGCAGAGGCGGTGTTTCTGCTGGAGCCGATCCATTTTGAACTGAAAAAGGGACAGGTTCTGGGTGTTGTCGGCGAGAGTGGAAGCGGCAAAACGGTAACCTGTAATGCGCTGCTCCAGTTGCTGGATCGCCAGACGATGGACGTGAAAGGCAGTGTCCGTCTGAACGGGCGCGAGCTGAACGGAATGGCAGCCGAGGAGATGCGGCGTATTCGGGGCAAGGAAATCGCGTTTATTATGCAGAATCCGATGAGCGCTTTTACGCCGGTGCATACGATCGGGGCTCAGTTTATGGAAACGATTCGCACGCACACCGGATTGACCACACGACAGGCCCGTGATCTTGCTATATCGGCTTTGGAAAACATGAATCTGCCCGATCCGGCCAAGCTGATGAAGCGTTATTCGTTTCAGTTGAGTGGCGGGATGCTGCAACGGGTCATGATCGCCATCTCCATGTGCCTGCGGCCAGCAGTGGTTATTGCGGATGAACCGACGACGGCGCTCGATGTGATCAATCAGCTACAGGTTCTGAGAGAGCTGGATCGCTTGCGTACGGAATACGACACTTCCATTTTGCTGATCTCGCATGATCTGGGCGTCATTTCCCAAATGGCGGATGAAGTGGCAGTCATGCAGCGGGGACGTATCGTTGAGCAGGCGGAGGTTCATCAGTTGTTCGACGACCCGCAGGATGAATATACAAAAATGCTGCTGCATGCCAGACCCAAGTTGTCCCTTCGGGGCATAAATCGGCTAGGAGGTTAGTCGCCGGTTGGACACTTTCAAAAGGGGAGCGAATACGCGTGCTACAAGTGAAGGAAGTAACTCATAGCTATAGAAGGCGCAAATGGTTGGGCCGCTCCGAACCACGCCCCCCTGTGCTGACTGACGTGTCACTTACTATAGAGAGCGGATTTTGTCTGGGCTTGCTTGGAACCAGTGGAGCGGGGAAAAGCACGCTGAGCAAGGTTATTCTGGGGCTGGAGAAGCCGCAGGAGGGTCAGGTGCTGTTCCAGGGTCAGGACATTTATAATGGAAGCCAACAAGTCCGCAGGGGACTGCGACGGGATATGCAGGTCGTATTTCAGGACTGCTATTCGGCTGTAAATCCCCGGATGACCGCCGGGCAGATTATCGGGGAGCCTCTGGACAATTACGAACGGTTATCGGTGCAGGAGCAAAGGAGAACGGTCGAAAACCTGCTGGAACGGGTTGGTCTCAAGCCGGAGGATCGGAATAAATATCCGCATCAATTCAGCGGCGGACAATTGCAGCGGATCAATATTGCACGGGCGATTGCGCTCAAACCAAAGCTAATCGTTCTGGATGAGTCCGTCAGCAGCCTGGATATGGTTCACCAGATGCACATTTTATCCCTATTGGGAGAACTGAAATCTTCGTTTGGATTGTCGTATCTGTTCATCACGCATGATATTCGGGCGGCTTATGCTGTCTGTGATGGCATTGCTGTAATGGAGCAGGGGAAATTGATCGAGCGCTGTGATGACAAGGACCGGATTTTTGAATCCGCTCATCCTGCTGTGCAACGGCTGATCTCGTCCATTTTGCCGGAACATCCAGCAGACCGTCTCCCGTTTCATGGATGACAGCGGACCCGCAAGGGTCCTTTTTTTGTAAAATACATGGATAAGTCATCGAAATCAAGTTTACCTGTTGTATTATTTGAATAAAAAGCTATAATATAAAATCATAGTAAATCACTTGGGTTAAGAAGGGATACATATATATGAAGAAATCTGCTTTTGTTGCAGCGATTGGCCTATCTCTCGTGTTATTGACGGGGGCCTTGAGCGGGTGTTCCTCGAAGGAAGCAGCATCAGGGGATAAGGTGATTTATGTGGGCACACAAAATGACTACCCGCCGTTTGCTTTTACGAATGATAAAAATGAGTTGACTGGATACGATGTGGACGTCATCAAGGCAATTGACAAGAAGCTGGACGGCTACAAGTTTGAGTTTGTACCTTCCGGCTGGGACGGCATTTTCCTGGCACTGGAATCGAATAAAACTCAGGTCGTAGCGGATGAAGTCGCCAAAAATCCTGAGCGTGAGCAAAAATATTTGTTCTCGGATGAATCCTACTTTCAGGCGCAATCCGTCATTATCGTGAAAAAAGGTAGAACGGATATACACTCTCTCAAGGATTTGGAAGGCAAGAAGGTAGCTGCTTCCATAGGGGATTCCTACACTCAATTACTGGAACAATACAATGCAAAGAACGGCAATAAAATTATTTTAAAATACAATGACACGGGCACTTCATCCGACAACCTTCAGGATGTGCAAAATGGCCGGGTGGATGCTTATGTGAATGATCCAGTCATGACGGCTGCTACGATCAAGAAGGAAGGCTTGCAGGTCGAAGCTGTGGGCGGGTCGGTGCAAAGCGATAACATCAACCTGGTGTTCAAAAAGGATAAGCAGGGCGAAGAGTTAAAAGCCAAAATCGACCCGATCATTAAGGAACTAAAAGCGGACGGAACGCTGAAAAAGCTGTCTGAACAATGGACAGGCGGGGAATATATCCCGCAGTAACAACAATGCAAAGGGTAAAGTGGGGTTCATATGGAAAAGCTATTTGACCTTGATTATATGCTGAAAAGCCTTCCCCGGATCGTGGAATATCTCCCCGTTACGCTATGGATTGCATTTTTGTCCATGCTGCTGGGTTCAATCATCGGGTTGGGGACGGCCTTAATTCGGATATACAAGGTGCCTGTATTGGCACAACTGTCCACGCTGTATGTCTCGTACATTCGGGGAACACCGCTCATTGTGCAGTTATTTCTCGTATATTATGGAATACCCAAGTTTTTATATTATTTTCAGAGCGAATACGGTTTCTTACAGCAATTAAATATCTACGTGATTCCACCCGAGGTTTTCGCATTGTTGTCATTTTCACTAAATCTCGGGGGTTATCTGTCGGAGACGTTCCGGGCGGCGATTCATTCGGTGGACCGGGGGCAATTTGAGGCGGCCAATTCCATTGGTATGAGCCAAACACAGATTATGCTTAAAATTGTGCTGCCACAGGCATTGACGGTGGCTTTGCCCAATTTGGGGAACACGCTGATTAGTACGGTGAAAGATACGTCTTTTATCTTTATGATTGGTGTTGTCGATATGATGGGACAGGCCAAAATTATGGGCGCACGTGCGCTGGCCTTTTTTGAGGTATACGTTGCGGTGTCCCTGATCTACTGGCTGGTGTGCATCATTATTGAGCGTGGGCTTGTCGTGCTGGAGAAGCGTATTCGAATTTACGAAAGAAGTGAGTAAGGGCATGATTCAACTTCATCAAATTCATAAGCATTTTGGACAGCATCATGTGTTGAAGGGTATAGATCTGACCGTAGGCAAGGGAGAAGTCGTGGTTATTCTAGGGCCAAGCGGATCGGGCAAGTCTACGCTGCTGCGCAGCATCAACTTTTTGGAGCAGCCGACCAGTGGTGTCATTGAGATCGACGGCGTGAAGGTGGATGCAGCCAAGGCGGGGAAAAAGGACATTCTTGGACTGCGTACGGCAACGGCGATGGTATTCCAGCAATATCAACTGTTCAAAAACTTGAATGCTCTCCACAATGTCATGATCGGCCTGACTAGTGTCAAAAAGCTGGATCGCAAGCAGGCGAGGGAGATCAGTGAAGGCATTTTGGAAAAGGTCGGGTTGAAGGATCGCATGACCTACTACCCTGCCCAGCTTTCGGGTGGACAGCAGCAACGTGTGGCGATTGCCCGCGCCTTGGCGCTGAATCCGCAGGTGCTGCTGTTCGACGAACCTACGTCCTCACTCGACCCCGAGCTGGTGGATGAAGTGCTTTCGGTCATTCAAAAGGTAGCGAGTGAAGGCAATACGATGATTATCGTCACGCATGAGCTTGGCTTTGCGAGAGATGTCGCGGATCGGGTCGTGCTAATGGAGCATGGCGTGATCGTGGAGCAAGGGCCGGTAGAGCAGTTTTTCACCAATCCGAAGGAAGAACGGACACGGCAGTTTCTGGGCAAAGCGTTGGTACAGAGAGCGCCGCAGGAGCAACCGGTATCTTCGTAAAATACGTGGAACGGGGTACAACGAGGTTCGCCTCCATCGTACAAATCCACAACTTGTAGCATGTCACTTATATCAGTCTTGTGATTTTTTGTGAAGTACGTAATGTATAGAATGAAAAGTGTTGAAATGAATTCCGAGGGGGAGCCATGTATCAAAAGGGGGCAATATCGCAAGGCCATCGGAATTGGCTTGATCTTTTCGCTCTCCATTGTGTTGTTCGTCGCTATTTATTCCCAAACGATACCAAATCAGGACATATCGCCTGCGAAGCGGGGAGTACTGGATTTGTCGAATTGGGATTTCCACAAGCAGGGATGGGTTAACCTGGATGGAGAGTGGGAATTTTATGAAGGTGAACTACTAGAGCCTGCCGATTTTCACGAAGGGACGCGTAAAGAGGTCTCGTATTTATCCGTACCTGGCACGTGGAAAGGAAAATCAGCGAATGGCGGTATGAACCGAACAGGGTATGGTACGTACCGGTTGAAAGTGCTGATTAAAGATACGGATGAAGTTTTAGGTTTAAAAATAAGGAGTATTCGCCTTTCCCATCGATTGTTCATTAACGGCAAGTTAGAAGGCGAAAGTGGGCGCCCAGCAGTCGATATCAAGGAGCATCAGCCTGGAAATACGCCCTACAGTGTGTTTTTTCACACGGATGCCAAAGAAATCGACATTGTAATTCAAGTGTCTAACTACGTATTTGTCACCGGTGGTATTGCTGGCTCGATCCCATTCGGATTGGCTGAAGATGTGATGAAGCTAAACAGTATACAGATCGGCACCGATATCGGAATTATATTGATTCTTGGCATGTTTGGCGTGTATCATCTCAGCTTCTTCCTGCTAGGGCGAAGAGAGAGAACATATTGGCTCAGCGGGCTGTATTTGCTGCTCCTTTTATTGGAAAAAGCACTTTTTGGCGAAAAGATTTTACAGAGGGTACTGCCTGGTCTCCCTTTTGATATTGCTTACAAGCTGCTAGATTTAAGCGAATTTGTCGGCGCTGTGGTGCTCATCCTGTTTTTCAGTTCAGTTGAAGCCCGCCTCATGTCGTCTCGGATGATGAAGCTGATACTGGCTCCATTAGGCCTATATATTACGGCGGTTGTCGTGTTGCCTTATCGTGTGCATATCCAGGGAAAATACGTTTTCTTTTTTTACTTAATCATCGTTTTCCTATACATTATTGGCAGAATGGCATATCTGTACATTCAAAGCCAAGGCGGCTCATCCGATCGGAAGGAATTAATGCTTTTTATTGGCGGAAGCGTTTCGATGATGATCTTTTTGGTGGACGGAAGCCTCTATTCGGAGAATATAGTTTCGACCGATCTGGTGGGAAAACTCGGAGTAGTTTGTTTCATCATCATCATGAATATCCTGCTCGTGGTTCGATTCTCGAATGCTTATGAGAAGACGGAGCTACTTTCCTATCAATTGACGGTTTCCAATCAGCTCAAGGACGAGTTTTTGATGAACACATCCCACGAGCTCAAGACTCCACTGCATGGCATCCTGAATATGACGTCTTATTTGCTGGATGATGAGGAAAAAAATCTGTCGCCGAAGCAAAAACGGAATCTTTCGCTGATCAAGGATACGTCTATCAAGCTGTCCATGCTCATTCACGATTTAGTCGATGTTACCCGCTTGAGGCATGGGGAACTGGGTCTGCATCCGACCGCTGTGGATGCCAGAATGGTAACACAGATTGTATTCGATGTACTGCAATTTGAGCTTTTGGGCAAAGCTGTGCAACTGGATAATCAAGTCGGTCCCGACGTCTGGGTACAAGCGGACGAGAATCGTCTGCGTCAAGTTATGTACAATTTGGTTAGCAATGCCATTAAGCATACAGACAAAGGGTCGATCAAGGTGGTATCAAGCGTTGCCCAGGGAACCGTAACGATTTCCGTCGAGGATACCGGAACAGGGATTTCCCAGGATAAGCATGCTGTGATTTTCGAATATTTTGAGCAACTTGATGGGCCTCTGCCGAAGGATGGATATACAGGAATGGGCGTTGGTTTGTACATTAGCCGCAAGTTGGTCGAACGGATGGGTGGAGAAATTCGGGTGGATTGGTCGGAGGTCGGTCAAGGCACGCGTATGACGTTTACATTGCCAAGCGCTGTCAAAGTACCGGCTAATCGTGAAACGGCATATGCGTTGGAGGAGCAGCAGCGATATACCGATAAGGATCAGGAGCTGAATATTTGGAATGGACACGAGCGTACCGTAATGATTGTTGACGATGAAGCCTCCAATATCCACACCTTGTTGAATATTTTGAAACGGCACCGCTACAATGTTGTTACCGCTTTCTCGGCAAAAGAAGCATTGGAGAAAATAGAAGAGTACCCGCAAATCGATCTTGTCATTCTCGATGTGATGATGCCGGGGATCTCGGGCATTGAGTTGTGTCAAAGACTGCGCAGTAGCTACTCCATTCTCGACCTACCCATTTTGTTCGCAACGGTTAAGGATACGCCGCAGGATATTGCGCTCGGCTTCCGGGCCGGGGCGAACGATTATTTGACCAAGCCGTTTGAGGCGGAAACGCTCATTGCCAGGATCCAAACCCTGATCGCTGTGAAAACATCACTCCAAGAAGCGATTCGCAATGAGCTGGCGTTTCATCAAGCGCAGATCAAACCGCATTTTCTCTACAACGCCTTGAGCAGCGTTATTTCATTTTGCTATACGGACGGGGAAAAAGCTGCGTACTTGTTATCGATGCTTAGTCAGTACTTGCGCTACATCCTGGACATGGATTCTTCTACGCTGTTCGTCCCTCTCTACCGAGAAATGGAGTTGATCCAGGCGTATGTCGAGATTGAGAAAGCCCGTTTCGGAGAGAGGTTCGACTACGACTTTCACTACGATAACCGTATAGGGCATTTGGAAATTCCTTCTTTATGCATCCAGCCTTTTGTCGAGAATGCGATTCGGCACGGTTTGTTCGAGAAGGAAGGACACGGCAAGGTGACGCTTGCGATCAACGAGGAAGACGGATATATCCGGGTGGTAGTCGAAGACGACGGCGTCGGCATACCGGAGGGTCTGTTGGACCGCATGTCCAAAGGAGACCTGCAGGATTGTGGCATCGGCATCCATAATATCCGCAAGCGTCTGGACTCTCTGCCAGGGGCAACGCTAAACATCAGCTCCGATAGGGGAAGAGGAACTAAAATAACGATGTATTTGCCTGTAAGGAATAACGAAAAGATCGGTTCGGGTAAACGGAGGAGGAGCGAGGTTGTTTAGTGCGGTCATTGTGGAGGACGAAATACCGATTTTGAATTTAATGAAATATGTCATCGGGCAAAACCCGTACTTTACGATCATAGGTGCTTTTACCAGCTCGCTTGAGGCGCTGGCCAGCCTTCCTGAGCTGCGTCCGGACGTTGCTTTCCTCGATGTGGAAATGCCAAAGATGAATGGGCTGGAACTCGCGGAAAATATCAACGAAGCGTCGGAGCAAACGAAAATTATCTTCGTGACGGCTTACAAGCATTATGCGCTGGATGCATTCAAGGTTTATGCCTTCGACTATATTTTGAAGCCCGTGACACCCGCGGCGATCGAGCGGGTCACCAACCGGTTGGTCAAGCTGCATCGACCTGTCAGCGGTGCTGAAAAGCGGGTGGGGCTTGCCTCGATTCGGTGCTTCGGAGGATTCGAGGTCCGAAGTCGGGAAGGATCGCTAATCCGCTTTCCGACACGCAAGACGGAGGAGTTATTCGCTTATTTCCTCTGTCATCCGGGTCAGGATCTCAACAAGTGGCGATTAGCGGAATTGCTGTGGCCGGATATGAGCGAGGACCGTGCGTCGCATAATTTGCACAACACGATGTATCGTTTAAAGAAGCTGTTGAAAGAGCAAGAGATCGGCATGGAGATCCAGAAAACGAACGAAGGATACATGCTGGAACCATCGGATCGAACGTACGATGTGCTGGAATATGAGCGGTATGACTTTTCTCTTGCGGGAGGACTTCAGGATGCGGCGCAAGCGGAACATGTATGCTCGCTCTACAAAGGTCCGCTGCTGGATAGAAAAGATTACTTCTGGAAAGCTCCGCTGGAGGAAGTATTCTGCAAACAGTATACATCGCTTGTACGCAGTTTGGTCCAACAGGATCTCGCCAGGGAGGATTGGAAAAAGGCGGAGCAGAAGATTGATTCGTATTTGAACATGTATCCCCTGCATGAGGAGATGAATCAGACTTTGTTGAGCATCTATGCAAGCAGTGGGGACAAGGAGAAAATCGTCAGGCATTACGCGCGGTTCGAGGCTTCTTATCGCAAGGAGCTGGGGCTGGAGCCGCCGCAGGAGCTGAGAAGCCAGAAGGCGTCATATTTGGAGTAGGTCGGCAAGTCGATGTATGGGGGTAAAATAGTGGGCAAAGTTGTTCTTGTTCGACCGTTTTTACCGAAAACTGAATACTGGATTAATAAGAAAGTGATTATTCCCAGTTGAACAATCTATTAGGGGATAGTCTCTTTTTGTTTTTTCGACAGTATTCGTGGTTTTGTGAGAATTTTGTGAGAAC
Organism: Paenibacillus sp. NPDC055715; assembly: GCF_053617595.1. Classification (NCBI taxonomy): domain Bacteria; kingdom Bacillati; phylum Bacillota; class Bacilli; order Caryophanales; family Paenibacillaceae; genus Paenibacillus; species Paenibacillus sp. NPDC055715. Next base: position 162,151 of record NZ_JBSHGA010000008.1, read on the forward strand.
AGTTTGATAGAATAGAATGTATTGCAATGGGGGGAGGCAATATGGGGCGAGTGAATCAAGCGATACTGTTGGGAGTTCTGGCAAATCGAGCGTTTCAATCCCGATTTATAACTAGGATGAGCAGAAACACGTAAGTAGCGACAGTAGATAGCACTACTAGAGATATATAGAAATTTATGTAAACCATCAAACGTGGAAAGCGGGGTCATGTTTAGATTCAACGTTTTAAAATTCATTTTGCGAAACGATCAGGGGGGAACAAAATGTTTAGAAAAGAAAAAATGAAGCTTGTGGCAGTGGTAGCTATTCTATGTATGATTTCAACTTTGTTAGGTAATTTTAATGCCGCTTCTGCGGCTACTACTGACATATTAAAGAAAGCCTATATTACAAGCTTCAATACTGGCAAAGTTGATGTGGTGAATTTGGAAAGCGGTACGGTGGAATTGGGCAAAATTACGGTCGGGAGTGAGCCTAATAGCGCAGCGTTCAATCCGAACGGTACCCAGGTTTTTGTTACCAACAGAGCGAGTGGAACTGTTTCGGTGATTAATCCGGCTACTGATACAGTGGTTGGCACAATAACAGTGGGTTCACAACCTCATGGAGTAGCCTTTAACTCGGATGGCAGCAAAGCTTATGTAGCTAATATGGGCGGCAACACACTGTCAGTAATCAATACAGCAACGCTTACAGTTACGGGCACAATAAGTGTATTATCACGTCCTGTAGCAATGGTAGTGGCAGGCCAGAAGCTTTATCTGACTCAGTCTGGCGTTAGCAAAGTAGCAGTCGTGGATTTTACCAACGATACGATTATCAGTCAAATTACGGTAGGAAACAGTCCGTATGGTCTTTCAGTTAATCCTGCAGGTACCAAGATTTATGTAGCTGATCAAGGGAACAATGCAGTTTCTGTCATCAACGTTGTGGACAACACGGTGGAAGCAACTGTAACTGTGGACAGATTCCCGTCGGCTACTGAGGTGTCTCCTGACGGGAGCAGGGTTTACGTGGCTAATAGTGGATCTGGAACTGTTTCAGTAATCAATACCGCTAGTAATACAGTGGAAAGCACCGTTGCGGTTGGTTCTTATCCCTATGTGGTCGGTATCTCGAGCGATGGCAGTAGAGCCTTTACGGTCAATTATGGGAGCAGCAACATGAGTGTAATCAGAACATCCGATAATAAGGTAATTCAGACAATAACTTTAAGCAGAGGTCCCTTTATGGTCGGTACCTTCATGGTTTCTACGGCTATGGCTGCTAGCCAGAACCCTCCTGTTTCTTCGGATGCCACGCTAAGCTCGCTGAATTTAAGCGGTATTACGCTCGATCAAACGGTAACTGGAAGTGTGTACGCCTATACTGCAACTGTGCCTAACGATGTTTCTGTCACGACAGCTACGTATACAACTACGGATAGCCACGCGACAGCGGCTTTACAGCTCAATGGGGCTCCAGTTAACAATCCGATTAATCTAAGTGTGGGATCTAATGTCATCAGCCTTGTAGTGACTGCACAGGATGGAACGACGAAAAGCTATACGGTAACTGTTACACGAGCTGGTTCAAATAGTGCTGCCTTAAGCTCGCTGAATTTAAGCGGCATTACGCTCGATCAAACGGTAACTGGAAGTGTGTACGCCTATACTGCAACTGTGCCTAACGATGTTTCTGTCACGACAGCTACGTATACAACTACG
>NZ_JBSHGA010000008.1:163951-250316 GCF_053617595.1 Paenibacillus sp. NPDC055715
TACGGATAGCCGCGCGACAGCGGCTTTACAGCTTAATGGGGCTCCAGTTAACAATCCGATTAACCTAAGTTTGGGGTCGAATACCATTAGCCTTGTAGTGACTGCACAGGATGGAACGACGAAAAGCTATACGGTAACTGTTACACGAGCTCCCCGGTTGGTTACTGCCATCACAGTGTCCGGCGCTAGTGGAACAATGTCCGTTGGAGACTCTCTTCAATTTAGGGCAAATGTAACTCCTGACAATGCAACGGATAAGACCTTTAGCTGGTCGGTAATTGCTGGTACAGGGGAAGCAACGATCAATGCTGATGGTGTACTCGTTGCAACTCAAGAGGGTACTATTACAATTCAGGCAGTTGCTCATGACGGATCAGGTGTTGTGGGAACGAAAGTCATTACGATCGACAAACGTTCTTCTAGTCGTGGTGGTAGTTCTACTACAACTGACACTAATCTGACTCCTGCACCTGTACCGACTCCTGTACCTGCACCGGCTCCGACACCTGATCCTGCAAAGGATGTGTTCAAGTCAGATGTAGTGAAGGGTGACCTCAATGTTATTAAGAACATTGAGACTCGGATTCAGGGAGCTAAAAAAACTCCGGTTACAGCAACTCTTTCGGACACTAAAGGACACTGGGCTGAAAAGACTATTGATACTTTTGTAAAGCTGCATGTGATTAAAGGGTACAACGATGGTAAGTTCAAGCCGGATGGTAAGATCACACGCGCTGAATTTGCAGTGATTCTGAGTAGCGTGTTCGATATCAAAGGTGGCAACAATACGAGTGTTGCATTGAAGGACGTTGGTAGCCACTGGGCAAAAGACGCAATCAAGAAACTTGTAGAGGCAGGGGTAATCAGTGGATATGAGGAAGGTACGTTCAAGCCGGATAACACGATTACTCGGGAGGAAATGGTTGTTCTTTTATCCCGCATCTTAAATCTTAACAACGTATCGAAGGACATCACCAAAGGCAATTTCGATGACCTGAAGGGTTCTTATGCAGAAATCGAGATCAAAGCTGAAGCACAAGCAGGTATCATCAGCGGCAGAGCAGATGGAAAGTTTGATGCCAAGAGCAACTCCACACGTGCAGAAGCTCTGCAAATCGTCCTGAATGCGCTGAAGCTCAACCCGCAATTAAAGACGCTGTTGGATTCACTTAACTAATACCGTTTCTCCGAATAAAAGGGACAAGTGTATTTTGCACTTGGCTCTTTTGTTTTTTATTGAAAAAGATTAGTCAAAATATTGCCCTATAATCTATTTCCCCGCTATTGAGAAACTCCAGATTCATGAACGCAACTTCTTCATTCTTTTCCTTAGCAAAGTAGCTTCTCACACTTTTTCATGATAAATTCTAAGAACAATAAAGTGAAGATGTAATCGGGAAGGAGCATGGGCACATGAAAAAGGTTCTATTCATTAATACTGGGGGGACGATCTCTTCCTCCTATCAGGAAAATGGCCTGACACCAACCCAATCGGCTGAAAATATTTTGGCGGAAATTCCGGAGTTGAAGGAAATCTGTGAAATTGATGCCCATAATCTGATGAGCATTGATAGCACGAACACACAACCGGAGGACTGGGCTTCCATCGCCCGAATGGTACGTCGTTCCCTCGATCAGTACGACGGCATCGTCATTGCCCATGGCACGGATACGATGGCTTATACGGCTTCGGCGTTGAGCTTCATGTTGGGAACCGTAGGCAAGCCAGTCGTGGTGACGGGGTCACAGGTGTCCATTTTGGCTGAGCACAGTGATTCCAAGAAAAATGTAATCGACTCGTTCCTGACCGCATGTGGCGAGGTAGCGGGAGTATTTGTCGTATTTAACGGCAAAATCATCAACGGCAGCCGCAGCTCCAAAATCAGAACGCGCAGTTATAACGCTTTTGAGAGCATTAACTATCCGTATATCGGCCTCGTGGAAGACGGGAAGGTGGTCTACACAGAAGGCGTATTTGCGAATCGCGGTACCGTTCGCCATCCGTACAATGACGGGTATGCTTCGGAGGTATTTCTGCTCAGACTGATTCCGGGTACGAATCCGGCGATTTTCGATGCCATTCAGGGCTTGGGTTATAAAGGGATCGTGATTGAGGGCTTTGGCATGGGTGGCGTGCCCTTCAAGGAAAGAAGCCTGATCAGCAAAATTGAGGAATTAATGAAGGGTGGCATGAGTATCGTCGTGACCACCCAATGTCCTTATGAGGGCGGCGATCTGACGATTTACGAGGTGGGGCAGAAGGTGCTGGAAAAGGGTGTTATTCCGGGTTATGACATGACGACGGAGGCACTTGTGACTAAAATGATGTGGGCGTTGGGTCAGACCACTGACCCTGCGGAAGTAGCAAAAATTATGGCCACGAACTATGCGGACGAGGTTTCTTTGCCTATGGATACAGCCTCCTTGTAAGAGAAGCTGTATCCATAGCAGGAACGGGTAATCAGGACAGGCGACAGGGGTGCTCGGCTAACGCTGAGCCTGCCCCAGTCTATTTTGAATCTGAATAGCCATCATCCTGTTTCATAAGGAGAGCGCGAATGAGGAGGGACAATCAGTCAACTCCAGAAGATATATGGATGAATCATCAAAAAAACACCTGCCTATGGCAGATGCTTTTGCCTGTTACGTCCAGGCCCAGAGGAATCCGTCACGATCCCAGGCGATTTTACCGCCATGAAGCTTGCGAAACGCTTTTTTGATTTCCTTTTCGAGGGATACATGACCGTGCTCACTTATAAACACATACTGCTCTCCGTACTCAGAGCGTACATATGCAATCGCGTCCTCTTGTTTCAAGGTTCCCACTTCACGGATCTGCGCGACCATCCATGCTGCAATTTGCTGTTCTGTTGTAGGGGTGTTGTCCATTTGTCGTATCCTTTCCTTCGTTCCAAAATACACCGGATTATAGTTATATTGACCTATGGTAAGATAAGTGCTTTTCAATTCACTCTCCATATAGTATACGTAAATTACGAAATTACCAAATCTGTCGACAACAGCCCCTGTTTGGGGTTGGATTCGTTTGTAAATACGAAACTTATTATTCATATATACATAGATGAAATGTAAGGTGGAGAGAAGAACTGTCGGCACGTGATAAGCATGTCGTGTCTATAGCGCACAATTCACTCAGGCAGTTGGCGAGGCAGGCTATTTTATGTATAATTAAGGGAATATTCACGGGAATTATCTTTTTTTGTATAGTAATCACGCAAGTAATCCCTGGGGGTGCCTGATTTGAAGGAAACAACTACAATTCGCGCAGAGCTGGAGCAGTATATCAGACGAGAAGGAATTTCGATAAGTAAGTTTGGAGTGAGCACAGGTATTAATGTAGGAACGATTAGTGCCATTATCAACGGCAATCGGCCGATTGCGATGTTGCTATTGGATCGGATTGCGGCAGGTATGGGGCTTGAAGAGGGAAGTCTCTATGAGCTGTACATTGAAGAATTTATACGGAATACGGCACCGAATTGGCGGCGGGTTCGTCCACTTTTGCACCGCTGCGCAGAGCTGAACAAGCTGGATTGTATGGAACAAGTCGTGGAGTTCATGATGGACTATCTGATGTACGCTCCGGCTTTGTTTGAGACGGCAGAAAAATTGTTCAGAGAAGGCAAGTTTGCGGCAGCGGCTATCATCTATAAAAATGTGTCTGAAAGCGAGAAGTATCAACATTCCGAGCGTCTGGCCCTCTGCCAGTATCGGTTATTTACAATCGCTGTAGGTGAGGATCAGGACGAAAATTTATGGGCCGCCACACATTTTGAAAGCTTTGTAGACCGACTGGGTGAAGCGGATCAACTGGATGCATTAAAGGATTTGATTAATACCTATGTCTCCTTGCGGCGTTGGGACAAAGTAGAATGGTTAGCCGATAAAATGGGCCGCAGAGCTAAGGCGCAATATGAACAAAAATACGGACAAACCAGAAAATCAGAGTGTGGCAAGGAACCAAAAAGTCCTTTGTTTAAGTATATTGTATATTCTTATGTGCTGCGTGCCGGGGTGTGTGATGAGCGTGGGGATTATCAGAAGGCGCTGGAATATGTATCCTTATACTCTGATTTGAGCTGGGTGCAAGAGGATACGGAAGAAGCTCGGCGTTTGAAGGCTCTTTGTAGCAACTGGGCTGAGGCCAATGGGTATTTATATCAGTTGATGTCCGGCCGCCTGGATGTAATTCCTCAGTATGTGAATTATTTGGAAAAAAACGAAGGCGAAATTTGGATAGGGTTGCTTAAAATTATGATGGCGGCCAACCGTTATGATTTTAATGTAGATCATGTACTGAAGCGTTTTGAAAAACAAATTGAGGCATTTGCAGATCAGCATGCCAAAGTAGGCACCTACACGGAACAAATGTCAGCAGACCTCTATGCACGATTTTTGGCAGAGATGGCTTGTTATGATCTTAACAAAGATCGTTATACCAAAGGTATGAAATTCTTGCTGGAGAGCCTTTCCTATTCCGTAGTGCTGAATGGTAATCCTGTCACCATCAAATGTGTAGGATTATTCGAAAAGTATCGGCATACTGCCTCTTCTGAGGACAAAGAGGAATATAAAAGCTTACTTGGAGAGGTAGAGTACATCCATGATAAAAAAGATCGTTTTTTTCTCTACTCGCATTTAATGTTCTTATCCTATTGAATTCTTCACCCGTTACCTCTTCTATGGAAGATCCGGTCTGGATTGCGGTACCCCAAAGGTATTCTCTTGTGAAAATGAGGATACCTTTTTTGGATCGTGCCGTGTACTCGAATGGACTGCTTTGCCTTTCAAGGGTTGGATGATTAAGGTAAAGCAGGTGGAAACCAGACATGACGCAGATCCACCCAGCCCTGGCTGTTAAAAGATACGCCACGCACAGAAGGGAGATAGGCCGTCTGAATGGGTTTTTCATATAAAATATACAGCTGGTGTTCATGGATGAGACGAGTTTCGATATGTTCAAATTGGCGTGCCCTGACTGTATGATCCGCTTCTCGTGCAATATCTCGCAGCAGTCTTTCTATATCAACACGGCTATGCGGCTGGACATGCCCGGACACATTGAGATACAGATCGAACAGGCGCAATTGCTCATCACGGTCACGAAACAGAGAAAAGATGATCAAGTCCGATTCCATACGGATGGAGGAACTTTTGAATTCATTCATGGATGCAGCCACGATGTTACAGGTATACCCGCACGATTCCAACTGGGACGCGACCCGGTCTGCATCGGCTCTATACTCGGGAATGGTGGCAATTTGCAACGTTGTTGAGGATTTATACGAATCGTCAGATGCATCCACCATCGGAGGGAGGCTACGATGATCCAGACACGAGACAATTCGGGCTCGCACTTCCGGGTTACGTAACGGCCCATCCTTGTGGGTATTGCATGTGATAAATTTACACACCGAAGCCGCCGAGTGAATCTGACTCCATGCAGTATCCGTGTTCCCGGCCAATACGGGATTGTGGATGATATGAAAAGGCGAGGCTGTATCTGCGGTATCTGCCGTTGATTCCGGCTTGGCCGCCCACGGGAGCTGAACAATTTCCACCCGGTCGAGATGGGCGCGGCCTTGAAAATAAGGAGCGAATGCCTCCAGTATGCATAAGCTCTCGTTCATCTCCGTGACCTTGAAAGCCCCTGTGCCAACAGGGCGAATACCAAAGGCCGCTTCACCCGCCTGATTCAGCTCACGGGGTACGATGGCGGCACGACTGGTACACAGGAAGGACAGAAACAGCTCGTTCGGTTCTTTCAGCTCGAAACGTACCATTGTCGGACTTAGCGCCTGTACGTGCTTGATCTGCCGAACGATAAAATGGTACAGCCTCCGTCCCGGCGCACGGATCAGCCGCTCAAAGGAATAGACCACATCCTCGGCGGTCAGTATTTTGCCGTTATGGAACAGCACTTCCTTACGCAAGAAAAAGGTCCATTGCGTACGGGTAGCATCTACTTCCCAAGCGTGCGCCAGCCCCGGTAAAATCTCACCGCTCTCGTTTGCCCGGCGGGCCAACCCGTCAAAGACATGGCTGGATACGAAGGACTCCGCGAGCCAGTTCATGTACAGCGGGTCCAGCGTATATAGCTGCTGGCGAATAGGTAGGCGCAGTGTGTCAATCTGTTGCTGATCGCTACGAACCTCCGCGTGATGCCCGAAGTAGTTTAGCAGCCAGCCTTGCAAATGCTCCTGCATCGTGGATGAACGCGAATGGGCCCGGATTTCATCCAGCGCGCGTTTGATGTCGTGACGGTTGATGGCCTGCATCATGGACTGCACCGCAATGTCCTCCGGCTGAATCAGGAAACGCAGGCTGGAGCGGCGGCCCCTGCCTCGGCGGGGAGTCCACTGTATCCAGTCATGATGTTCCATTTTCTGGATGATCATCAAGGCGTTGCGGTGGGTACAGTCAAAAATAGCCGCCAGCTCATCCAGCGTAGTCTCTATCGTATGATTCTCGTCCCTGTCGTCAGCAGTGTGCGAGTGAAGTCTTAAAAATTGGGCATGAAGTTTCATAAATGGTTGCTCCGTTTCCCCTATAGATGATTACAGCGCAGTCGTATATATAAAATAGGAAATTTTACATGGATTAATTTCTCTTTATCTTCTTATTTTATCATCTACAATAAGGGTTATAAAGCATATTTGTGGAGGTATTTACCATGCATGGTGAGTTGAGTGGAACATCTTTGCCGAAATCGTCGTTTCTGTCCGCCTTTGCTGCGGCGATTGTGTTGGCACTGGTTCATCAATATTTATTTTACGGGCATGCGCTGGGCGTGTCTCTTCCGATTTTTGTCATTCTGTTCTACACCTATATGTATGTCTATAACCGGGATCGTATCCGGCTTCACTTGTGGATGGGCAGATTGCTGTTTGCTGTAATTGTACTGCTGTCACTGACATATGCGCTGTTTGATAATCCGGTTCTATATGTGTTAAATGCATTGGCTATACCTGCTCTGATTAGTGTACATATGGTGGTGGTGCTCGGGGAGAAGAGGCATAGCTGGTCGGAACCGGGTATCATCGGGCAGGCGTTAAGCCATTTGTTTTATCAAAATCTGCGGCATATTGTGACTCCGTTTCGGATGTTCAAGACAGCAGCCTTTCGGAATGTAAAGGATGAGCGCAAGCGTGTATTGGGGAAAGTGATGATCGGTTTGCTGATCGCCCTACCGCTGCTGTTCATCATTATATCTCTACTGGCATCAGCGGATGGAATGTTCAAAGAGCTGTTATCGGGTATACCTTCATGGATCGGCACGCTGTCTTTGGGTAGCGGAATGCTGCGGCTAATCTGGACCTGCTTTTTTACCTTTTGTTTTTTCTGCTATTTGTGGGGATTCGTACAACCTGCTTTGCGTGATCCAGAGCAAGAGGTTCAGTCGTGGCACGGGTTAAGCGAGCGTACGAATGGTCAAGTACCTTACCATGAGCCAGTCGCTATCACATTTGATCCTGTGATTACAGCTACGGTGTTGATCGTTATGAATCTGGTGTATGTTGTGTTCGTCGTGTTGCAGTTCGGATATCTGTTTGGTGCATGGGAAGGCGCTCTGCCCGTAGGAACCTCGTATGCGGAATATGCGAGAAGGGGCTTCGGGGAGCTGGTTATGGTGACAGGCATTAACTTTGTCCTGATGATCAGTGTGCTAAAGTGGGCCGAATTCGGCTCAAGTATATTGCAAAAAATGAACAGAGGCCTGCTGTACATACTCGTTGGTTGCTCGGGTGTGATGCTGTACTCGGGATATACCCGGCTGGTCATGTACGAAGAGGCCTACGGATATACGTACACCCGTTATCTGGTACACGCGTTTATGATTTTTCTGGGCTTGCTGCTGCTCATTGCAGCAGTGCGTATTCATGTCCGTCAGCTTCCGCTGGCGAAATATTATATTGTACTCGCTCTGGTGGCCTATGTCGTCGTGAATTATGTGGGCATTGATGTACGGATTGCTGAAAATAATCTCGAACGGTATCGTACTACATCGGTGATCGATAAGGAATATTTAAGTGGGCTATCAGCGGATGCTATTCCGCTGCTGATTGAATTTAGCCGTAAGGAACACGGAGCAATGGATAAGCTTCTACAAGGTCGCCTGATGAGCATGACGAGGGGAGAAACGGCATGGCCTGCGTTCAATTGGGCTGAATATCGGGCACAGCGCAAGCTGCAAGACTATATCTTGGAATGAGAGGTGCTTGGGAATGATCGGAACAGATGCAGTACAGGGTATGGTGTTGGAGCTACAAAATGAGATGTCACAGTATCAGCATCAGTTTGATGTAAGACGGAACAATTTTCTCGCGGAGGCTATGTACCTCGGCTTGAGTGAGGAGGAGGCCCGTTCTTATGCTATCCAGAGCATGGGTCCGGTCGTTCCCGTCACGTATATGCCCACGCTGGCTCCCGGCAAAGCCCGGCCGCTCAGTCCAATGCTGGAAGCACGCTACCGTTATGCCGGGTACTGGCAGGACCTGGGGGAGCATATGCTCTTGCCGGATGATGTGTTGCGGATCGCAGGCACAGAGCGGTTTCGCGGCTGGATCAGCGACATGCGGAACTATTGGGTGGAATCGGCCCCATATCGATTTGGGGATGATCGCCTTTCGCTCCTGTCGGTTTCCAACGAGGAGGAAGGCCACTTTTCCATGCTGGTCTGGAAAGAGACCGGTGAGGAGCCAGAGATATGGACGTATGCTTCTCAGCATGAGTACCGATTCAGCCATCTGCTGCACTGGTTCAAATGGCTGAACGGGCGGAGCGAGGATTGAGGGGCAACCATGATCAAAAGCCGGAATTGACCGACAAATACGCTTTAACACACATATCGAAGTGTATTTTCCAGTCAAGTCCGTAAAACGGAGGACGAGTTATCAAATTGAAGTACACCGTTAATATAACAGGGCATACGGCATGGGCTGTATGTCTTGTTTTTTTTGGCATTAAAGGATTTATAAGTTTAGGGGTTCCCAAGGCTTTTTGCAGGAAAGATAAAAAGATATTGACAGTGTTGTGAAGCCTCTTGCAGGAATCAACTTTTTTCTATATAATTACGACAAGTTGATTGAATTAACTAAATTTGATTAGATCAACTTTCAGGTTATTACCCAAGGAGGGAGGTAATCCTTTTACGATGTCATACTTATCTTTTACAGACGAGGATCACTTGATTATAAAGTCTTATGAAGCTCTGGTCTATGGCATTGCGGACTACTTAGGACCGGAATGCGAAGTCGTTCTGCACAGCTTGCATGATTATAATCAGTCCGCAGTCGTAATCGCCAACGGTCACCACTCCGGAAGAAAGGTAGGCGCTCCTATTACCGACCTGGCCTTGCGTATGCTTAAGGAGCTTGAGAATTCAGGCGCTAAACAATCCAAAAGCTACTTTACCCGTGGCAAGAACGGCCAGCTAATGAAGTCCAGCACCATCGCTATTCTAGGTAAGGATAATAAAATTATCGCCTTGTTGTGCATCAACATGAATCTTGACGGTTCCCTGTCAAACTTTCTTAACACCTTTTCGCCGAATCAGCTCTTATCTCCTGAAAACAATGTGAAAGAGAATTTCGCTAATTCAGTGGAGGATCTGCTGAAGAACACCATAGAAACGACGATTCACGAGGTCGGGGCTTCCCAAGAGATCCCGCATCATAATCGGAATAAAGAAATTATCAGACTGCTCTTAGAACGAGGCGTCTTTCAAATGCGCGATTCGGTGGCTATCGTTTCCAATGCGCTTAAGATTTCAAAGCACACGGTTTACTTGCATTTAAGAAATTATAATAACAATCAAGGGGAAGATTAACTTTCTAATCGACAACAAGAAAGCGCATACATGGATTGATAGTTTAGTGAGGAAATTGCTCATGAAAACTATTCAAGGAACGGCGAGGCGTTGCTGCTTCGGATTACTGGAAAAAATAAACCAACTATTGAATAAAACGAAAGAAGCCTTTGGCTCCGGTTTGGATCGCTTCTTTAAGTAATTCAACCAGCATTTCCGATGACTTCTTTACGGAAAGTTGAGAAATAATAAATTATGGGGTTGCTTATATGAACATGAATGTAACATCTATTAAAGAAAAAAAGGTTGTTAAATACAAAAGTTGTTTTGACGTGATTGGGCCGGTAATGATAGGTCCTTCAAGTTCACATACTGCAGGTGCTTTAGCTATCGGGACAGTTGCCAGCAAATTATTTCAAGGGATTCCAAAAAGAGTCGTTGTAAAGTATTATGAGTCATTTGCTGAAACCCATAAAGGGCACGGAACTGATTTTGCAATTATTGCTGGGATATTAGGATTTGCTGCCGATGACAGCAAAGTGCCAGATGCTATTAAAATAGCAGAATCTAAAGGAATTGACATTACCTTTATTGAAAAATCAGGTGATAGTCCAGCTTGTCATCCAAATACGGCAGATGTATATTTAGAGAATGAAAGTCGAAGTATTAGAACGATGGGTATTTCGGTCGGCGGCGGATTAATTGAAGTCAAACATGTTGAAATTGACGGATTTAGCTTAGATCTGCAGGGGCCATTGCCAGTTATTATTGCGATTTCTGAAAGAGCTGACTTTGAACTTGTTTTACGCAGGATCTTTAAACAATATGATGTGGAAATTAACAACTATTATACTTTAGAAGAAAACGGAAAATATTTATATGCATTCGCTTTGGATTCGCTATTGCCTGGTAATGTTCAGAAGGAACTGGGAAGTTTAGAAAGCATAGCTAATATTATTATCCTTTAGTTACATTAGGAGTGGAAAAAATATGTATATGACCATAAAAGAAATTGTAGATGCAGCCAATAAAAGGAAAAAACAAATTTATGAATTAGCAATCGAACAGGAAATGGAACAAACTAAAAATTCCTATGAAGAAATTTGGAGTAAAATGGAAATAAATTTAACAACCATGGAAAACTCCATAAATAAAAGTATCGAGGGCGACGGGGTATTTTCTCCGACCGGTTTAAGCGGAGGTGACGCTGTTAAAATAAAAAAATATCGAGAAAATGGAAAAACTCTTTCTGGAGATTTGATGGTGTTAGGGGTTCAAAGTGCTATCGGTGTTAATGAAGTAAACGCTTCATTAGGGGTTATTTGTGCAACTCCAACAGCAGGTGCGAGTGGGACGATCCCGGGAGTTCTATTTAGTATTAAAGATACGTTGCAGTTAAGCCATGAGGATATGGTCCATTTTCTATTCACTTCAGCTTTATTTGGAATGATAGTCGCAAATAATGCTTGTATTTCCGGAGCGTACGGAGGATGTCAAGCTGAAGTAGGCAGTGCCTCAGCAATGGCGGCTGCAGCAGCGGTAGAAGCTGCCGGAGGAACGCCACAGCAATCTTCTGAAGCTTTCTCAACCGCATTACAAAATTTACTCGGTTTAGTTTGTGATCCGGTCGCTGGTTTGGTAGAAATCCCCTGTGTAAAGAGAAACGCCATTGGAACGGCAAATGCTTTAGTAGCAGCGGACATCGCATTAGCCGGCGTGAACAATATCATCAATGCTGACGAAGTTATTGAAGCGATGTATAGAGTTGGAAGACAGATGCCTCGCGAATTAAGAGAGACAGGTTTAGGCGGAATTGCGGCCACACCTACAGGAATTACTATTAAGAGTAAAATTTTTGGAGATATCCAAGTAAAACAATAAATAGTTATTGAAAGCATTAGGAAATATTTAACAATTATATTCTCTATTGTTTTCCTAAGGATGTCTGTATAATGAGGCTATTATCACTAAAATATACTACTATACAACGATGTGGCGAACCTTGTAAGCAATTCATTTTTCAAGAATGATCAATATTCCTAAGCCTTAAGAAGAGACGTAAGAACAGGATACAAGGAGGAATTATTATATGAATGGGAATACTGCAAAAAAAGTAGAATTTCAAGCTGAGAATACTGCAGTAAAAAATGGGGAACATCCAGAACCTAAAAAGTGGCATAAACAGGACACTACCTGGGCATTGAGCCTTTTTGGAACAGCTATTGGAGCAGGAGTACTCTTTTTACCTATTAATGCAGGTGCAGGTGGTTTATTGTCATTACTGTTAATTACCATACTTGCTTTTCCTGTTATGTATTTTTCACATAGGGCGCTTGCTAAAATGATAAACGCTTCCAATTCTGGGAATGATGGGATTACAGGTACAATAAGAGAGTATTTCGGAAATAAGGCAAGTATAATTTTTAACATAGTATATTTCTGCTCAATTTATACTATTGTGCTGATGTATTCGGTTGCGCTTACAAATACTGCAAATAGTTTTATCGTGAATCAATTACACATGGCGGAGCCTCCAAGGGCCATTTTATCGCTTGTATTAGTACTCGGTCTTATAGCTATACTAAATTTTGGTCAAGATATTACTGTAAAGATAATGAGCATGCTAGTATATCCTTTCATAGTTTCTCTACTTTTTATCGCAATATCTTTGATTCCACAGTGGAATACGTCAATGCTTAGTTTTTCAAGTGTTGCTACTGCTTCAACAGGATCAGGATATTTTGGAACGATATTGATGATATTACCAATCATAGTATTCTCGTTTAATCATTCTCCTATTATTTCGTCATTTGTTACGAAACAGAGAGCTACCTATGGAACATTAGCTTCTGATGCCAAATGTTCTCAAATACAAAAAGTTTGTTATATCATGACATTCGTCGTTGTTATGTTCTTTGTTTGGAGCAGTGTCTTGAGTTTGACTCCAAATGATCTTATAATGGCAAAAAAAGAGAATTTGTCAATCCTATCCTATCTTGCTAATGAGCTTAATTCGCCTCTAATCACTATTGGAGCTCCACTCATTGCTTTTATGGCCATAACAAAGTCCTTCCTTGGCCATTATATAGGAGCATATGAAGTAATGCGTGACATGATTATCAAGCTCAGTAAAACACGCGGAAAAAATGTAGAAGAAAAAACAGTGAAGACAATGATCCTTGCTTTTGTCGTATTATCATGCTGGTATGTTGCTTATGCAAATCCAAGTATTCTTGGAATCATTGATTCCCTTAGCGGTCCGTTAGTTGCTGCTATCTTATGTCTATTACCAATGTATGCGATCCGTAAAGTACCAGTACTAGCTAAATACAGAGGGAAAATAAGCAATGTATTTGTCATTGTTATAGGTTTACTTACTGTCCTAGCAAGTATTATGTCATTATTCTAATTCACTATTGTTGGTTCTAGTGCAAAAATAGTGGGATATGAAAAAAGAACGAAATATTCCTAGCGGAATTGAATTTTATGTTGTTAAACCAAAGAAATCGTGGATAAGATATATCTGAATTTGGACAGACTTCTCACCTTGGAGAGTTTGTCCTTTTTTTTGCCATGAGGATATCCTCTCCAAATGTCACTTGAACCCCCACGATAACATGGAGGTTTTTTTTAAGTGTCTACTTAAAGGGAATAATACCGCTCTAGAAACTGGTTTTAAGGTAGAAGTTACTTTAATGGAAATTTTTTTAAATTTAAAGTGACTGCAATCACACAGGCGATGCTTTCTCGTCGATATACTTGGGCTGTACTTAGGTGATACACAATCGGTAGCTTGTGTGAGGGCTCCTTTTGTCCACCTTATTTTGGAGAGAAGAGGGATGCAAAGATGCTGAGTGAGCAAACCATTGTAACGATCAAATCGACTGTGCCTGTATTAGAGGTGCATGGAACTACAATCACCAAGCTTTTTTACCAAATGATGTTCGAGGCTCATCCTGAGCTTCTCAATATATTCAACCACGCGAACCAGAAGCAGGGACGTCAGCAGGGAGCGCTTGCCAATGTTGTATATGCGGCTGCACAGCACATTGACCGTCTGGAGGAAATCCTTCCGGTGGTGCGTCAGATTGCACACAAGCATCGCAGTTTGGGAATTAAGCCTGAGCATTATCCCATCGTCGGAAAATATCTGCTTGCCGCGATCAAGGATGTGCTGGGTGAAGCGGCTACAGATGAGATCATCGACGCGTGGGCTGATGCCTATGGTGTGATCGCTCGTGTATTTATAGACGTGGAAGCTGACATGTATAAGGAAGCGGAGCAGCAGCGTGGAGGCTGGTCGGGTTTTAAGGGCTTTGTTGTGCAGAAAAAGATCAAGGAAAGCGACGAAATTACGTCTTTTTATCTGGTGCCGCAGGATGGACAGGAGCTACCTGTATTCGAGCCGGGACAATACATTAGCTTACAGGCGCATATTCCGGGTGAACCTAACACCCACATCCGTCAATACAGCCTTTCCGATGCGCCGGGCCAGCCTTACTACCGGATATCGGTGAAGCGCGAGGCTGCTGTGACGTCCCGCCCGGCGGGGAAAGTATCTGTGTATCTGCATGAGCAGGTGCAGGAAGGCGATGTACTACAGGTATCTGCACCTGCTGGCGATTTCACGCTGGATCGGACAGACCACAGACCTGTCGTGCTGATCAGTGCCGGGGTTGGGCTGACACCGATGGTCAGTATGCTGGCTTCCTTGGTGAGGTCGGCATTGGATCGCCCCATAACCTTTATTCACGCAGCGGTTAACGGTGATCATCACGCTTTGCGTGATGAGGTGGATAAGCTGGTGTTGCCCCATGCACAAGCCACAGCTTGGTGGTGCTACAGCAGACCAACGGAGCAGGATCGGCTGACGCAGGCCTTTCACAAGGAAGGCCGCCTGGACCTGTCCTGGTTGCAATCCGTGATACCGGATCGTAACGCGCAGTATTACTTTTGCGGTCCTGAAGCGTTCATGCAATCAGTGTATGGTCTGCTGAAGGAGTGGAATATCCCTGCTTCGGATATCCACTATGAATTTTTTGGCCCTGCCAGTGCGTGGGAAGCAGAAGCGAAGTAAGACGCTTAAAAAGACGAAGGATAGATTCCTTCGTCTTTTGTTGATCATCACGTTTGGGGATTATATCTATTTGGCTGCTCGTGTTACATAAATGCTGTTAATCCTCAGACTGTTCCGTCCTGATCGGGAGGTTGCAGAAACGCTGCATGATGCGGCATATACTGGCGTAAAGCCTCTGGAATACGGATCGAGCCGTCTCCTGTTGGTGATTCTCCAACAGCGGGATCAATATTCGTGGGAAGCAACGGCTGTATTGTTGAGCGTGTAGGCGTATTGCTCCTCTCCTGCGATACGGTACGTCTGATCCACTTGATATCCAGCATGACAAGATGTCATAACTCTCCAATCCACTTTGCTCCGCTCCGCTATAACGGGCGGGTGTCCGGTTTACTTAGGAATACATGTTCATATCCTACACTCATGTATGTTCCTTGGCGTAAACGCCTCCGAGTTGGATGCTCTTCACGGGCGGAATGTCGTTTGCTTTTTTGTTAGTATACGGATTTTTGACAGGTTCATCGAGCTACAACAGCTTTTTAAGCTGCGATATACGGCCTTGTGACACGCCAAGCCATTGTGCATATTCGCCCTGCTTGGCACGGGGATGCTCATGCACAAGTTCTCTTAGGCGTTGGATTAATTTTTGTGATGATTGGTTGACTCTCTTTCCTTTGTACGCAGGTTTCTTAACCATTGGAGCAAGAGTGCGACTAACGCCTATATTTCCTTTTAGATTTTGTATACAGTTTTTACATAAAAGTGAATTTCTAAAATAGGTCAGATCT
Organism: Paenibacillus sp. NPDC055715; assembly: GCF_053617595.1. Taxonomy (NCBI): domain Bacteria; kingdom Bacillati; phylum Bacillota; class Bacilli; order Caryophanales; family Paenibacillaceae; genus Paenibacillus; species Paenibacillus sp. NPDC055715. The sequence goes on from NZ_JBSHGA010000008.1 coordinate 179,643, forward strand.
TCGACAGCATTACATAGCTTACAGGCGACTCCGATATACTTTTGCATACTCAAAAAACCGGTTTCAATATCCATATAAAATTCTAAAGGATCGCCAACAGCGATACCCATAGACTTCCACATTTCTTTAGGAATAACGATTCGGCCTAACTGATCTAAAGATCGAGTCATACCTGTATTCTTCATATGATATCCTCCTTCTTCATCTGACTTGGCAAAGCTCATTCCTCCAGTTGGACACTTGCTTGATCGAACACTTGTTGTATGAGTTGGCTTATGCGAGCTTCTGAGATACCCAACATGCCGGCATATTGCTGTTGTGTAGCATGGGGATGGCTTTCATATAGATCTAAAAGAAGCTGGGCCATGATCTCTTTGGGTGGAAAGACTTGTACACGCATAGATACGATCTTGAGCAAATAGCTGCAATTTTTACATATGAGAAAGCCTTTGAAGTCACTTAATTCTTCGGTAGAGAGACAAAAATGACAAGACTGCCCGTAGTATCTTTGTAGTAATAGCGTACCCGTCTTTCCATCTGCAAAAAATTCAATAGAATGACCGTGAAAAATATTGCATGTATATAGGATTTCCTTGGGAATGACTAAGCGCCCTGTAGTGTCTAATTTTTTTGTCATTTTTACATGAGGCATTGCCAAAGACCTCCTATTACCAAGATAAAAATCAATAAAATAGAAGTATTTATTGTTCTTCCAAAAGGTGGTATTATCAGGAGTAGTCAAAACTTCTATCACAGTATAAGTTTCCAAAATATATTTTTTGAAAAAAATGTGTATCATATTAAAGTTCACGCTGAAAGGGTGGTATATTTATGGAAATTACACCCAAGATTAGAGCAGAATTAGAAAGATACCTAAAACAAGCAGGCTTGAGCATGACCGGGTTTGGACACATTGCTGGCATGAATCCGGGTACGGTGAGCGGTATCATAACGGGTAATCGTACCATTTCGGTGCACCAATTGGATCGCATTACGTTAGGAATGAATTTACCAGCAGACCATTTTTATGAAAGATATATTGAAGAAAGTGTGATAGATGCACCGCTGAACTGGAAAAGAATTAGCCCATTCTTGTACCGCTGTGTGCAGTTTCAGCGCGTAGACTGTTTGCAAAAAGTAGTAAGTGTGCTGCTGGATAATCTGGGCTATCTTCCTTATCTCTTTGCATTAGCAGAGGATTGTTATAAACAAGATTATCGGGAAGCAGCGGCTTACCTATACGAGAATGTCGCTGAGGGCGAAAAACAGCAGCATTCGGAACGGCTTGCGATCTGCCAATATCGCTTGTTCACCCTTGCGATCGGAAAGGATCAGAATCACAATATGGACGCCGCCGCTAAATTTGAATCGTTTGTCCATCGTTTGCATGAAGCCGACCAACTGGATGCGCTGAAAGATTTAGCGAATGTGTACAGAGCATTGAGCCAGTGGGACAAGGTATATAAGTATGCAAAGCAGATGGGACAGCTAGGGAGAATATACTATGACATGGTTCATAACTCTGAGCGCAAGGAAAAAGAACCACAAAAGAAGCTAAGTAGGCCGCCTTTTGTATACATAGCCTATTCCGAGTTGCTGTGTGCTCATGCCTGTGATGCAAAAGGGGATCATGAGCAGGCATTAGTACATCTTCAAGGTTATACTGATCTAAGCTGGGTCAAGGAAACTGACCCGGACACACTGCATTGTCTGGGGCAATTTCAGCGATGGGCGAAAATTAATACTTACGTGAACAAGCTTATGTCAGGAGATATTAGTGTCCTACCAGATTATGTAGAATATATGGCAGGCGAAGAATATATTTTCAACGAACTCTTAAACGTCATTGAAGCAGCTAATCAGTACAATATTAATGTTGATCATATCCTCAAGCGCTTTGAACCCCAAATTGCAGCGTATCAGGAGCCATCCCCTGCTGATATTAAGCAACAATTTTTGCCACAGCAGTATGCTCGGTTTTGGTACAAGATGGCCAAGTATAGCCTTAATAAAGGAAGATATTCATATGGTTTCGAGTGCCTTTTAGTCGCTTGGGAAAAAGCTCTTACAATTAATAATCAACTGATTATCTCAAATTGTGCACGATTATTTGATCGTTTTAGTGTGAATGCTGTCTTTAAAGCAGGGAAAAAACTTCGAAAAATGTGGAAAGAAAATGATCAGAAAGATGGTTTTGTTCTTGACAGCAATTAGCTTTGTACTGGTACTCGTACTCGTACTACCAGTTCAGGCTAAAGATCCTACCCTTGGCACATTCAAACCGCAAGACCACATTGGTGGATTTTGATTCAGAACTAATTCATTACCATTGACCAGCCTAGCCGCTGGTCTTTTTTTGTTATATTTTTCTGATTTTGATTACTAAAATATTGAAGCATATTTCCACATTCCATCCTAAAATGAGACACATTAGGAGGGAATGCGCTATGAATACAGATGAAACGTTAAATCAACAGTTGGAAGATGCCCGGCAACGATTGCATGATCTGTACGAAGAGTATGGTTTCGGACATGCCTGTGTGCTTGAACAGTCTATGTTTTTGGATGAACTGATTAATCAGTACAACCGTATGTTTCAGACCAAGAAGCCGACCCAACTGGTATAACCAAACATCCTCATGCTTTCAAAGCCACATCACCTACATTGTTTTTCTTGCCTTAGCATGACGCCTGGTTTCGTTCAAGTAAATAAAACAGATGCCGTTTATGCAAAACAATTCCTCCTCTCATCTAACTAGTATAATCATTCTATATAATGGCTTTTTTAAAAGAAAAATACATTAACATGTCATAAAATGTAATTAATTTTGGAGTGGTAAGGTAAGAGTTAATGCACATATTAATTTCAAAAACCAACCAATGACCCATAAAACCTATCCTTTGGCCTAAAGGAAATGGAAATGTAAGATTGTTAAAAGCTTTGGAGGGTTAGCTATCTAGGAAAGGGGATTCATTTATAGGGGATTATTGAACATTTGCGTAAATCATGTGATATAAATATTGTAATAATTACCATTTATATAAGATTAAAAAGATATTAGTCATTCGTGCATGGTTTTGTTCGACGATGCGGGCCTGGAGGACTTGGCAACCGCTATCGGTTGAAGGAATTGGAACGGGCTGGTTGGGGCATTATAATACTGTGTCTGGGCGAGACCCTCATAAGAAAAAGGATGTCGTAGTGCAAATGTAGTTTTTTGTTGGATTGTGTAGATATCCGACAATATGAAAATAAATTCGATAATAGTGAAAAATTTTGCATGACCTTATAACCTACTTACGCTATAATGAGTAAAAATTATTTATGTACGCCGCATGCTTATGTTTAGGCGGAAGTAGAAAGAATGAGGGGATATAATGAATTTGAGCAAGGGGCAGAATAGCCTGAATGATAAAAATGAACGCTTCTCATCGGCCGGATTCATAATGGCAGCGATCGGGAGTTCGGCAGGACTAGGTAACATTTGGAAATTTCCATATATTACTGGACAGTATGGTGGAGCGGCATTTTTCATGTTGTTTATCTTCTGTCTGTTGCTTGTGGGTTTACCTGTATTGCTAGCTGAGCTGGCGCTTGGTCGAGCGGGCCGAGGCAGTGCTGCTTCTGCTATGGTAAAAGTAGGCGGTCATCCGATTTGGGGTAAGTTAAGCATCATGTATGTTATTATCCCGTTCATCATTTTATCGTTCTACAGTATTGTAGGGGGCTGGACGCTCCATTATGCTGTACAGGCATTCACCGGAAAGTTGTTCTCTAATAACGATTTTGCCGGACAATTCGCTACATTCTCTTCGGGCTACGCACCACTAGCCTGGCTGTTTATTGTCTTTGTTATTTCCGCAGCAGTCGTTATTTTGGGTGTATCCAACGGGATTGAACGATTCAATAAAATTCTGATCCCTGCCAAAGTCATTCTCTTGCTCGTCTTAATGGTGAATGCCCTGTTGCTGCCAGGTGCTGGCGCGGGCGTATCCTTCTTCTTGAATCCTGATTTTTCTAAGCTCACGCTAGAGTCCGCATTGGTTGCTTTGGGACATGCTTTCTTCTCACTCTCGCTGGGTATGGGGATTATGGTGACGTACGGTGCGTATGTGGATCGCCGCCAATCGCTGGGTACGGCTGCATTGGCTATTGGAGGGGGCGATTTGATCTATGCCTTTATCGCGGGTATGATTATTTTCCCAACTACGTTCTCCTTCGGTATTAACCCGGCTCAAGGGCCGTCTTTGGTCTTTATCGCATTGCCAGCGGCGTTTTCCGCTATGCCTTTCGGTTCGTTTTTCGGAAGTTTGTTCTTTGTACTGCTGGCGAGTGCAGCCATCGGCTCTATGGTATCTATGTTGGAGGTGCCTGTCGCCTATGTGATCGAACGTTTCCGCTGGAGCCGTGTCCGCGCGGTTATCGTCATTTCCATCCTGTGCCTGTTGATGGGTGTTCCATCAGCATTGTCTATGGGACTGGTGCCGGAACTGAAAGTTGGAGGCAAGTCATTCTTTGACTTTGTAGATTTCACTGCGTCCAACATCTTGTTGCCGCTCGGTGGCTTGATGGTGGTCATCTTTGTAGGATATTTTTGGAAAAATGCAGCAGAGGAAGCGAATCTCAAGTCTATATGGTTCCGCATCTGGTTGTTCAGCCTTCGGTATGTTTCGCCGATCCTGATGGTGCTGGTATTCCTATACACCTCAGGCATCATCAAATTTTAAGCTAAAACCAATAAAAAGGCATTTTTCCCTAAGGGGAGAGATGTCTTTTTTTGTATATCTATCAGTAGTTACCTAAGTGTGGAAAGGAGTGATATAATAAAAACATTGTCATTAATTTTAACTTCAATGAAATCCTTACGATTACGAAGTTTTATATAATGAACGAAAAGGCTACAGGGCATCGCACAAAAACGATGTGCAGGAGAGGGAAAGGGCAGAAGAGCATTGAAACAGACAGGGAGCGTTATTTTGCATGAAGGATGGCGGCTGAAATGAAGTCTAATCCGTTGCCATCACAACGTCGGTATATGCCGGGACTGGACGGATTAAGAGCGCTGGCGGTCATCGCGGTCATTGTGTATCACTTGAATCCGGATTGGTTGCCGGGAGGTTTGTTGGGTGTAGGCGTTTTTTTTACGTTATCGGGGTATTTAATCACGGATATTCTGGTAAGTCAGTGGGATACATATCATAGTTTCAAAATAAAAGATTTCTGGTTGCGTCGGGCCAGAAGGCTGCTGCCTGCCATGCTGACGGTTGTAGCCGTCATTGTCCTGTGCTCGTTGCTTTTCGATCCGTCACGGCTCACGGCCTTGCGCGGAGATGTGCCTGCTGCATTGGTATATATGAGCAACTGGTGGTTTATTTTTCATCAGGTATCGTATTTTGAAAGCTTTGGTCCGCCTTCGCTGCTCGGACATTTGTGGTCGCTGGCGGTGGAGGAACAATTCTATATTCTGTGGCCGTTACTGCTGGCGCTTGGACTGAAATACATGCCCAAGCGCATTGTGTTCGCAGGCTGGGTAATTTCTCTGGCGTTGATCTCTGCGCTGCTGATGGCAGTGATTTACGTGCCGGGAACCGATCCGAGCCGGGTGTATTATGGCACGGATACGCGTGGTTTCGCCCTGCTGATCGGTGCGGTGCTGGCTTTGGTATGGCCTAGCGGCAAGCTTAAAGGGCAAGCGTCTGCCAAGGCGCGTTTGCTTTTGGACGGCATCGGCGCAGTAAGCTTGCTGTTGCTGTGTTACTGGGCGTGGGCCTCGAATGAATATGACCCGTCTTTGTATCGGGGTGGCTTACTGGGCATAGCTTTGGTCACTGCTATTGTAGTCGCGGTGTTAGCGCATCCGGTGAGCCATCTCGGAAAGCTGCTTGGACTCAAGCCGTTGCGCTGGATTGGTGCCCGTTCCTACGGGCTATACCTGTGGCATGTTCCGGTTATCACCCTGACGACACCGCAGGTGGACACCGATGGTGTGCATGTGATGCGCATCATTTTACAACTATTAGCAACGATACTGCTGGCTTCCCTCTCCTTTAAATATATCGAGCAGCCGATCCGCTACGGAGGATTCCGGCGCTGGATTGCAGGAATCCGTACAGCAGTTGGCAGACAGGCACGGTGGAGGTGGATGCCTGCAACCGCAGCACCTGTGCTTTGTATAGGAGTTCTTATAGGCACCATTCACCTGTACGTGGCGTCTACTGACGCAACCACGCAGACAGCAGCGGCGAATGAAGAGAATCCAAGCGGGAGGACGAAGGCAGTGCCGCCGCTTCACGGAACCGTATCCGTGGCTTCGAAGGAGCCGAAAGCCAAGCTGCAAGGTTCCGGGGGCAACAACGTGCAGGACGAAACGAAGGTTCAGGCTCAAACCCAAACGCCAAAGAATACGGAGAATAAGGCTGGCACTACGGATGAGGCTAATGTGCAATCGGATATTTCAACCCAACAAGCTACGCCCAAAGCAGATGATGGCACAGGTGTAACCGCGATTGGGGATTCTGTCATGCTGGATGTGCAGTCGTATATTCAGCAATCTTTTCCAAGCGCGGTTGTAGACGGACGGATCGGTCGACAGATGGCGGAAGCGCCTGCCGTGCTGGAACAGTTGAGACAGAACGGACAGCTGGGGAAGACAGTCATTATTGAGCTGGGCACAAACGGCGCTTTTACCAAGGATCAATTAACCGATTTACTCGTCAGTTTGAAGGATGCGAAGCGTATTATCCTCGTGAATACCCGTGTGCCGCGTCCGTGGGAGAGTATCGTGAACAGTCATCTTGCCGAAGCGGCAGCCCAAGATGCACGGATTACGATGATCGACTGGTACGGAGCCAGCTCTGGTAAAAACTCGTATTTTGAACATGACGGAGTTCATTTGAAGCCCAAAGGCGCCAAAGCCTATGCATCTTTGTTAGCTCAGGCTTTGACAAAGCAATCTTAGATAGTAATCGTTGTCAGGTAGCTGTGATGCGCAAATATCACGGCTCCTTTCTATATTAGCTAAGACAATTTTCAGGGGGTTTACTTGTTGTTTTGAAGCCTGAAGGGTAACAACTCTTTGTTATTTGGCTACAATTTTTCATTTTTATTCTACTTATTTATGGTAAGGTTACCTAATATGAATATGTCTAATTTCGGGAAATAATATTGTAGTGGGGGTACATAAGCTAATGGAAAAGAGTTACACACATAGCAGGACAAGAGAGCATCGCATGAAGAGGAACAAAAGAAGATTAATATTCATTGCTATTTTATTATTCGTGATCGGTTGTATTACACTCATTGTTCTAAAGGTTTCAGATGGCAAACCACCAGCCCAAACACTGGAGCATGCTAAAGAAACAGATGCCGTATCCAATGACAAACCAATAGGTAAACCGACTGCCGAATCGAATGGCAAAGCAGCTTCACATAAAAATGATGCCGGAGTGGAAGATGTGGCCTTTGTTGAAAAATATTTAAATCAACAAATGCTGGGACAGATGCCTGATGGAGCTGACGGTAAAAAAGTAGCTTATTTATCTTTTGATGATGGGCCATCCGTGACTGTGACACCTCAAATATTGGATATTCTTAAAAAACAGAAGGTTAAGGCAACCTTTTTTGTCGTAGGAAAGGAAGCAGGTGAGAATGAACATACGAAGAACATCATCAAAAGAATTGTTGCAGAAGGTCACGCTATAGGGAACCATACGTATTCACACAACTATAAGTATTTATATCCTCACAAGGCTGTAAGTACGGACAACGTTATGAAGGATATTGAGAAGAACAACCAAACCTTAAAAAGTATTCTGGGACCGAATTTCTCGACAAGAGCGATCCGATTCCCCGGAGGTCATATGACGTGGAAGAAAAGAGATCCCAAGGGTATGGCCGCATTAGATGCAGCTTTACTAAAAAAGGATTACCACCAAGTGGATTGGAATGTATTAACTAAAGATGCAGAGGGAGCATCCAAGAAAGCGAACGGACTCATAAACCAATTCATGAAGACTGTTAAGGGTCGAGAAAAAGCCGTGATATTAATGCATGATACCTATGGTAAGGAAGAAACAGCAAAAGCCTTGCCGATAATCATAGAATATTTAAAAAAGCAGGGATATGAATTTAAGATTATGAAGTGAATATAGGTTTAGTTGCTCCAGTTTGCTTGTATTCAATTTTGTAGCCACACTTTTTTTTATTTACGATGGGGAATTCATTAATGAGAGAGAGTATGACCACATCAAATAGAACAAAAAGTGAAACAATTCAAGCTATTCAAGAACAGATTGATGAGGTTCGGCTACTGACTGTTGGCTTCGCAAAATGAGTGCAAGGGAGATATAACAAGGCAACTTACCTATCATCTCTGTAGCTAAAACAAGAAAAGGACGAGGGCCATTGGCCTTCGTCCTTTTCTGTTGTAGAAGATGTACATTCCGTCCACTTTAGAGCCGTTCCGCTTCAGCCATCGCCTAAATGAAGGCTCCGATACCTTTGGGATCGTTCGTCACAATCGGCTCGCTGGTATAATAGGCGAATGTACCGTCCCGTCGATAATGCCCTTGCAGATAATCTCCGCTTTCCTCATCACGTACTTCCAGCAGGGCCTCCAGTGTTTCCTTCAGCATGCGCAGCAGGTCAGGACGGTCGGCATGGTCTTCCGGAATATAGCCCAGTACGCCAACGAGGGCCATGTCAAACCAGCCGCTGGAGCGTCCCCAGAAGTTCTTGGAGCAGCCTGCCTCCGGATTACACCAAGGCTGTTCGCGTTGTGATCTATATATTATTCGATGCTGTATTATACATGGAATGTTGAAACTTATGCATCCAATTTAACTGCGTGAAATGATAAATTGGTGTATAATAAACCATTGGACCCAAGAAAATTTTTCCACGAAAAGGAGATATTTTAGTATGAGGATTGGTAAAAAACTATCTATTAGTTTTGCAGCCGTATTATTGCTTACACTGGTTGTGGGCATTATTGGTGAGTATGCTACTTCGTCTTTACATACATCGTATCAAAGTATGATTGATGATGGCGTCGCTAAAATTTTAATGATTCAAGAACTGGAGTATGATGCTGCGAGTCAGACCAAGTATTTTCGCGGGTATCTGGTGACTGGCGATCAGGACGAAATGAACAGTTATCTGAAAGAACGCAAAACCTTTGCAACGACTATGAAGAAGCTGCAATCCACGCTCGAACAGGACAAGTCCAAACAAATGGCAGCACAGCTCCAGCAAATGGAGGCTGAGTATGCAGATATCGTGAAGGAGATTACCTCATATAAGCAGCAGGGGGATGTGGCGACCTACACGAGATTAGTGAGAGAAAAATGTAAGCCGACGGCACTCGCTCTGGAACAGCGGTCACAGGCGATGGAGCAGTACCAGATGGATCTACTGAATCAATCCCAAGTCGAGCAGGGCGAAAAGCTTCAATATGTACAGGCGATGGTTATCATTACGATGGCACTCGCGCTGGTGATCGGGATCGTATTGGCGTATGCAATCACCCGTATGATTGCCCGTCCGGTGGTTCAGGTGGCTCAAGCCGCGCGGCGTATTGCAGAAGGGGATCTGACACAGGAGGATATTCAAATTCGGCAGAAAGATGAAATTGGTGAAATGGCGCATAGCTTTAACGATATGAAACGCCAGCTTCGTTCGCTGCTGCAAGTGATCTATCAGAATACGCAAGGGGTCACTATTGCTTCGGGTGAGCTGTCCAGTGGCTCCGGACAGGTGGCGGAAGGCACGCGGCAGATGGCGGAGATGGTACAGGGAATCCATGATTCAGCTAACAATCAGGTTGAACGAAACCGTGAAAACCAGCAGGCGGTCAAGGAAAGCGCAGAAGGCGTTCAAAAGATTGCCCAATCCGCTTCCATTACCGCAGAGCTGTCCGAGCGAGCGATTCACGAGACAGAGCGCGGCAATGCAGACCTGAAGGAAACGGTTGTACAGATGCACTATATTCAGGATACGATGAAGGATTCGGTCAAGGTCATGCAGAACTTGGGCGAGCAATCGAAGGAAATTCAAAGCGTAACGCAATTTATTAGGGATATCGCCAAGCAAACCAATTTACTGTCGTTGAACGCGTCCATTGAAGCGGCCAGAGCCGGGGAATCGGGCAAGGGCTTTGCTGTCGTGGCGGGTGAAGTGAAGAAGCTTGCGGAACAGACGGGTCAAGCTTCTCAGCAGATTGCTGTCTTTATGGATGCCATGGCGGATACAGTGAACCAGGCCGTGGACTCGATCCAGAAAGGCTCCAGCGAGGTTGAGACTGGAACAGATCTAATTCACCGCACCGGGCAGACGTTTAGCAAAGTGCATGAAGCGGTACAAACGGTCGCCGAGCATACGCAGGAAGTGTCGGCTGCGGTCGAAGAGCTGTCTGCCATTACTGAGCAACTGCTGGACTCGGAGCAAAAGCTGGTAGGCTTGTCTCGTGAGATTGCGGAGGAATCGGAGTCGGCTGCGGCTGTATGCGAGGAGCAGCTCGCTTCTATGGAAGTCATCGCGGATTCTGCCGATTCGCTGCGTCATATGGCTGCTGAGCTAATGTCGGAAATACAGCACTTCCGCATTACAGACGATGCAGGCGAAAACAAGGCTTCGACTCATCCAAAGGATACGAACGGATGGCGCGACACGTCCATCAGTCGTACATCTATGGATAAAATTTCAATTTCGGATACACCGATTCATTCTGCTTTCTGAGGGGGAAGTGCCTAAGGAAATGGAAAGCATTTTGAAAACGTCGAAGTCCGGTGATCTGTCTGTTAACTACTCGCTGGATACGTTCGCGAGCTGATGCAGGACTTAGATCAGCGGCAACATGAACAAGGATCAGGCAGTTGCTGAGATTGAAAAAGCGTGGGTGCAACTGGGCTCGGCACAATAAAGCTGGTTTCGCAAAGGCGTCCGTAAGGGCGTCTTTTTCGTACATTTTTGAGTTTGACTTATCTAGATAAAAAATATCTAATGTTATTTAAATATTTACTTGCAAAAAGTTATTAAGTTGTGGATAATAAATTGTGCACAATATATCTGCGACATACAACATATTTCAAGGCCACATAACGAAAAGTACGGAGATACCCCGGTTGGGGAATCTCTTTGTTCCGTTTGTAATAGACCTTGTAATTTGGATCGTATTTTCACTTATGTGGTAAAGAAAACAAGAGGAGATGAACGTTTTGACGAATTCATTGTTTGCACCGTATACGCTGAAAGATTTGGAGTTAAAAAATCGGGTTGTTATGGCACCGATGTGCCAATACTCGGTGACAGCCAAGGACGGGATTCCGAATGATTGGCATCATGTTCACTACCTGAGCCGAGCTATTGGAGGCACAGGCCTGATTATTATAGAAATGACGGACGTGGAGCCGGATGGACGGATTACGGATTATGATTTGGGCCTTTGGTCAGATGAGCATATTCCGGCCTTCAAGAGGCTGGTTGACGGTATTCATGCGCAAGGTGCTAAGGTAGGCATCCAGATTGCTCACGCGGGCCGTAAAGCTGAGGATGTGACAGTGCCAGTGGCTCCTTCGGCGATTGCATACCCGGATGCGAATTATAAACTGCCGCGTGCACTCACCACAGAGGAAGTGCAGGGCATGGTGCAAAAATTTGCAGATGCCGCCCGGCGTGCAGTTCAAGCGGGCGTGGACACGATTGAACTTCATGGTGCACACGGTTATTTGATTCACCAATTCCATTCGCCGCTCACGAACAAGCGGGATGACGTATATGGTCAGGATTTATCCCGTTTCGGTGATGAAGTCATTCAGGCTGTACGCAAGGAGATGCCTGCGGGCATGCCGTTAATCTTCCGCATCAGCGCAGTGGAATACGTAGACGGTGGATACGATGTGGATCATGCCATTGAGCTGAGTCGTGCATATCAAGCTGCAGGCGTAGATGTGGTCCATGTCAGCTCGGGCGGAGAAGGCCCGGCTGGAGCAAGAAAGCCGGGCAACTATCCGGGCTACCAAGTGCCGTTCGCACGCCAAATTCGCGAGGCACTGAATATCCCGGTGATCGCTGTCGGCGCATTGGATGACCCGGCCTTAGCGCAGTCCGTTATCGGCAACGAGGATGCCGATCTGGTCGCCGTGGGACGCGGATTGCTGCGCGATCCATATTGGGCGACTCATGCAGCGGTGACATTGCGCGGCAAGCCTTCCATACCAGAACAATATCAACGTGGCTACTGAGGCCTAAGTAATCCGACGTTGTTTATATATAAACAGGGCACCTGTAACGAAGTGTACGCTTCGTTGCAGGTGCCCTGTTTTGTTTTAGAGGGATACTGAATAAGAATGAATAAATGTGATGGTTTTTGCATTTTATGGATGATTTATTTTGTATAATAATCTTATTTGGTGTTTAGGAGGCTGGAAGAAATGGATTACATTATTGAAACGAAAAAGCTCCGCAAACAGTTTGGGATGTCAGTAGCCGTAGACGATATATCCTTACATGTGGAGCGAGGCAGTATTTACGGTTTTCTCGGTGAGAATGGAGCTGGCAAGACCACTACCATTCGTATGATGATGAGGCTGATTGAGCCTACAAGCGGGGAGGTTTTTTTATTTGGTGAACGGTTGGAGAAAAACTATCCATCTATCTTTTCTAAGATTGGCACGATCATCGAAACACCGGGTTTATACGAAAACCTGAGTGCTCGCGATAATCTGAGAATCTGCTGTACGTACATGGGGGTGCAGGATGATGGGAGAATTGAACGAACCCTAACTACGGTAGGATTAGAGCATACCGGCAAAAAAAAGTTTAAGGATTTTTCCCTAGGAATGAAGCAACGATTAGGGATTGCAAGGGCGCTTGTTCATGACCCTGAGCTGCTCATATTGGATGAGCCGACGAACGGACTGGACCCTTCTGGAATTAAGGAAATTCGTCAGCTATTGAAGCGGTTGTGCGAGGAAGACGGGAAAACGATTCTTATTTCCAGCCACATCTTGAGCGAAATTCAGCAGTTAGCTACACACATCGGGATTATACATAATGGAAAGCTGTTGGCGGAAGATCGCTTGAGTCGGTTGGCGGAAGGTTTTGAGCAATACACAGATGTAAAGGTAGACGATGCAGAAGCAGTACAAACGTTTCTGCAAGAACACATGAAGCAGTTACAATCTAATGTGATATCCCCACAACAACTAAGGATTCATAGTCCGATTGAGAATACATCTGCGCTAAATAAACAGTTAATAGATCATCCGTTTTCAGTCTATGAGATACACACTACAAAGCAGACGCTAGAAGAGTACTTTCTGACACTCATTTCAGAAGAGGGTGGGCGGCGTGATTAGAGCAGAACTCATTAAGCTTAAAGGCTCTAAAGCCTTCTTGTTAAGCTATATTATATTGCTGGCTGTTGTACTGCTGGAATTCGCGACGAGTGCCATTTTTTACCGATATTCAATTGATAAATGGGGTTGGACCCCCTATTTTGAAGGTATAGTCCTTTTCGTTAATGTTGCAGCCGGATTTGTCAGTTATTACATTTTAACGGGTCATATTTTTGCGAGAGAGTACCAGGAAAACACGCATCTGTTTATGTTTACCACGCCTGTCACCAGGGGTAAATTTTATTTTAGTAAATTGATCATTGTTTATGGATTTATTATTGTGTCGCTGTTTACCGTTCTGTTTCTGTCTGCATTATTAGGCATGTTCATTACAAATCGACCTTTAACGATGGCTATCTGGGTATACCAAATCCAGGTATTTGCCAAAATGTGTGTGATGCATGCGTTGCTCATCCCGATCGCCTCTTTTTTTGCTATACGCTGGAAAAGCATTATGGTGGTTGTGCTCGTAGTTTGTACTGCTATATTTTTGAATTTTATGTACAAAAGTGAATGGTACCCTTGGATTGTGCCCTATCTCTTATCTCCTAATGAAAGAAATGCAACTATACCTGCCAATGTTTCTATAGCGTGGTTCAGCTTATCGATTACCTTTGTTGTGGGGTTGTTTTTATCTATATGGGCATATCAAAGAAAAGACTAAATGAAGAGTTTTTGAAAAGGGGGTTACTATGATCGAGCTGTTTAAAGCAGAGTGCCTGAAGCTGAAAGGAACTAAAATTCTTTGGTTGAGTGTGATAATTTTAGTATTAACCATTGTCTTGGAATTATATAGTTACACGGGTAGTCCCAAGTATTCGATAGATCGTGATGGTTGGAATGACTATTTTATGAGTATTGTTACTCTTATTAATTTTCTGACTGGATATATGAGCTATTATATTTTGACCTGCTATATCTATGCGAGGGAGTATCAAGAGAAGACACATATTGCCCTGTTCACAAGCCCGGTTCGTCGGAGTCGCATTTACTTCAGCAAGTTACTCGTTATTTATATGTACATTGCTGTCAGCCTGTTGCTGGCATTTGGGCTATCTGCGCTATTGGGTATGTTTATTACGACCAGACCGCTAACTTTTGATATCGTACTTTATCAGCTTGGGATTTTCGCCAAAATGATTCTTATGCACGCTATGCTTATCCCGATCATCACGTTTTTCGCCATTCGCTGGAAAAAATTTGTGCCCGCTATTATGGGAATGTGTACAGTTATGTGTTTAAATTTCGTTTTGGTTAATACCCCGGGGAATACCTTTTATCCATGGACAGCACCGGTATTGTTTTCTCCGCACGGCACACTGGGGAGAACGTTCACGAATGTTCCTGGAGGGATCATCAGTATTTGCTTCATTTTTGTGCTTGGGCTTTTTTTGGCGTTGAGAAGTTATGTCCGTATAGAGAAATAAGTAGGATGTGTAAGCAGTAAATAACGATGAGTGTCCGCATGAGGTTGGTTGAATGAAGCTGTAAATGTTGTCGCCGAAGGACGGATTTACGTGCTATAATTCTAGTAACAACAGAATGGCTTAGGTGGGCGGTCGGCTAAGTCTCCCGGAAGGGAGGTGATGCCTGTGGAGGTTAAAGATGCTCTGACATTAATGATGATGTTCGGAACGCTATTAGTAGCGTTGATCGGATTAATCGTTACGATTGTTATTGCGTTGAACCAAAACAAAAAGAAATAGACCGCTCTCGAGAAAGGGCCCGGTCTATTTCTATTAGCTAACCTTTTTCAGCCGACCGCTTTTCAAAGCGGCTGTTGCCAAGAGTAGGGATGTTACCAGCATCCTTGCTCTTTTTTAGTATATCCTTCTATCATTTATTTTAGCACATTTGAATAATCGATGTAACTCATTTGGTGAAAACTTTAACCTCCTTCGGAGCGAGAGTCACGGTGATGGAACCGTTGTTGATCTGAATGGAGTCGTTGCTTAACTGGTTGGTCAGACGGGTGCCGTTGGATAGGTTGTCAAAGTTGCCAATGGTGCGGGTTTGGCTGTTCCACGAGTTGGCTTCCATTTTGCAGGGCAGGGTGGCTGTTGCGCACACGGTTCAGCTTGGCAATGTACTGGTACAGCTCATGATTGGCGTTAAACACGACGTTTTCCCGGTTGGCGGGATCATCACCGCCACTAAATCCTTGCTCGGTGCCTTGATAGATGATTGGAATCCCGCGTGAAGTCAAGGTAAAGCCCAAGGCGGCTTTGAGCTGTGGCCATTTGTCAGAGGTAGCACAAGGCTTGCCGGAGTCGTCATTAAGGAAACGTTTCACATCATGATTGTCGATAAATACGCCATTGGTCTGAGCATCGCGATAGTGACGATCATCCGCATAGCGTTCCTTGATTTTGGTCATGGATTGATCGTGTCCGAACACATCCTTGATCGCATAATACACCGGGAAATCCAGTGCGGCATCGAGATACCGGGTGTAATCGCCCACATAAGCGGGATCGCCACTGTAAATCTCACCAATAGTGAAGGTATTGGCAGCTTGGTCAAAATCCTTCAAGAAACCTTTGGGTACATGCTTGGCGGTATCCACCCGCAGTCCGTGAACGCCCAACTCGTTCAACAGCCATTTGATCCAGTTTTTCAGCTCGTTTGCGGTTGCAGGGTTGTTCTGATTCAGGTCATCCAATCTGGCCACATCACCGTTTTCGATTTTCGATTGGTTGTTGGAGCTGTAGTCTGCCCCTGTGATGTCGCCGTTGTGGTTATACCAGTCTGCTTTGTCAAAAGGAGCCTTGGCGTGCCGTTCTCTGGTTGAAAATCGCCGCCATGCCATTTGCGCTGGTCGCTGTTGTTGGAATTGAAGCCACCGTAATTATCGTTCGATGTGTCCCCGTTGCTGAATCGGTCTGTCATGATCAAGTAAATGCTCTGTTTGCTCCAGTCTGTGTTGAGGGGAGTTGGTTTGGAGGGGTTACCTGGATCAGTGGGAGTAGAGCCGCCCGAAGGCGACCCGGTTTGGACAGTTCCTGCGGCTCCATTAGAGCCGGGTGTGTAGGTAGAAGTGCCTGGGCTGAAGAAGTAGTTTTTGGTGTTGTTGCTGTCCCAGTTGTTATTGCCGTCATTAAAGGCGGCTTCCAATTGGGAGGCAGAGCCGATATCGACGGTAATTTTAGCATAGCCGCTCATCTCGGCATCCTGCATTTTCACGCCGGGTACGGCCGTCCAGTTTTCTCCAGCCGGGCGATAGTGGATGTAAGGCGAGTTGAAGCCCCTTTTGTAGTATACGGTTACTTTGTTACCTGCACCGCCGCCGTTATCACCAGGCTTGGCCTTGCTTACGATATACTTTTTGAATCCATCCAATTCGCCGGTTGGTGAGCCATCACTGTTAACGAGATTATTAAGGCGTAATAGTGTAAAGCCGTGGTAGCCGAACTTCGTAATTTTTTCCTCAATTTTCTGGAAGCCACTGCCTCCCGTTGGGAGCGCGTTTTCACCATTCAGGCGAACACCCTTGGTATTAGCAATGGAGGAGACGGTATCTACCAGTGTGGACGGCAAGGAATAATTCGGTGCTGTGCCACTGTCGTTCATCTCCAGTGCAGTAAAGGTTAGATCCAGATCAGCATCCTTGAACTTCTGAATGAGACGGTTGTAATCATAATATCCACCTGCATGCTCTGTGCTGTGAGGCATTGCAGGATTGTTTATCTGCCAGTGCAGGCCGGAAATCTTGGCTCCGATACGGACACCGAACACGGAATCAAAGTTTTTGTGGGCAGCTGCTCCGATGACGCCCAGATGGTTTTCAAGCACGCTTTGGTACCACGACAGGAAGTCCTTCCCATAGGCGGAATTATACCCGCCGTTCTTGTAAAATCCGTCCCCGTCAGTCGGCGGATTGATTTGGCTAAGGCTATTTAGCTTGGTACCCCAAGCCGCGTTAATCTTGTCCAATGATCCATACTTTTCATTCATGGCCGTGCGGAACGCATTTTTGGCTGTTTCGGTATAGGCCTGAAACTTGCCCCGTGCCGGGTAGCTCCATCCTGCTGCCGGATAGTATGATGGGTATCGCAATTCTCCGGAAGGACCGCCGCTTAAATAGATTTTGGGAATGATGCTTTTGTATCCGGCAAAATTTTTAGCGAATGAGGCATACAGCTCGTCATATTGCTTGCCAGCTCCGCTCCATAATGGAGAAAGGGCCTCGTGATTCACATAGCCGCTTTCATCCTTGAACTGCATTTCATCTGCGCTGCCCTTGCTCCACAGCCAGCTTGGCAGCGGGATGTTGCAATCATCCCCCACATTTCCCCCACACTTATGCGTAGAGATAATAGGAACCCACTTCAGTCCCACTTCTTTCACGGCATCTGCATAGGTCTTGTAGTAGCTCCAATCGAACTGGTTATCTCCTGCGCTCTCCACATAGCCCCACCAGACGTCGGTGGTGATGGCATAGACGCCATTGCTTTTCAGCGTGCCCAGTTGCTTTTTGAATGCACCCCAGTCACTGATTTTCGCCAGCGGCCCCATGACGGAAGCCTGAAAATCGTTAGCGACTGCAACGCTTGCCGCATTGGAGGGTGAGCCAATGAAGGCGGTCAGAGACAGCACAAGGCTTAATAGAATCAGGCACCCTTTTTTCCATATACTTCGATACAAGGTCAAAGCGATCATCCTCCCCCAAGCATAGTCTATTTCGACAACATTTTGTTAACGTTTACAAAATAATTATAAAACAACCTCTTGCCTAAAATAGACGAATTTATTGCACTTTCGGGGGGAGAAATATGACTAATTCGCTAGTGACACCTTGTTATGGACAGACAAAAGGATGCTCCAGACGCTCTAGTACCTTTGAAGGGACATTCTGGCCGCAGTATTTCGCTGCCAAGCATGTAGTACAGCATATTTCCAAGGA
The DNA here is from genome assembly GCF_053617595.1 of Paenibacillus sp. NPDC055715. Classification (NCBI taxonomy): domain Bacteria; kingdom Bacillati; phylum Bacillota; class Bacilli; order Caryophanales; family Paenibacillaceae; genus Paenibacillus; species Paenibacillus sp. NPDC055715. The sequence continues at coordinate 197,941 of NZ_JBSHGA010000008.1, forward strand.
AGACTATACGTGCTCATGTCCGGGGCTTTCAGCCAACGACCGATGGGCTTTGGCGCTACATACAGGGCGGCTAACGGCGCAATCGAAAGCTTGGGTAAAGCTTTGGCGGTAGAATTGGTTCCGGTACGGGTCCATGTTGTATCTCCCGGCATCATCTAGAGAGATGGCCCCGAGGGCGAACAGCGGGTGCAAGCTTTTCAGGAATACAAGGAAGTAATCTTGCTCCAGCGGTTGGGTTATAACGAGGAAATCACGCATACCGTGTTGTATCTGATGACGAACAAGTTCACCACCGGAAGCGTGCTGTTCCCGGATGGCGGCAATTGGATTAACACCTGCGATGATCTGTCCGGTCATCATGCCGGGAAGCTGGACCAGCCCCAGCGTTTTCTGTCCCATTTTGAGAGGCTACAGTGATTATGAGCAGAATGAATAGTGCGATAAATCCGTAGCTTTGCATCCCAAAAATTAAATACAATACCTATCCAATCGCCAGCAGTTGAACCGATGCTCTAATTGTGGCGATGATAATATCCCGATTCAAACCGAGCCTTCCGTCGATCATCAGGCATGTTTCATGGCCCACTCCGATTGCTTGTTCCATATGTTGCGTAATCAGATTATCGTCGTTCCCTCTTCTTTGACCAAGTCTGGGTTCAGTGCAGAAGTAATCTCATCCAGCAGTAAAATATCCGGGTGGATCATGCAGTACCGTGCCGTGCAATCGTTCTATAGCCTGGAGATTGTACAGAACGGTTCCTTGCGGCATGGGGGCATCCTGAAAAACCAGTGCGACCTTCCGTCTTAGCTCAGGGATTTCCCATTCGGAAAGAGGCTTGCCGAATACGCTGATTTCTCCTTCATCCGGCATCAGTAGAAGAATACACAGTGAAAGCAGCGTGCTTTTGCCAGACCTGGACGGGCCGACCAGCGTGGTGATTTTGCTGGGAGAGACTTTTGCTGTAATTCCATTCAAGACAGCACGTTCCCGTTCAGACCCGGTGAAATAATTGGTGATGTTCTTAAACTCAATGGCTGGAAGTGACTTGGAGTCCATAGATCTAGCTATTTTCTTTGCATGGCATTGAAAAAGTAGTATAGCTGGAATGCTTGCAAACAACATCTCCTTTGTATATACTAACATAATTAGCTAAAATATAAATAAAAATTTAGTATGTATATTTATATTGATACCTTACATAGAAATTCGATTAAAGGAGAAATGCTGATGTCACCCAGAAATGGAGTGAAGCTGCAAGATATTCTACAGGCAGCCGAGGACATTGCCAACGAACGGGGGATGGGCGATGTCACGCTCACCACGTTGGCGCAGAAGCTGCGCATTCGCCCCCCGTCTTTGTATAACCACGTGGATGGCTTGAACGGACTGCGCCAAGTGCTGGCTCTACACAGCCTGGGACAGTTGGAAGAAGCTTTGATAAGCGTGGTGGTTGGTAGAGCGGGTGACGATGCACTGACCGCTATGGGGGAAGCCTATATGCGATATGCCCGCGAGCGACCTGGTTTGTATGAAGCGATGCTGTATGCAGCCGACCGAAATGATACTGAAGTGAGGAATGCTGCGGATCGCGTGGTGGAGCTTGTCATTTCTGTTCTGTCCAGCGGTTACGGGCTTAAGGAAGAGGATTGTGTTCATGCAGCGAGGGGATTCCGCAGTTTGCTTCACGGTTTTGCCTCGCTCGAACAGAAGGGCGGCTTTGGTTTACCCGTGGAGGTGGATCGGAGTATTGAAGTCATGCTGAACACTTTTTTGGCAGGTTTGCGTGTGCAGCAGAAGCGAGTATAACATGGGGATAAAAAGCCATACCATTGCTGGTAATGGTTTCTATACAATAAATTGTATATTTATCTGTTCTATACGGCTAAAAATTGATATACTCAAAAGAACTGCTAATGGGTGAATGTGGAATCAGTTCTATAAAGAGAATGAAGCAAAGAATATGAATATTAGGGGGATTGTAAATGCAACAGGTTTTACAGGAGATAATCGGTGTAATTAACGACTTTTTCTGGTCCAAGTTGTTAATTGTCATGCTAATCGCATTGGGGCTATTTTTTACGTTCCGCACTAAGGGTCTGCAAGTACGAATGATCGGAGATATGTTACGGGTTCTGAAAGAGTCGAAGCGCGGCTCCAAGGACAGCATTTCGCCTTTTCAAGCATTTTGTATCAGCATGGCGGCGCGCGTAGGAACGGGTAACATTACAGGGATTGCTCTTGCCATTTCGCTGGGCGGCCCGGGTGCAGTGTTCTGGATGTGGGTCATTGCGATCATCGGATCAGCATCCAGCTTTGTCGAAAGTACATTAGCCCAAGTATATAAAGTGAAGGACAAAGGCGGATTCCGTGGCGGTCCGGCGTATTACATGGAGATCGGATTGAAAAAGCGGTGGATGGGTACCGTCTTTGCGATACTGATTACACTGAGCTTTGGGATGGTCTTTAACGCGGTGCAGTCCAATACGGTTTCGCTGGCTTTTGAAAACGCCTTCGGGACCAATCGGTTGGTCTTGGGTCTGATGATGGCGACTCCGTTTGCTGTCATTATTATTGGAGGGGTCAAGCGGATTGCCAAAATGTCCGAATATATCGTCATTGTGCTGGCGGTGCTGTATATCGGAATTGCGCTGTTTATTGTGATCATTAATATTCAGCAAATGCCGCATGTGTTGTCCCTGATTGTACGCAATGCGTTCGGTTTCGAGCAGGTTGCAGGAGGCTCCATTGGGGCAGCCTTGATGCATGGCATCAAGCGTGGTTTATTTTCCAATGAGGCAGGAATGGGGAGCGCACCGAATGCGGCAGCTACCGCAGACACCAGCCATCCGGTCAAGCAAGGCTTAATTCAGGCTTTTGGGGTGCTGACGGATACGCTTATTATTTGTACGAGCACGGCAATGATTATTTTGTTATCCGGGGCGTATACGAAGCCGGGACTTAGCGGTATTGAGCTGACTCAGGCGGCTCTTAGTGTGCACATCGGCCCATGGGCGTCCGGTTTGCTTGCCATTATGGTATTACTGTTCGCTTTTAGCGCATTGGTCGGTAATTACTATTACGGCGAAACGAATATCGAGTTTATGAAATCCAGTAGAATCTGGGTATGGCTTTATCGCGCTGCTGTAATTGGCATGGTGATTTTCGGAGCGGTGGCCAAGGTGCAACTGGTGTGGGATTTGGCCGATTTATTCATGGGCATGATGGTTGTCGTCAATTTGATTGCCATTACTCTTTTATCCCGAGTCGCTTTTGCAGCCTTAAAGGATTATTCACGGCAGAAAAAGGCGGGTCACGACCCTGTGTTCTATAAAGATAGCATTCCGGGGCTGGAGCAATTGGAGTGCTGGGAGCGGGAAGAGAAGCTTTAAGACAACACCTGATCACAAACTCGGCGTATCGATCTGATTGCGCCTTGAGCCATGAATCGCATCGCGTAAAGGCGTAATCCGCAATCGGGATCAAGCCGAAGTGCTTGAACGTTTCCGGAGTGGAAACGGTGGTGGCCGATCTCGAAGGGAGCGGTTAACGACACTGCCGCAACATTCGCATCATAGTTGGAGAAAGGCAGACCAGGGATGTTATTCCGGGTCTGCCTTTTTGCAGCTTCTTTTGGCTATGTATTGTCCCCATCATTGTATAAGAAGGCGGCTTACGACGAACATACAGGCTAGACTGATAGCCTAAAGTGATCGCTCGCTGGCATACAGCGCCGCAGTCGCTAAACCGAATATAACCAGTTCTGCGCCAAGATGGGCCCAACCTTGGAGGGGCAATGAGGCGGCAGGAGAAAAGAAGAGTCTCCAAAGCAGTTCCAAATGAATATCTGCGGAAAGATTTGACTAAAGCTAATTACGTTAGTATTATAACTAATATAATTAGTTTTAGTCAAGATGAGGAGATGAGACGGATGCGTGTTGTTCAAGTGCAGCATATAGTTCAATTGACGTTTCTGCCGAGACTGTTCCCGGTGAACTGCTATTTGGTGCAGGAAAAGGAGGGGCTGACATTGATAGATGCCGGGCTTCCTTATAGTGCAGATGGTATCGAAAAGACTGCTGCGCGAATCGGACAGTCAATCATACGAATTGTACTTACTCATGCCCATGAGGATCATGTGGGCGCACTGGATAGGTTGAAGGAACGGCATCCTGATGTGCAAGTATTCGTTTCCAGACGGGATGCGAGGCTGTTAAGGGGCGATGTATCGCTGGATGCGGGTGAACCGGATAATCCGATTCGGGGCAGTGTGCCCAAAAACATTCGTACACAGCCTGACGTTCTGCTGCAAGAGGGGGATTATGTGGGTTCGCTGCTAGCGATCAGCGCGCCGGGACATACGCCGGGCTCGATGGCATTTCTGGACACTCGTACCCGTGCGTTGATTGCAGGCGATGCCTTCCAGGTCCGAGGTGGTGTTGCGGTGTCGGGAAGAATCAAGCCGCTGTTTCCATTTCCCGCACTGGCCACATGGAACAAGGAAAGCTCGCTGGAAAGCGCCAAAAAGCTCGCGCATTTCAACCCGTCTTTATTGGCTGTCGGTCACGGCAACATGCTGCAACATCCGCAGACTCAACTGGAAAGGGCGATTATGGAGATGGAGCAGCACCTTACGATGAGCTATAAAGGGTAGCGATGCTATAAAGAAAAGAAATATAAACTGTGTGAGCTCACACGAATACAAAAAATATATTAATATATCTAGGATTTTACTATTTTTTTAAACACGTGCGGTATGCTTAAGTTGCCTGAAGGTGAAGCTGTTTTCTAGGACAGATCATACTTTGGAGTGTACTGGGGGTATTAGAATGGAATTAACTATGGATCGTGTTACTAAAACCTATGGCTCTAAGCAAGCATTAAAAGATATGACTCTACATTTAAAGCCAGGAGTATTGGGATTGCTTGGTCCTAATGGAGCAGGCAAATCCACACTTATGCGCATATTAGCTACTATTGAAAAGCCAACCAGTGGATCTATTACTTGGGACAACGTGGACATTTCTAAAAATCCTAATAAATTGAGGAGTGAATTAGGGTACTTACCTCAAGACTTTGGTGTATACCCCAATATGAACCCTGTGGAATTTTTAGAATATGTAGCAGCTATGAAAGGCTTGGCTATGAAGTCGGCTAAGAAACGGATTGATGAACTTTTGGAAGCACTCAACCTGTCTCATGCACGAAAGCGTTTGTTGGGTGGATTTTCAGGTGGGATGAAACAGCGAGTAGGTATTGCACAATCGTTGTTGAATGACCCTTCCCTTTTGATTGTCGATGAACCAACCGTTGGCTTGGACCCTGAGGAACGGATCAATTTCAGAAATCTATTATCCTCTCAATCCTCAAACCGTATTGTCATTTTATCCACTCATATTGTGACGGATATTGAATCCATTGCCCCGAATATTGCGGTTATGTCCGAAGGGAGTCTCATCACTTATACAACGCCGGAACAATTTATTCAAACGGTCGATCACAAGGTGTGGGATTACGTCATTCCCTTAACCAGCCTGCAAGAGGTACAGGAAAAATATACAATCAGCAGTGCGATTCATCGCAGCGACGGTGTACACGCTCGTATCGTTTCGAACGTCTGTCCCGGCGAGAATGCAGTACCGTTGCCACCTTCACTAGAGGATGCTTATTTGTATTCTGTAGCCGCTTTAGGAGTGACATCATGAGAAGTAACTACTTGTATTTACTCAAGGGAAATGTAATCAAGGAAATGAGAAGATACACGTTTCTGTTGATTATGGGTATCACCTTGTTCCTCGGATATGCTTTGATTCCTGCGGCGTCGGACGGTTATGAGGTCTTTTATATCGAGGGTGTACGGGGCATTTATAATTCACACTGGCTAGGAGCAATGGTTGCGATGCTATCTACCATGTTGTTATGGCTGTTTGGATTTTATATGCTAAGAAGTAAAATTTCTGAGGATCAGCGCCTGAAGATGGGTCAAATTATCGCATCCACACCTATTCGTAATCTTCGGTATATATCCAGCAGAGCGTTATCAAATTTCTGTGTGCTTATGATCATTGAGCTGGTACTAGTAGTAGCCTTTATGGGAATGCAGTTGCTTCGGGGAGAGGATTTGCACATCAACCTTGCAGCTTACTTGCTTCCTTTGCTATTTGTAAGTATCCCCTCGTTGTTACTTCTGTCAGCCTTTACAGTGCTATTTGACGTTTTTCCTGGGTTAAAGGGTACGATAGGGAATATATTGTTTTTCGTCATTTGGATTTTTCTTAGCGTCATGTCTATATCAAATTCCAGTAGTCTATGGGATGTTTTTGGAATAAATGCAATCCAGACGGGAATGACGAAAGAGGCGGCGGCTCACTTTGACTTTATTTCAGCAAATGAAATAGGAGGAAGTATCGGCTACTATCCCATTGAAGGGAGAACTCCTACTTTTGAGTGGAGTGGGGTGGATTGGACGGGTCACTTGCTAACTTCGCGTTTGATTTGGGTAGTCGCGGCAATGTTTATCATTCTGCTTTCTTCTCAGTTGTTTAATCGATTTGCAGCAGCTAAAACAGCTTTTTCTGTCAGGCTTCCTGCTCATGACATGAAGAATAAAGTGGTAGAGCGTGAGGAACGCAAATCTTATCAGTTATCGCCTGTAAAAAGAGATAAGAGAGTACGCTTGTCCCGTTTAGTTAGGGCTGAGTTTCGCATTATGCTAAAGGGAATGTCTATCTGGTGGTATTTGCTGGTGTTAGGTTCGATGGTGGCGAGTTTGTTGGTACCATTAGATCAGATCAAAAGCTGGCTGCCTGTCCTTATGCTATGGCCTCTTGCAATATGGTCGCAGATGGGAAGCAGAGAGTTTTTTTATTCCACGAATGAGATATTATTATCCAGTTGCCCACGTCTGTATAAGTTTTTCTCTGTCTGGATCGCGGGTATTTTAGTGACACTGCTCATTTCCTCGGGCGTTCTCATCCACTTTTTCTTGGAAGGGGAGCTTACGTATATCTATTCATGGGTAGTGGGTCTTATTTTCGTTCCGACTTTGGCTTTAACACTGGGGACAATGACCCGATCGAGAAAGCTTTTCGAGGTATTGTATATGCTGTTGTGGTATCTGGGGCCTGTAAATGATCTTCCATACTTGGACTTTTTGGGGCTTCCAACAAGTTACGCAACCTTGTATATAGTGCTGACGCTTGTGCTTTTGGTGGTGGGCATTATGATACAACATGTTCAGGAAGGGAATTTAATGGCTGGTTTTCGGAAGAATACCCAAATGAATCAGTCTACCAAAGGAGAATATCATGAGAAAATGGAGAAATAAAGGGGTAACCTTGTTGTGTGTCAGTATGCTGGTAGTGATTGTGGCAGGTTGTAATTCAGACTCTGATGCGAAGAGTGAAGTGAAGACGTTCAATAGTGACAATATAAAGGAAATTTATGTTCAAACAGATAGCCAGAGTATTGAGCTGAGCCGGTCGAGTAATGAACAGATTGAAGTTCGATCAACGGATAAGGGTGTAACAGCAGTGAATGAGGGAGGGACACTTAAGGTGAATGCCCCGGCATCTTCAAGCATATTTAATACTAAAACGACTACTGTGTACGTAGCTTTACCTAACCAGCTCTATGATAAGGTAAATTTAACAACAAAGTCCGGGAAAATCATGGGAAAAGATAGTAAATCCAAAGAAATGAATGTATCTGGAGATTCCGGTTCTATTGATATTCAAGGATTCGAAGGAGAGAAAATTGTAAGTCATATGTCTTCAGGTGATATTAACTTGGTAGGGATTAACGGCGGGATGGAGGTAAGTGCAGATACAGGTAGCATTAATATTTCTCATCAGGGAGAGATCGGACAGGATAGCAGTGTCCGGAGCAATAGCGGGAAAATTGAGGTAAGGCTTGATCCTGTCCCATCGTCACTACGTATTAATGCCGTCACGAACTCTGGTGAAATTGAATCTTCTTTGAAGTCTTCTTCTAATCCATCCGGCTCCGATAAAGAATTACATGCCCAAATTGGTAAGGTAACAGATGGAAGCCCCGTACTTTCTCTTGAAACATCTTCTGGAACCATTGTGATTAAATAATAGCATTAAAAAGATAACAACATATAAACAAGCGTTGATTAGGAATCAGCGCTTGTTTCATTGATATAGGGTAAAGTGATATAAACTGTAGTACCTCTTGAGAGCTGGCTATCCATGGTAATCGAGCCATTGTGGGCAAGAATAAGCTGCTTGGCAATCGCCATACCAAGTCCGGTGCCAAATTCAGGTGCATGCGTAGTAGAAGCGCGATAATATTTTTTGAAAATATTTTTAATTGTTTCTGAATCCATGCCTACCCCATTATCAACGATTTTTAGCTCTATCATAGATTCATTTTTTCGGGCTAATGTTAGCTGGATTTCAGTACCTGCGGGATTATGAATAACTGCATTCATGAGTAGATTTTGCAAAGCCCTGTACAGTAGCCGTTCATCGTAGCAAGACTTAATCATTTTTTCTTCAGTATGAAAGCTTATCATATGTTCGGCAGCATTGGGATTATTACATATATCAGTAATAAGATTTTCGATAAATGCGACCAGGTTTCCACATTTGAGCTGAATGGGGATCTGAAATTCTACATTTTCAATTTGTAAAGAGATATTAAGGTCTTGAATTAACCTCTCTAGGTGCAGACTTTTATGATGAACTTCGAGTAAAAAGGATTTTTGCTCTTCTGCACTCCAAGTATATTCATCATTCAGCAGCAAAGTAGTGTAACCGGTAATGTAGGTAAGCGGGGTTTTAAGGTCATGTGAGATTCCGGCAATCCAGTCCCGCTTGGACTCATCCATATTTTTTCGTTCCACTTCTGCTTGCTGGAGACTATCGGATAGAATGTGTATATTATGAATGACTTCTTTATATAGACGATAAGGCTTCCTGAGCTTGTCATGCTGGTTGTACACTTTATTTTTTCTAGTCATCGGAGCTGCGTAGTTTCCTTTTGTTAAATTATCAATCCAGGACATGATAAACCATAACGGGCCCCCGAAATACCAACTGAAAATTACGCTGCACATTATAATATTAACTACAAAGGTTAGTAATACTAATAAATCATAATTCGTGTTATCAGGTGTAATTCCTATAGTGGGTAAAATGGTTTCTGTGGTTATAATGGTCATGACCGCCATACTCAATAGCCAAGCCAGAAGACCCAAAATAAAGTGAATACCATAACGAAGCTTAACTTTCATAGTCGATCCCTTCATTGTGGGGGGATAAATTTGTAGCCAATCCCCTTGAGATTAATGATAATTTCGGGCGATTTTGGATTGATCTCAAGTTTTTTTCTTATTTTAGAAATATGCATAGCCACCGTCTTTTCTTCACCGTAATGAGGTTCCCCTCCCCATACCAGTTCATAGATTTGTGAAGTGGAATAAATCCGATTTGGGTTTCTTAGAAAGAAACGGAGGAGATCCAACTCTTTAGCCGTACACTCGATTTTTTGTTCGTCAAATATAAGCATGGCATCGGATGGCTTAAGCGTAAGCCGCCCTGCTCGAATTTCCTGATTCTCCTGTATAGCGTACGAAGGTGGTGTTTGGTATATTTTTTGTCTCCTGAACAGCGCCTCAATTCGAGCTACAACCTCTAGTGGGTTAAACGGCTTGGTAATATAGTCATCTCCGCCCACACTCAACCCTTTTAATTTGTCAAAATCACTTGAGCTTGCTGAAATAAATATAATCGGAGCGTTGGTATGGCTCCTTACCAAACTGCACAGTTCAAAACCGTTCATATCAGGCAGCATCACATCCAGTATGATTAGATCATAATTATGGTTACGAACCAATTCCACCGTTTGTTTTGCATGAGTGCAGCGACTGATATGGGTATATCGCTCCTTTTTTAAGGTCACTTCCAACAAAGTCAGAATACCTATTTCATCATCTACTAAAAGTATCTTTTCGTTTTTCAACAAGGGAAGGATTCCTTTCTGCAAGATTATGCATTTCGAATTGGTCGAAACAGGAACATCATGGTGAAACAAAATATAAATACGATGACTCCGAAGGAAATGAGTATTTGAGATATGAGTAGGCCTTTATTAAGAAAAATAGAGATCAGGGCTTGAGATAAAGGTATGAGTCCTGTTGTTGCTGTAGTTACAAGGCTTAAAACCCTCCCGATTTTATCCTGAGGGGTTCTTTCCTGAAGCAGAGTGACAAAAAAAGTATTACTAAAGGAGACAACAAGCCCGATCATGCCTAATAATAATATAATTTGCAAAAAATGAACGTAATCCCTAATAATAAAACAGAAAGTCCACATAGAGCAAGACTCAGAAGAGTACTGCTGAACTTTTTGCGTATATTTACTGACAAAGGGTGAAGAAAATGCACCACAAATTAGAATTACCGCAATACTGTCAAACAAATGATGATAAGAGCCATAGGTAAGAATAATTCCCCCGATTAGGGGCCCCGCCAAACTGAAAAATTGCTGAAAGATTTGAGATCATGAGTTAGCTTGAGCCAGATGAGTCTCTGGGACAATCGAAGAAATGAGTGAACTTGGTGGGGATTTCTTTGTGACACGATGATTCCATATTCAGTCAACATTATTTATATGTCGAGCGGTTGTGACGACAATTCTGGTCGTGCTGCCATTTTCATGGGGAAGGAGCCATTATAGCTACTTGATTTACACAAACGAACGGTTGGTGAGTATCCGTATGCTTCCATGAACGCGTATAACTTCTTCGCACTGATCGGTATTTGCCGCTGCTGGCGTACCTGTATTTGCGGGACAGGAGGTTTTTGTGGCTTGCGGGTGGATTCAGTCTTACAATTTCCCTGAACACCTTCGATATTTTCTATAGCTCCAATTCTCAGGACAACTATGGAGTTATTCTATGTGTGACCTCGTTGTTGAACGTGCTGCTGTTTGGGTATCTGGTCAAAGTAGTGCGGGATTGCTCCAAGTCCGCCACGATTCCATAGGAGCTTCCTTCAGGAGAATTAACATGGGGAGCGTTTTCCCAAGGTGTGAGCACAACGATGGAAAATAGCTGATTGTAGATTCTAGAGAATAAAAGAAACCGCTCTTTGGCAAATGGGAAGTGGTCAAGTCGCCACAAACCATAAGCTCAAAGAAGCGGTTTTTTTATTCAATCTATATATTCGTTCAGTTTCTGTACATCGCAGATGGTAATCTCTCGTGTACCCTTGATATGAATAATCCCCAGCTGTTCAAATTTTGCGAATTTGCGACTGATGGTTTCGCGTGTGACACCCACATAATTAGCCGTTTCTTCGCGTGAAAGGGGGAGATTTATTTTAATGTAGGCACCGTCCGGTTTACCGTATTTATGCCCAAGCTCAAGAATCATATAGGCAATACGGATTTCCGGGTCTTTGGTAGCCAGGCTTTGAGCCAGCTTTTCGGTATGGGCCAAGCGTTTGGTAATCGTTTTGAGCAGCTTCAAAGAGATATCGGGATTGTTGCGAATCAACTGCTCCATATCATCCTTGGTGAGCATACAAATATCAGTATCCTTTAGAGCATACGCACTAAAATTACTCAGTTCATCGTTGTTAAATATATTTAACTCGCCAAAAAAATCGCCAGTTGTCAGAATGTGCAGAATTTGTTCTTTGCCTTGAGGCGTCATCTTCAGAAGCTTGACATGCCCGCTTTTAATAATATACAGCGTATCGGATGGCTGTTCCTCGACAAGCAAGGCCTCGCCTTTCTGATATTTTCGGTGCCGGATCATGGAGCTAACCTTGCACAAATCTTCGCAGGACAAAGAGGAAAAGATAGGTACTTTTCGGGCACAGGGCTCCTTTGCGCACTCACAGGGGCAGGACATCTCATTCACATTCGTTCACTCCATTCATAAACCGGAAACTAAAAAGTATAGCGTGTTCTTGTTATTCTGTATCATCTATTGGGGCAAAATGGCTCTGGTCCTCACCGCAGACTGGACAAACCCAGTCTTCCGGGAGATCCTTAAACGCTGTACCGGGCATCACGTCTTCATCGGGGTCACCCATAGCAGGATCATAAATGTATCCACAGGGTTGACATACATATTTATTCATCTTTAGTTCTCCTTGTCATCCAAAATTTTTGTAAGCTCTGGTGCATCCGGTTTGAGTCCTTGGATGATGGCTGTTTTATATGGAAGTGAAGCGAGAGCATCTCCAAAACCGATCACGCCGCAGATAGAGCCATTTTGTATGAACATACGTGTATAAGAAACTTGATTTTCACGGGTCAGGCTGGTGTCACAGACTTGTTCGTCTACCAGACCTATGGAAAACAAGGGGCATTCATAGCTGTTGGACAGGGTGACAGGGATGGGACGCTGGTAATCGACGGATGCACCTGCCATGTTAGCGCCTGCTATCTTTCCTTGCTCTATAGCACTTTCCCATAACCCATCTACTTTATTTTGAAATTCGGCTACATCACCTGCTGCATATATATTGGCGGAGGTGGTCTCCATCTGTGCATTCACCCGAATGCCGTTTCCAATATCAAGGCCAGTTTGGCGAGCAAGCTCAGTATTAGGCACAATTCCGATAGAATACACGACATGCTCGCAGGGAATAACAGAGCCGTCCTGTAGCTCCACACCTTCTACGTGATTTGTGCCTGTAATTCGCTTTACGCCTTGTCCAAGGCTTACCTTGGTGCCCCGTTCGGTAATTCGATGGGTCAAAATAGAAGAGGCCTTCTCATCTAGCTGGCGTGGCATAAGCCGGTGGGAAGCTTCCAAAATGGTTACAGCATACCCGGCTTGCTGGAAGGACCAGGCGGTTTCTACACCCTGAATACCACCGCCGATGATACATATCCGGTCTCCCTTTCGCAATTCTGTTTTTAGTCTGTCTGCATCTTGCCGAAAACGGATATTGTGAACGTTCCTTAGTGAAGATCCGTCCAGTGAAAGCTTACGGTTGTGGGCTCCTGTACACAGCAGCAGCTTGTCATAAGCAACGGTTTGTCCGTTTGCTGTTTCGATGGTGGAGTCCTCTGCATGTATAGCAGTGACCTTTATACCGGAATACACATGAATTCGTTGATTGGCAAACCATTTTTCCTTTTTGATCAGGATTTTGTCGCTGTGCAAGTCTGTGAATAGTCCCTTGGAAAGTTTGACCCTGTTATATGGAAGGGATAATTCTTCCCCGTAAATAGAAACTTCGGCTAGCTCATCACGATCTCTAATCGCTTTCGCCGCGTTGACGGCGGCGACACTGCCTCCGATAATAACGTAATGTTGGTTACCCATTCAGTATCTCTCCTATTCGTTATACGCTACTGTGTTTTAAATAACACTAAGCAGTAGATCTGAGACAAATTCAGCGGCATTTTTAATTTTCTTCACTTTTTCATCTTCTGTAGGAGAGAAGCGAATGCGTACCGGGAATTCCACATGCGTCATACCGGTTGACTTGATGACATCTGAAGTGCTTTGGACCTTCATATGGGTACCGTTCAAGTAATCCTGTACGACTTCAATGGCTTCCCCGCTCCAGCCGTAGGAACCAAAGGCAGCAGCCAGCTTGCCTTCCAGATTCATCTTTTGCATTTTTTGCAGCAGATCTTCCAGCTTGCCCGTCATGTCGGCATATTTGGTAGAGCTGCCGACGAAAACGGCATCCGCTGAGGCAATACTATTCAAAATCTCCGTTTCATCTGCCTTATCTACATCCCATAGCTCTACCTTGATTTGGTTCTCCAAAAAGCAGTCTTTCAGGATGTTTGCCATTTTTTTAGTATTATTTTTTAAGGTGGCATAGACAATCGCTACTTTTCTATCATCCTTGGTTTCGGTGCTCATAGATGCGTACAAATCAATGAATTTGGCAATATCGTGCCGGATCGCGAAGCCGTGGGAAGGAGCAATCACCTCAATATCCAGGTCAGAAACAGCTTCGATCAATGTACGCACATATCTGCGATGCGGGTGAATAATAGCCTGATAGTATCCGATAAAGTCCTCGGTGATATCAAAACCGGCCTCATCGGCAAATAGATGCTCTACAGCCACGTGTGTACTGAAAATATCGCAAGGGAACAAGATTTTATCTTCCACGCAATACGTAATCATGGTTTCTTCCGTATGGAGGTAAGGTGTCTCCTTGAACAGCAGTGTCTTGCCTCCAATATCCAGTTGATCCCCGTCCTTGATCACCAGGAAGTTACGATGCTGAAGCTTGTACATTTGTTGAATTTCCGGAACAGCAATCTCAGTGCAGACAATCGTAGCGTTCGTTGCCTTGGAAGCAAGTGCCGCCAATCCGCCCGAGTGATCTGGTTCCGTGTGATTAACGATAATATATTGAATATCCAGCGGATCGATTAATTCGGCTACAGCCTCTGCAAATTCTCTGCCGAACGCCATATCTACGGTATCTACAATGGTTGGTTTTCCAGTTTTCAATAGATAGGCATTATATGTTGTACCCTTCGATAGTAGAAGACGATGAAAGGGAACCTCACGATTATCAATTTTTCCTACCCAATAAATATCCTTTGCCAGTTGGAATCCTGGTTTCATAGGAACAACCTCCTGCTTGTTTTTGTTTGTCTGACACCATTCGATTCTAGTTGGATGTGGCCATGAAAAAGATGATTGAAATCAAATTTTTGAATATTTCAAAGTATGTATGACTTAAATTTATATTTGTGATTGCAATCACAAAGCGGACGTAATAATCAAATACAATTAGACCGTATAGATTGCAGCCTGAGAACATGCCAGGTATCCAATCCATCATAGGCAAATCCAATTTCAAACAGGAGAGTGAATCTACATGAAAAAATCAAACCTCATTCAATTTCAGGAGTATAAAGAAGCTGCTTTTACTAAACGAATTGTGCATAAGGAAGCCGACAATGTCATTTTTATTCTCAACTTTACTCCTAATGCTGAGCTGCCAACTCATAATCACCCAGGAGCGAATGTATATTTGCTTGTTCTTGAAGGGAACGGTACGGTAACTGTGAATGGTGAAGAAACGGAAGTGGTCCAAGGGGATATGATCCATATTTCAGGAGATGAGCACTTTTCCTATCGGGGTGGTGCAGAGGCCAATTCCAGCCTGCATGTGGTGTTGACCAAAACGCCAAGTGAAAGTTATGCGCAAAATATATAAAGAGGGTACATCAACATCGCTATAAATTATAAAATGAAACAGAGGCAGAAAGAAGTCCATGCCTAAAAGCCGCTCGGTTCAAATACCAAGCGGCTTTTAGGCATGGGCTGTTTACATCCCGGAATACGCCATGAAGCTACCGTCTACCGGAATACTGTGCCTGTGACAAAACCGGATGTCTTTTCATCCACAAGCCACAGCCGGGTGCCGTGTGTATTCTTAGTATTTCGTTTTTAGTGGTAACTTATTAACTTTAATATGGGTAGTTTGTAATCGAATCACTCGCCGCGCTGTTCGAATAATTGTACGATTTCGACAATGACCTTGGTTGCAAGCACCATGTTGTCCACGGACACATACTCAAATTTGCCATGGTAGTTCTCTCCACCTGTAAAAATATTCGGTGTAGGCAGTCCCATATAGGACAGCTGTGAACCATCTGTACCGCCGCGAATCGGCTTGATGATTGGATCAATGCCCAGCTTCGTCATCGCTTCATGGGCAACATCCACGATGTGCTGGACGGGCTCGATTTTTTCCTTCATGTTGTAATACTGATCTCTCAGCTCCAGAACGATACGGTTTTCCCCATATGCGACTTGCAGCTCTTTCACCACGTTCGTTAAGTAAGCCTTCCGGTTTTCAAAGCTCTCACGATCAAAATCACGAATGATATAGTACAGTTTGGCTTGTTCTACCGTACCCTCAAATTCCAGCAAATGATAAAAGCCATCGTATCCATCCGTGTATTCCGGAGCTTCATTCGCAGGCAATCGTCCGTTCAGCTCCATAGCAATTTTGACAGCATTCATCATTTTGTTTTTGGCTGTACCGGGATGAACATTGACACCGTGAATGGTGATATGGGCGGCTGCGGCGTTGAAGCTTTCGTATTCCAGTTCTCCGAGCGGCCCGCCATCCACGGTATAAGCATATTTAGCACCAAAAGCGGCTACATCAAACCGTTCCGGTCCTCTTCCAATCTCCTCGTCCGGTGTAAATGCGACGCGAATCTTGCCGTGCTGGATCTCCGGGTGATCCAGCAGATAATGTAAGGCTGTCATAATTTCTGCGATCCCGGCTTTGTTATCTGCACCAAGCAATGTAGTACCGTCCGTCGTGATCAGGGTATGACCTTTATATAGAGGCAGTTCGGGGAACTCGCGCGGAGAAAGGTTCACACCCAGCGACGCATTCAGCGTGATGTCGCCCCCATCATAGTTTTCCGTCAGTTGGGGCTTCACCCCTGCGCCAGTCATTTCGGTAGCAGTATCGAGATGGGCCAGAAAGCCGATAACCGGAACTTCCTTATCCGTATTGGAAGGAAGGGT
Organism: Paenibacillus sp. NPDC055715; assembly: GCF_053617595.1. Classification (NCBI taxonomy): domain Bacteria; kingdom Bacillati; phylum Bacillota; class Bacilli; order Caryophanales; family Paenibacillaceae; genus Paenibacillus; species Paenibacillus sp. NPDC055715. The sequence continues at coordinate 214,451 of NZ_JBSHGA010000008.1, forward strand.
TGCCATGACATAACCGTTGTCGTCCATGGTTACGTCCGTCATACCAATGGCTTTCAGTTCATTGACCAGCAGGTTGCCCAGTGTAAGCTGTCCAGGTGTGGTCGGGCAAGTGTTGCTGCTTTCATCGGATTGGGTATCTACCTGAACATAAGTGGTCAGGCGTTCAATCAGTTCCTGTTTCATGCATATATCCTCCTTGGTTCATTTCTGATATGCTACATATTTTATCATGATTGGACTTGTTATATGAAAAATTCGGCTTCCCCGTTTAAAACAATAGCTTTTGCTGCACAGAGACGACGAGTAAGATAACAGTAAAAGAACGTAAAAATGGAGAGACATTTACTATCTGTGTGAAGATTTCCGCATGTCGATAAAGGGCTGTCCCTTCAGGTTCTGCCAAGGATCTGGGGGTATAGTCCTTTTTTGGGTTTGTGATAGGGACTTGAATCTATGAATCTGTTAATTTGTGTCTTATGGCTGAGTCAATTGACGTTGCGTTCATAGATTGGGAGCATAGAATACACTATCAAGCGAAAGGGAGGTGAATCCTATGGCGATTCTTTTACCTCAACAAAACTTCACGATTGCGGCTGGTATTGGTAAATCATACTTTGAAAACTTGAACGGTGGCGCGAATGCTACAATTACCGTTAATAATAACGGTCCGGCTCCGATCAATCTTGTCGTTACTCGTGTCAACGCACCCGTGATCACTTATGTTATCCCTGCATTTACTAGCCTTACGCTGGAAGTTGCCTTATTGCTGGTAGCTGGTCTGTTGACTACTGCAGCCGGCGCCACTTTTGGTACGATCCAGATTGCGACGGCTGATCTTTAATCCGAAACGATCTGAGCCTCTAACTCTAGCTTTGCCGCAAGGTGAAGTTAGAGTTTTTTTGCTTTAAAAATTTTTTGAAACTTTTTTCAGATTGTGCCGATATATACATATGGTATAGCAAATAACACATTGAAAAGGAGTATCCCCTTTATGAGCTTTAGCAATCCGGTTTTACGTGATGACATCTTCGTGCGTGAAGATGAAAGAGAAGTTAGCGAACAACGCATGACCATCGGAGGAACGGTGAACAAAACGTTGCTTCTGCTGGTTTTGCTCATCGTCTCTGGCAGTATTACCTGGTACATGACCTACCAAGGAACCGTAGAGATGCTTTCCTTGCTGACGGCAGGCTTTATTGGCATGGCTGGCGTAGCCCTTGTGATATCCTTTTTTCCAAAAACGGCTCCATTACTTTCGCCTGTGTATGCAATTCTGAGTGGCTTTGCTTTGGGCGGCGTTTCAGCATTTTTTGAATATGAGTACCCTGGAATTGTGGCCAATGCCATTTTGCTGACCGTGGGTATCTTGTTCTTGATGCTCTTTATGTACACACAGCGAATCATCAAGGTGACACGGGGCTTTATTTCATTCGTAGTCCTGTGTACCATGGCGATTGCTCTGGTGACGCTGATTGATTTTATTTTGAACTCTTTCGGTATGAATGTTCCGTATATTCATGAGACAGGCTGGCTGGGCATCGGCATCAGTTTATTTATCGTGATCATTGCGGCTTTGAATCTGCTGGTGGATTTTAATTTCATTGAGGAGCAAGCGGACCAAGGCGCACCGGAATACATGGAGTGGTATGGCGCTTTTGCATTGCTGGTGACTTTAGTGTGGCTGTATGTGCGGATTTTGGATCTGTTGGCCAAGTTCAGCAAGAGGGACTAAGGGCCTGCAATTACTTCATATCGTTCCACTTCCCTGTTCAGATATGTGCAGGGTGAGAAGAAAAGGACGGCTCAATGTCGTCCTTTTCTGTATTAAAGAGATGGTTTAAAAATTGCATTTTACGATAAATACATAGAAGTTGGGTAAAACATAAAGACAGACAGGAGGGGAGTGAGTATATGTATCAAGTGGTGCTGGTGAGGCATGGAGAAAGCGTATATAACCGTCAAAACCTGTTCACAGGCTGGACGGATGTGGACCTGACCGAGCAGGGAACCCATGAAGCCATAGAGGCGGGCCGTATTCTCAAGGAGGCCGGGTATACGTTTGATTTGGCGTTCGCTTCGGTGCTAAAACGATCCATTCGTACGCTGTATCACATTTTGGACGAGCTGGATCATTTGTGGATACCCGTGCAGAAGTCGTGGAAACTGAACGAACGCCATTATGGTGCCCTTCAGGGACTGAGCAAGCTGGATTCCGCCGTCCAATACGGCGAGGAACAGGTTCATATCTGGCGTCGCAGCCTGACGGTGCGGCCTCCTATGCTAGATGAACAGGATGAACGCAGTCCTCGCAGGGAGGAGCGATACCGCAACATGAAGCCGGAAGAGCTGCCGCTCGGAGAAAGTTTGGAGGATACGGTCCATCGGGTCGGTGAGTTTTGGAAGCAGCGTATTGTGCCCTTGGTGCAAAAGAAGGAACGGGTCATTATTTCCGCGCATGGCAACACTTTACGAGCGTTGATCAAGTACATGGAGAATCTGGACGAAACCGCACTGCTGGATTTGAATATTCCGACAGGCATTCCGCTGGTCTACGAGCTGGACGAGCATATAGATCCCATTCGGCGCTTCTATCTCGGTGATCCAAGTCATGTGGAGGCGAAAAAACAGGCCGTGGCTAACCAAAGTAAGGTGACGGAGTAATTTTCGATAAAAAAAGGGGACAGGGCGCTTCCACGCATTCTGTCCTCTTTGTGTTAGGTATAAGTTAAGCGTCCACGTCACCTTGTGTTTCCGGGCTGTCATCCTCGACGGGAAGCGCCCACACCGATACACTGCCAGCACGAACCGGGAATATTCCGTAGCCCTCCTGTTCAATCTGTACGATATGGTCGTGACGGCCCGTCAGATCGGTCCATTGCTCTCCTGCGCGGTGTTCTCCCACGAACATACGCTTCTCTCCGTCGTCGGCGTTGGTGACCACCACGGCGCAGCCGGAGCCTTCCCATTCAGGCACGCCCTGACGAACCCATCCAATCGTATGGGAATCATCAAAATAATCCTTTTGCTCACCATAGGCTTTATAATATCGGGCGTACAGAAGCAGATCAAGCTCGGTCTGTTTGCCTTTCACGGGTGTTTGCCCTTGAATGCCGTAGTAATCGCCGTAGAATACGCAGGGGTAACCGTCCTTGCGCAGCAAGATGAGTGCGTAGGCGCTGGGCTTAAACCAGTCTCCTACCCACGACTCCAGGGCTTCGTGCGGCTGGGAATCATGATTATCGACAAAAGTAACGGAGTTCAAGGGATGAGTCTGGACCAGTGTATCCTCGAAAATGGTGCTTAAATCGAAATCCTTGCCACCCAAGGAAGCGCTATGTAGTTTGTAGTGGAGGGATACGTCAAACAAGTCGATTTTATAATCAATAGTGTCCAGAAATTTTTGACATGATTCCAGATCGGGTTTCCAAAACTCGCCTACCATATAAAAGTCCTGTCCGCGTTTTTTGATCATTTCCGTCGCGAATTCCCGCACAAATTCATGATTGATATGCTTGATCGCATCCAGACGAAACCCGTTGCATTGCAGGGTATCCACCAGCCATTTGCCCCAGCGGATCATTTCCTTGCGCACTTCCTGATGATTGTAGTCAATATTGGCGAACATCAAATAATCATAATTGCCGAATTCATCATCTACATGCTCGCTCCAGCTTTTATTTTTGCCTAAAATACGATAAATTCCCGTTCGATCCTGACTTGCATCGTAATCGGTTCCGTTAAAATGCTCAAAATTCCATTGAAATGTGGAATACTGACCCTCACGACCGGGGAACGTAAATTTAGTCCAGCCTTCGATATCGAACGGCTTGGAAATGACCTCATTGCGGTTATCCGGGTTGACCTCGACGACCTTGAATACTTCCGTTTCATCCGCGCCAGCTTTATGGTTCATGACCAGATCGACATAGACGGCTACACCATGGCGAACGCAGGTAGCAATAGCCTCCAGCAGATCTTCTCTGGTTCCGTACTTGGTGCGCACCGCACCTTTTTGATCAAATTCACCTAGATCATAAAGGTCATAAACGCCGTATCCCGTATCCTCGTGGGATTGGCCCTTGGTGACAGGTGGAATCCATATCGCGTCAATTCCTTTGGCCTTCAATTCCGGTGCCAGGCGGGCAAGCTTCTTCCAGTGGGAGCCGTCAGCTTCGACGTTCCACTCGAAAAACTGCATCATCGTATGGTTCCTTTTCATCATGCGTCCCTCCTTCATATATAACAAGTTACCCACCAAGCAAGGGAGGCTAAACGTCAGGCGGTTAATAAACTGCCGAACGAAGAACAGGGATCGTTGTATAACGTATGCCAAATGACAAAATTAGTTATACCTTGAGGGTGTATATATTCGATAGCTAGAAAAGGGAACGTGAAAACGGTAGAATGAATTTAACTTAACAAAAGTTCGGGTTTCAGGTATTCAGTAAACGTGAGAACAGGGAAAGGAGGAGCGGACATGACGGGATTGCAGCCAATCAGGAATGAAGCGGGCGAACCGCTGATGAAAAAATGTACGTATTGCCAGAAGCTGAAGCCTTTAACGGAATTTCAGCGCAGAACCGGTCGCCGGGCGGGTCCTTATTCCCGGCGTGGTCCTTGCCGTTCCTGCCGGGGGTTAGCGGCGCAAGAACGCGCGGCTACCGCTCCTTCCGGCGAGGGAACGCAGCCCCTCACGGCTTTCCTGGCATCGCATGGCGCTGGGGATGAGGCAAACGAAAGCATAGAGGCGTCCGCACAGTTTGGCGTGCAGCCTCACCCACCCCGCAGGAAGCCAGTCACGGATAAAGCCCGTGAGCGTCATCGGCAGCGAGTTCGGCATTTGCTCAGCAGGCTGAAGCCTGCGAATACCAAGACCCTGCGGCTCAACTGTAACAGCATGATTCGGTTAAGGGGCAAAACCGATCAGGGGAGACGTTGGTATCAGGAGATTGAATTTGATCTGGCAGTTACCCTGGTCAGAGAGCGCATGGCAGTGGTTGTTAATCCGTATACCATCCGTAGACTTTACAGCAATAAAGAATTCCGTCAATATGTGCTCAAGCGCGATCGCTATACCTGCTTTTTCTGCGGGGGTTATGGCGATACCATTGATCATTTGCTGCCCCGTGCCAAAGGGGGACACACGACGCCCGTCAATTGTGTATGTGCTTGCAACGAATGCAATCAATCCAAGGCGGCCCGCGATGTCGATGAATTCATCGAATCCGGTGTGCTGTTGCCAACTCCTGATGATCGCGAAGCTCCAGAGGACTTCTTATGAACGCAGGACGCCCGTGAATCAGACCGCAAGCGCCCGCGTCGTGGGAGTCCTGCACATCAATGACGAATGTATCAGGATGGGCCTCCATGGCTATGACAGGACCCTTTTTTTTGCGGAAAATCGGACAGAATCTAAACTTATTCTAATTTTTATCTAAAATAACAGTAAAAATTTATGGAAATTAGTGTGAATTTAAAATTTCTTCGACGATTGGTTGTGAAAGGTGTAATATAGAGGTGTAGGATTCCGTTTCGGCCTGTTGTTGTCACAGAGAAGCGCTCCGTGGAATATTCCGCAGCAGTAACAACAGAATACCGTCTGAACAATATATAATTGACGTTTGCGATGAATCAGTCTTGCCCCATTGGGTATAGGCCGGTTTTAGCTGTGCTTCTTGTATGTCTGAGGGCGTTAATTCTTTGAACGTTTTATTGCTAGAGTTTATGGATACAGGTTACGAGAAAGGAATGGATTTCTATTTTCACAGTAAAGGAGGACGTTCACGCATGTCTGAAAACCAACAAGAGGTTGCTGTAACCCAAGAAGCTACCAAAGAGTCTCGGGATGTATTGGACCAATTAATGAAACCGGAGGTTCAGCAATCGCTGACCGTACTGATTGAGAATCTACCCAAGTTGACTGAGATGGTAACTTTGATGACCGATGCTTATGATGTAGCCCGCAGTCTGGCAACTGACCCTGTCTTTATCGGAGATATGAAAAGCTCCTTGGGAGAGTTTGTGAAGCCTGTTACAGAGTCGGCCAAAGGCTTGGCTTCTGCTGCGATTGAAGCAAGTGACCGCGTACAAGCTACAGAGAACGGCAGTGTGGGTCTATTTGGCCTGCTCAAAATGCTTAAAGATCCAAATGTACAAAAAACGCTGTGTTACAGCCAGGCTTTCCTGGATATTTTGAAAGAGCGCCAACGCGAAAGCACATAGTTACCTGATCAAGAACGGAGGATGAACATGTCAAAGCAAATTTTGATCTTGGGCGGCGGATACGGCGGATTGCTGGCCGCTCTTACAGCACGCCAGCATATGGACGCTAGCCAGGCAACCATTACAGTGGTAAACCGCTTTGCGTCGCATCAAATTATTACGGAGCTGCACCGTTTGGCGGCAGGTACAATTGCCGAAAAAGCTGTTGCGCTTCCTTTGGAAAAACTGCTGCGTAACAAAGAGATTATCCTGAAAGTAGATACTGTTTCGGAAATCAAACCGGACGATAAAAAAGTAACCTTGGCCAGTGGTGCTACGTTGAGCTATGACGCTCTCGTTATTTCCCTGGGCAGCGAAACGGCTTACTTTGGTATTCCGGGACTGCAAGAACATAGCTTCACACTGAAATCAGTGGCAGAAGCAAATCACATTCGCGCACATGTGGAAGCTCGTCTGGATGCTTACAAGCAATCCGGTAACCAAGCGGACGCTACAATCGTTATCGGTGGTGGCGGTCTGACTGGTGTCGAGTTGGTGGGCGAATATGCTGATAAACTGCCTGCGGTTTGTCGTGAAAAAGGTATTAGCTACGAAGATATCAACTTGTATTGTGTAGAAGCTGGACCCTCTATTTTGGCAGGCTTCCCTCAACCACTGGTTGATCGTGCAGTAACAAGTCTTGAAAAACGTGGCGTTCAAATCGTAGCCGGTGTTCCGATTACAGAAATGAAAGCCGACGAAGTTCTGCTCAAAGACGGACGTTCGATCCAAACGAACACCCTGATCTGGACAGGCGGTGTACAAGGCAACGCACTGGTTGGCGCATCCGGTATCGAAGTAAACCGTGGCCGCGCAACCGTGAATGGTGCACTGCAATCGACTTCCCACGAAGACATCTTCCTCGCTGGTGACAGCGCAGTGGTGTTCCCTGGTGAAGGCGAGCGTCCATATCCTCCAACTGCACAGTTGGCTTGGCAAATGGGCGAAACCGTTGGTTATAACATCTTTGCTTACTTTAACGGAGCGAAAATGGAAAACTTCAACCCAGTATTTTCAGGTACATTGGGCAGCTTGGGCAGAACAGACGCGATCGGCACTGTAGGCGCGAATGGCACCCAACTGAAAGGCGCTGTAGCTACTTTGATGAAGGAAGGCAGCAACATCCGTTACCTGTCCCACATCAAAGGACTTTTTGCATTGGCCTATTAATATTCCTTATATTTTATATGCTTTATTTGAGGGGAGCGCTGTTCTGCGCTCTCTTTTTGTATGTAATTGAACCTTCTTCTGTACACTAATATGTGTAAAACATATCAAACGGTGCAAATGGAAATTTTATAAAATATATTACTTCCGTAGAAAGGTTGATTCAATAATTGTTCAGATTTTCGAAAATTGCAGTTATGAAAAGAAGAGAGGGACGAAGTGAGTCAATAACAAAAAGCGACAAGGGCTCTGAGCCTTTGTCGCTTAGTTTCTTTAATTATAAAAGGTATAAATTGAGGTGCGGTTGCTGCGATTGCGTATAGTTCCATTGACTTTGTCAATCTCTTTGTCTTTGAGCAGATCAATAACGCCATTTGTCAGTCTCTTTCTTTGCCACTCCGAGAGTTTAGTCCAGTCATCCGAATTTACTAACACATCCACGTCAGCGCTACTGCTGTTGCCTCTTACTTCGAAATCAAAGCCAACACTTTCATAGCTGCCGTATCTGTTGAACAAAGAACGTTGGATCTCGCTTGCATCAAAGGAAGAAGCTACATCCCTCAAATTAACATCGCCTCTGCTGTTGATTGTAAAGGTCGCCAGTTTATCCCTATTACTGGAGTTCTTCATTGTGCCTCTAACATCAGCATTCTTGTACTCCTTCAAAATATCATCAACGATGTCCTTCAGGTAGCTTTTCTTTCTGCTATCGGATAGGTCAGTCCATCTGGATTTTGTCATTTCGATAGTAACGGTAATATCGCTCTTGTTACCATCGAGCGTGATATCCGAGTTGGTGTTGTAGGAACTGCTGTAATCCTTGTTCAACTGCTTTTGCAGATCTTTCAAGGAGTTAGAGCTGTTTTTGCTTGCGTCGTCTTTTAGCGTCTGATTGTCTTTTTGCAATTGAGCGATGGTTGCGTCTTTAGTTGTGTTCGCTGCTTTCGCCGTGTTCAGCTCTTGAGTCAACGATGTAATCTGGTTGTTCAATGCTGTAACTGTAGATTGATCAATGGGAATGCTTTTGTCAGCAATGACTACGCGTTTATTGGTACCGTCCCAATCTACTTTTTTATCCAAGGCTGTACCTGCCAGCTTCAGGGGGAGGTACACCACACCATCCAGTAAGAATGGTTCTGTTTTGGCGTCATATGGAACTTCAGTTCCGTTGTAGATGACTTTGATATTGTTATATACTGCTTGGATTGGCCTGGTCACTTGCGCGGCATACGTGGATTGGCTGAAAAGAGCCCCGGATATAGCCAAGGCGGATACGGCAGTGATGATGACAGGCTTTTTCATAGATTTCAATGATTTCATTCGTTGGTCTACCCCTTTATTTAAGTATAATAGCCTAGTTCTTAGACTAGAGTAACATTAATGCCTACAAAATCCAACACGTTTGGAGGGATATTAGCAGATGTGCTTATATTGGTTAGACGCAACAGCAACCGTAAAAGTTGCCCTGTTTTCGTAATGTTTTTTTTTGAAAAGCCGTCAAACAAAACAAGTCAAACAAACAAGTTCGCTGCACAAGACAGCGAGGCTTGATGGGGAAATAGTGCGTCAAAGCTCATATCCAAATATCGAAATTATTTACCGTCCTTCAGTTTGCCTGCCGTAGTTAGCCATTACCCGAGCGAGGGTGATACGAAACGGAAAGCTGTATGTGATACAAGGGTATAATGATGGATACAGGCCAAATCAGAACGTGAAATGAGGAGTGGGCGTATGCTTAAAATTTTGCTATTTATTTTTGTTATTCAAATTATTTACGTGTCTGCGTATACACTGCGTATGATTTTGACGCTGAAAGGTCAGAAGTACGTTGCTGCGCTCATAAGTACTGTAGAAGTTACGATCTATGTGTTGGGCCTCAACATGGTACTTAAGTATTTGGATCAGGTGGCAAGTCTCGCGGTTTATGCTATCGGCTATGCGCTGGGTATTCTCATTGGAGCATGGATTGAGGAAAAAATAGCGCTCGGCTACGTAACCGTCAAGGTGATCAGCAATGAGATCAACGGAGGCATTGCCAATGCGCTACGGGACAAAGGGTACGGTGTTACAGCCTGGCTGGGTAGTGGTCGGGATGGAGATCGGCTGGTGATGGAAATTTTGGCTAAGCGGAAAAATCAGAACAAGCTGTACCAATCCATTCTGGATATTGATCCCAAGGCCTTTGTCATTACAGTGGAGCCGAAGCAGTTTCATGGCGGCTTCTGGACCAAGGCGATCCGCAAATAAACATTTTGGGAAAATACGCATATTTTTCAGAGGATGGAGCATATTAATACCCGCACAGGAGGCATTTAACAATATGCCAGCAGGAACAGTGAAATGGTTCAATGCAGATAAAGGCGGGGCTTCCTTCTAATGTAGGGGATTACCCCATAAAACCGAGGGGGGAATGTAGATGTACAGACGCCAGGCTCCAGAGATTATCCCAGAGGAAGATACGGCGATTTGGTCGTGTACCAGCGAGGGTTGCAACGGCTGGATGCGAACGGATTTCACCTTTTTGAGTGAACCGGTTTGTCCGCTCTGCCAAGCCTCCATGGGCCAGGAAACACGGATGCTCCCAATTCTCAATCGAACGGGCAATTCTTTTGTGGCCCAACGCTCCTGAGTAAAGGCGAGTACGTTAGGAAATGCTCCTTTATCACGAATACGGCCATGAGTACTTACCGTATCTGTCGGATCGTGCTATGAGTGGATTTTTACAGCTTTAGGGGGTTGAACTTCGGTAAAAGCTCCTTTATAGTAATGTCTATAGCCTTCGTGATGCGTGATCAATGAATGTCCCATTTGTATAACCTCAATAATATGGTTTGAGGGTCTCTACCAGGAACCGATAAATCCTGATTACAAAAAATGTGCGTCTTGTACATTTCTTGTGGTCAGGATTTTTTTGCGTATATCGAGGGATTTACATGACAGCAAAGGAGCTTATGTAATGAACTTTAAAGTAGTTATCTTAACGATTGCGACCTTTACGGTGGGGCTGGTGGAGTTAATTATTGGTGGCGTTCTGCCCCAGATTGCGCAGGATTTGAATGTCTCCGTCAGCACGGCGGGACAGCTTATTATGATCTATGCGCTTGTCTATGCTATCGCCGGGCCGACATTATTGGCGTTGACCGCCAGAATTGAACGAAAACGGCTGTACCTATGGTCGATGTTTATTTTTATTCTGGGAAGCCTGTTGGCCTTCTGGAGTCCGAATTATGCGGTCTTATTTATATCCCGTATCGTTACCGCCGCAAGTGGATCGTTAATTGTGACGTTATCGCTGACGATTGCCGTCAAAGTGGTATCCAAGGCTTATCAGGCCCGGGTTCTCGGTGTGATCTCCATGGGGGTTAGCTCGTCCATCGTGCTTGGTATTCCAGCCGGGGTGCTGATTGGAAATGCGTTTGGTTGGCGGGTGTTGTTCCTCATTATCGCCGTGTTGACGGTAGTTGCTATGATCGTCATGAACTTGTTTATGGAACGGATTCCGACGGAACATGTCGTGCCGATGCGCGAGCAACTAAAGTCCTTGAAAAATGTGAAGGTGATTAGTGCCCATCTGGTGACTACGCTGACGTTGGCGGGTCATTACACATTGTATGCGTATTTTACTCCATTTCTGGAGAATATGATGGGCTTGAACGCTTCGTGGATTAGTGTCGCCTATTTTGTATTTGGACTTTCGGCTGTTGGGGGCGGTTTTATTGGCGGTTCTTTGGCGGATCGTTTTGGCACAGCGAAAAGTATTTTGATCATTGTGGGCGTATTTATCGCTGTGATGTTCTTGCTGCCATTCTCGGTCCACTCGATGTATGTATTTGCGCCGCTGCTGATCATCTGGGGTATATTGAGCTGGGCCTTGTCCCCGCCGATGCAGAGCTATCTCATCAAAAATGCCCCCGAATCGGGCAGTATTCAGCAAAGCTTCAATTTCTCCGCTCTCCAGATCGGGATTGCCCTCGGCTCAGCCCTGGGCGGTGCGGTGATTGAGAACAGTGAATCGGTTGCCACGAACGCCTGGGTGGGCGGTGCCTTTGTTATTGTCGCTTTTGTATGCGGCGTATTTTCGATTACGAGAAGCGGAATGACGCAAACAGTTAGTGGGCATCGCCCTCTTTTATAAGGAGAGAAAATATGCTATACTACACCCAATTATCAAGAAGGAGGTGAGGTAGGTGAATCACGAGATGCTGAACAACCGTATTAGCCAGCTGCCGATTGCTATGGCTGGCATTGTTCATGCTTTTCCATTCAACGGGAGAAGTCTGTCCAATTTTAATCATACGGTTGTAAACATCGCGAGAAGACGCCTACCTTAACTCGAACGGATTGCTGTATCATCCGAAGAGTCGCGGGCTACTAGCTCCTGCGGCTCTTTTTGTGTTGCGCGGGTAAGGGTCTTCCTAAACAAAGGAGAGCCTAAACATGTATATTGTGAACGGTCAACAATTGAAAAAATACCACGGTGCCCATCTGATTCTGGACGGTGCATCATTTGATATTCATACGGGGGAAAAGGTGGGGCTCATCGGCCGCAACGGAAGCAGCAAAACCACCCTGTTACGCCTCATTGCGCGTTTATCCCGACCGGATGAAGGGCAACTCGTCATCGCCAAGGATACGAAAATCGGCTATTTGCCGCAAATTCCGGCGGAGTTTGAACACTTGAGTGTGTACGAAACGCTGGCTTACGCCTACCGAGAGCTGAAGGATTGCCGCAATCAGATGAGCGAGCTAGAGCGTGAAATGTCCGATCCGGTAGTCGCTGCGGATGCGGATCGTTTGGGAAAGTTGCTGCAATCGTATGCTGTCTTGCAGGAACGGTTTGAGCGCAGTGGCGGTTATGAAATGGATGCGAATATCGATCAGGTAGCGGATGGTCTACGTATCCCCAAGGCCATGTATACGCGTAGCTTCGGTTCGCTGTCCGGCGGGGAGAAAACGAAAATTGCCCTCGCGTCCCAACTGATCGGACGACCGGATCTGCTGCTGCTGGATGAGCCGACCAACCATCTGGATTTAAAAGGTCTGGAATGGCTGGAGAAATTTTTGCAAGGCTATACGGGCGCGTGTGTTGTTGTATCCCATGATCGTTATTTTCTGGATCGGGTTGCCGCCAAGATGATTGAGCTGGAGGATGGCGAGGCGTTTACGTATTATGCAAACTACAGTGGCTACGTCAAGGAAAAGGAAGAACGGCTGCTGCTGCAATTCGAGGATTATAAGGAACAGCAAAAGCGGATCAAGAAGATGAAAGAGGCCATTCGGCGTCTTGAAGAGTGGGGACGCAATGGAGATAACGAAAAGTTTTTTAAAAAAGCGAACTCGATTCGTAAGGCACTGGAGCGCATGGAGCTGGTGAAGCGGCCTGTGCTGGACCCTCAGGGTGCCGAGTTTAATTTGAAGCTGGAGGACCGTTCAGGCCGCCGGGTGCTGCATTTTGAAGAAATCGTTAAAGCCTACGGGGAGCGCCAGATATTAAACGGTGCTACAGGCAGTCTGGAATTCGGCGAAAAGGTGGCACTGCTGGGCGCTAACGGCTCAGGTAAAACGACGCTGCTCAAGCTGCTGCTCGGTCAGGAGAGTGCGGATGCAGGCATGGTGCAATGGGGCGCACGCGTGGAGTATGGATATCTAGCGCAGCAGGAAAGAGAGCGGGACAGCCGTGCGACTGTGCTTGTGTACTTCAAGGAAGAAGCGGGTGTCGAGGAAGGTGAGGCACGCGGGTTGCTGGCAAAGTATTTGTTCTACGGAGCAGATGTGTTTAAGCCTGTGAGCATGCTGTCCGGTGGTGAGTGGTCCCGCTTGCGGCTGGCACTATTAGTCATGAAAAAGCCGAATTTGCTGGTACTGGATGAGCCGACCAACCATTTGGACATTGACTCACGCGAGGCGCTGGAGGAAGCGCTGGATGCGTATACGGGAACCGTGCTGGCGATTTCGCACGACCGTTATTTTGTGAACAAGCTGGCTGGGCGCGTCTGGGAACTGGAGGGCGGAAAGCTGGCCTCTTATCTGGGCGGTTTCGATGAATACCGGGCGAAGAAGCGGGAGCTGGAACACGCCCGCTTCCTGAGCGCAGGAGATGCCGGGGCACGCACGGCATCCGGAACCAGAGCCGCAGCCGGTGGCGGTTCTGGTTTGAGCGGGGCTGCATCTGCCAGTGCAGCCAGCAACGGAACGGCTTCGGCTGCGCGGACAGGAGCGCCCGCCGGTGCCGATGCGAGCCGCACGCGTCCGGGTGCGGCAGGCCGTTTGGACTCGCCCGCCATAGGGGGCGGGCCGTCCGCTGGAACGGGGGCACGCGGAGCCAAGGCCGCGAAGCCGTCCCGCACGCCCGCCGCATCTAGCGAGCGGCTGGAGCGGGCGATTGCCGCCAAGGAAGCGGAATTGGCGGCGGCGGATGCCGAGCTGGAGCAGCTCGGCACAAGCAGCGACACGATGCGCATGGCGGAGCTGTGGGACGCGCGTGAACGACTGCAAGCGGAGCTGGACGTGCTGCTCGGCGAGTGGATTGAATTGGCGTAGGTGACAGGCCAGTTACTAAAAAGACAACGGTTTATTTTATAAAGAGGGTAGCCCTGAGGTAGAACATTACTGAAGGGCTATTTTTTGTATGGTTAAAGAGAACGATAGTGGAAATAGAATAACCACATATTGAAATAAAATGAATAAATATTATTATTTTTCGCTTCTTCGCTAAAGTGAATGTTAGATGTCTGTTTAATAGAGAGAGTGTCCATACTGTCTAGTAATAATAGGAAGAGGACGGGCTGGAACATGTGGACCCCATTAAGCAAAAAGGATAATCTAATGAATGATGTGTTCAAGTTCATGTTAGACCTTGAAGAACCCTGGAAATTAGCTGATATTGAGTATGACCCGTAAGAAGAAGCTTGGCACTTATTTATTGATTTTGAACGAGGAGCTCTGTTTGCTTGTCCGCATTGTGGAGCACCTTGCAAGGCCTACGATGCAGCGAAAAAACAGTGGCGCCATCTCGATATTTGGAAATGGAGAACCTGTTTACATGCCCGGGTTCCCCGAACAGACTGCAAACAATGTAATAAAATCACGTTGATTCCCGTGAAGTGGTCCCGGCCGTTGTCGCATTTCACCTTGGATTTTGAGGCCTGGGCCATGCGTTTAATGGCTGAAATGCCCGTCAACGCAGCAGCGCGTGAATTACGAGAACATGACACACGCATGTGGCGGATTTTTCATCACTACGTCTTTCGAGCCATGACCGAACTGGATCAGCTTAGTTCGGCGGATCGCCATCGACGAAACGTCCTCGCGTCGGGGTCACCGCTACATTACCTTGTTTGTGGATGTGGACACCAAAACGGTACTTTTTGCAACCGAAGGAAAAGGCAAAGATAACTTAGCGCGTTTCAACCAGTATTTACTACAAAAAGGCGTAGAATCGGCACAAATACAGGAAATCTGCTGCGTATGTCTCCCGCCTTTATTCGAGGTATTGAAGAGCAGTTCCCCACAGCCGAAATGACCTTTGATAAGTTCCACGTCATGAAGATGGTGAATGAAGCCGTGGATGAGGTGCGTAAAGCCGAGCAGAAAGAAGAACCTGGGCTCAAGCGAACCCAATATCTATGGTTAAAGAACAAAACGAACTTGAAGGCAGAGCAGCGAGATACCTTGGAAAGCCTGAAGGACAAAAACCCAAAAACAGGCAGAGCCTACCGCTTAAAATTAGCCATGCAGGAACTATGGACGACCCCGCACGTCTTTGCTGACGTCTATTTACGGGAGTGGTTAGGCTGGGCTAGGCGCTCACAGTTGGGAGCGATGATGGATCTGGCGAAGACCGTGAAACAACATGAAGAAGGCATTCTGCGCTGGTTTCACAGCCGGATGACCAATGGTCTGCTTGAAGGCATAAATGGATTAGTACAAGCAGCCAAACGAAAAGCACGTGGGTACAGAAACGTCCATAATCTAATAGCTATGGTCTACATGACCGCGAATAAACATCGGCTTCCAGCACTTGCAGCACACAGGCCCTAAACCCATTTTTACCCCGTTCCCTTTATACCATTTCTTTAAGAATCTACTGAAATAAGCTTGACTATGAACCTATTTCTATACGGCGTTACCCATCCAATAGAGCGAAGAGCCTATTTATCTTTATGTATATAAGGTAATAGCTTTACATTTTGCAACATGTGATATTCTTTTGCTTGTAAGGAAAATATAAAACATTGTTACGCAAAGTTTTTATTGTCAACAAGATTCTTACATGCAGATTATCTAAGTGATATATGACAATATTTCGAGTAGGTGACGATCTGGTCGGGGTGTTGTTCATATAAATCCTTCTATTCTACTATTGAGAAGGAAAGCTTCAGCGGGATAAAATATAATCTCGTTGAAGGCTGGTGGATATCTAAATGAAAGGGGGGGAAATGCAATGGCTGAAAATTTATTTGATTTGGACGTTCAAGTAAACAAATCTCAAGGGTCTGTAGAACCTCAGTTTCTGAGTATGGCTAGATGCTCTGGCGGATGTGGTAATGATAAGACTAATCATACTAAGTGTGTTGAAACTTGTGGAAAAAATTGTTACACTAACATAGGATCCATTTGTTAATATTTTTGTTATTTTTAAATATTTCTGGGGTATATAAAATTCAACAATCAAAGTAAGGGAGAGGGACGCCTTAATAGTTCCTCTTCCTGCTTAAAAAAGCGGACTATTAAAGTATAAATGATAGTTTCAAATTTTTTTAAGATGGCTTGTGGATGGAGGGAATGGTATGTCGGACTTCTTACTGGAGGTCAGTGAGGTAACCAAAAAAATGGGAAAAAGAAAGTTGTTGGATGATATTTCCTTTAAGCTTCAGAAAGGAAAAATATATGGATTCATTGGGCCTAATGGAGCGGGCAAAACCACGATGATGCGGATCATGACCGGATTGATGCAGCCCACCAGTGGTTCTGTCAAAATTGCTTCATATAATGTACATACAGATCGGGAAAAGGCGTTGTCCAAGGTGGGCGCTATTATTGAGTCTCCGGTTTTTTTTGATTATATGACAGGCAGGCAGGTTTTACGTAATTTGTCACGGTTGCACCCTGAGATTACCCCCGCAGATCGAGAGATACATATTGAAGAGTTGCTTACGAAGGTGAGGTTAGAATCGCGAGGGGATGACAAGGTAAAAAACTATTCTCTCGGAATGAAGCAAAGGCTAGGCATTGCTCAGTCTATGCTGGGTGCTCCTGAGCTTCTACTGCTGGATGAACCGTCCAATGGTCTTGATCCCATGGGGATGAGGGAACTGAGAGATATTGTGCTTCATCTGCGTGAATCAGCGAATTATGCCTTTTTTATCTCCAGTCATCTGTTGGATGAATTGCAGCAGATGTGTGACGAACTCATTGTAATTAAAGAAGGTAGGCTAGTTTGGCAGGGACCTGCTGATCAGCTGGTCAAGGATGGCCAACGATTGGAGGATGCTTTTATGGGATTAATGGGACTATGAAGTTATTGATATACAGCGAGTTCGAACGATTGTGGAAGCGAAAGTGGTTCTGGCTTATGATTTTATGTACACCCGTGCTAGCTTATTCGACAGGGACATATTTTTTACGCACTTTGAACGATCCAGTAGAGATATTATCCCAAAGTTTTATCGTTACAGGTCTACGTGAGAATTTGTCTTTAATTTGCAACATTCCTGTGGCTGCTTTAGCTGCTGCTGTGTTTACTGAGGAATTTCGAAGTGGGCAGCTACGTCTATTATTTATGCGTCGATTTACCCGTGGTCAGATTTTTTGGAGTAAGTTGCTGGTTTTGAACACTTCTATCTTGCTTCTTCTCCTTGTATTTGCAGTTTCATCGCAGGTGATCGTTGAAATATGGAAGTATTCATATGATTTAAATGACGCAAGCCTATCCGGATTCCGACTACTGCAAATTCTTGAATTCTATGGCTGGGCGTTTGCCTCACTATTAGCTATAAGTTCTTTGTATTGCTTTGTGGCTATGTACAGTAAGAGTGTAACGTATGCAATCGGTATTTGTATGGTATACAATTTGGGTTCTCTGTTGTTTGATCCGTTGTATCTAAAATTGGCATCCTTTGTTTCTCATATACCGTATTTATACAATGTAGTCACATTTATGATTATTCCATATATGCAGTATACGGGGCTGGATAATTCCTTAATGGGAAGTTTGTCTGTGAATGGGGCCATTGTCACCGTTGTTAGTTTATATCTCATCTTGTTTACGTGGGGGGCATACCGCCGCTTTGTGGCCGATGATTATTTAAGTTAGGGGGATTTCTTGATGCTGGGAATCTGGAAAAGCGAAATGGAACGGATTTGGAATCGAAAGTCCACTTATTCGTTGTATATAGCCTATATATTAATCGTGATTGCAATTATATGGAGTTATAAAGTGACTGGCACAAAGGTCCTCCGTTTTGGTGAAGGAACGATGGTTGTCAATAATTTAAACCTGCCGTGGCTGACGATGAGTGAGGTTGCTCTATTTCTAACTACGGCGATGTTGCCTATTTTATATGTCGATCAGTTGGGCGGTGACCTTCATTCCGGGGCGTACAGGTTATATGTGTTACGACCGTACCGCCGTTTTCAGTTTTGGCTTGCCAAATTGCTAGCACTATCGATCACGACAATCATTTTTATAGGGACAAGTTTGCTTATAGGTGTGATTGCGGGATGGTTGTTATTCCCGCATAGCTCTACTTTTTTAAAATATGGTTCATCCGTAACCTCTACCTCATCAGATGCCATACCTTACGTACTTGCATTTTATCTCGTGCTAACTATGGTTTGCCTGGCGAAGCTCATGTTGAGTAGCGTCGTATGTTTGTTTGTATCCCGACCATTGTTTGCCTATATAGTTATTCTATTTTCATCTGCATTTCTCTTCGAATTGTTTAGGCCACTCATTATGTTAATGGACCCATTTCAACAAATAGTACTTGCTCTTAGAGTTGATAATTCATTTAAATTTTGGATGTGTGTAGGAGGAATGATTGTGGTATGCATTGTCATCAGCTTTACTCGCTGGCAAAAAAAAATTGTCTAGAAGTTCTGTTCAGAACGGAGGCTTCTTATGAAAATTGTGGAGAATAAGTATAAAACATTAGACTTTTTTATGGTACGTACCCCTGCATTGCCTATGGAAGAGTTTTTAAAATGCTTCCCAACTGATGTCGGAGATAATGAAGAAATTATGACTGCTGCGATAAACTACCTGTCCGAGTTGTCACGCAATCCGGTTATTCGTGAAGCTTTGGCAGTATCAAGTCCCACCTTGCTTGACTCTTTAGTACATATGTATAACTCGGGTAACCCACGCAAGCAAAGGCAGGTTATCAAAGCGTTTGTGCGTTATGTTATAAGAATGATCACACGTCCTACGCCATTTGGATTGTTTTCAGGAGTAACCTATGGACAATTCGTGGAGCAATCGCAGCTCTGTTTGCAAGGTCCCGAAACCTTTCGAAAGCGTGCGAGACCCGACATGGAATGGTTATTAAAAATGGTGGAGTTCATTGAGAGCCGTCATGAGGTCGTACGACAACTTAAAGTTCAGTCCAATACATTGATTTATCGGCAAGGTAGCAGGGCTAAAATCCCTTACACGACAAGGCATGGCAGTATGACTAAAGGCGAAGATCAGAGCGTATCTGTACGTGCAACTCAAGTATTTGATTTTGTGATGGATGTAAGTTCAAGTCCTATATCCTACTCTGATCTGGTTCATTGTCTCCAGCAGAAATTCAAAGGTGCTGATCCTGAAACAATTGAGCGTTATGTATGGGAGCTATTTGAGCAAGAGTTTTTGATTTCCGAGATTATCCCCCCTACAACTACCACTGAACCGCTAAATCATATTCTGTCTGTTCTGAAATCAGTAACGGGGATAGATGAAATCAAAGAAAAGCTGACTCAGATTTCAGATGTTATTCATGAATATAATCAGCTCCCTATAGGCTGGGGTGAGAACTTGCTGGAGCAATTAAGACAGAGCATGAACAGCATGTTCGATGTGAAATCAAGTCTCCAAATTGATCTTTCTCTTGAAGATCGGAGAATTACACTGCCTCAGTCTATTCGCAGGGATGTAGAGCGTGTGGCTGAACTGCTAACAAGGATTTCCCACTACAGGAATAGGGCGTTGGACGAATTCAGTGTAGAATTTCTTGACAAGTATGGTCCATATCGAGAAGTTCCACTACAGGAGCTATTAGATGAAGACATGGGACTAGGAGCCCCGACAGGCTACAATCATCCTCCGAGTCGTCGTGGACAATTACAGAATATATTACCAACCAAGTCGAGAGCACACTACGAAAGGCTTCTGTTTCAATGGTTTGTGGAATGCATTCGTGAAGGTAAAAATGAAGTTGTACTTACAGATGCTATGATCGACGAAATTGTAAAGGGACAAGACCAAGAGGGATGGATCGCATCACCGTCTATGGAATTGATTGTACAGTTTGCAGCTGCTAATCAAACAGCTGTAGATCGTGGGGAGTATACTCTTATTTTAGGACCCAATCAGGGATCCGATGGAGCGGGAAAAACCTTTGGTAGATTTATGGACCTACTTGGTGAGCCCTTTGCAGACATGTTTTCTATAATCCAGTCGGAAGAGCAGCAGTTGCAACCTGAAAAGTTATTGGCCGAAATATCCTACCTGCCTAGCGCGGGAAGAATGGCCAATGTGGTATTAACGAAACATAGCCGGCCTTATGAAATAGCGATAGGAACCAATCATGCACTGCCGGAGGAACGGCAAATTCATGTTTCTGACCTCGTTGTGGGAATGAAGGATGATCGGTTTTATTTGAGGTCTTTGAGCCGCAACCGCGAGGTTGTTGTCAAAGCGGGACATATGCTCAACCCGGAAGTCACCCCCAATATATATCGGTTTCTTCTTGAGGTTAGCCAGAGTGGTTACCGACAATGGTCACCTATGGATTGGGGGGTGGCGGTAAAGTCCCCATTTACGCCACGTATAAGATATGAGCATATGATTCTCCATCCAGCTACATGGAGAATAGCAAACGATCAGATAGCTAGTCAGTCCAAGGATATAGGGCTAATTGAAGAGTCTGTACGCCAATTCCAAAGGAAATGGAATGTACCGCGTTATGTATACATGACTGAAACGGATAACCGTATCTTGCTAGATATGGATCATCCGCTGCACATTGAACAAATTTGCAGAGATATTCAGTCTAAAGGTAAAGTCACATTAATTGAGCACATAGGCAAAGTCGAAGAGACGCCAGTTTCCCGTAGCGATGGTCATTTATCGGCTGAATTTGTGTTCCCGCTCGTACGGAATCAGGCTGTTGATACTCACCGTTTTGGGGAAGAAATCGCTGCTACCCTAAATGTAGATCGTAAGAAATTAAGTCAAGGCTTTGTAGAAGTAACCCGTGTCCATCTGCCTGGGGGTTCTTGGTTTTATGGAAAACTATACGGGATGAACACCCGACAGGATGAGTTTATAGGTAAATACTGGGATGAATTTGTACAGAAATATCAACAAAGTGGAGCCATCCTTCAGGGGTATTTTATCCGATATGCTGATCCTGATAAGCATCTTCGTGTCAGGTTTGAATTATCGAAGGATTGCAAGGCGGAAATGTTTCTCTCTACTTTCCATGAATGGACAGAAATGCTAGTAGGTGAAGGATTGGTATCTAGAGTTGTCATCGATACGTACGAGCCTGAATTGGAACGTTACGGCGGAATAGAGCTTATGGCATGGGCAGAACGAGTATTTTCTTCTGATAGTGAGGTGACAGCAAGGCTTATACGGGTTATCAGATTCAATCAAACTTCATTGCCGCAGGAGATTATAGCAACATTAAGTGTTATTAACCTTCTGCATCAGTTTGGATATTGCTTGGAGGACGCTTATTTGTTACTAAATCGACACTTTGACGTTAAGGAGTATCTGAAAGATTTTCGCAAGGAAAGGAAGTTCTTTTTACAATGGATGACATCAGACCAGGAAATTCCGAATTCAATCCAATCCTCTCGGGACTCCATAGAGAGCATCTTCAAACTGAGAAAAGAAGCAGTGGTGCAATATAACCAACTGCTCAATGAGCGGGAGGAGAAGGGAGAGACCACTAATACTAAAGAAGATATTGTGTATAGCGTAATTCATATGCATATAAATCGGTTGTTGGGCATAGATAGGGACCGGGAACGTAAGGTGATGATTATGGCCAGACATGCTTTAGCTAGCCTGGTGAAATATCGGGGGAGTCACCAATGAGTCGTGTGAAAAGTAATACAAATTTTAAAATTTATTCTATATTAGAGACTGTAAACCAGGGTTTAAAGCTGTTTGCGTTGGTATTTAGTATGAATAAGCTTTATATGGTTTCCAGCGTTTTTTTGCACATTGTCCAAGGTCTGATGCCTGTTTTGACACTGATGGTTATGCAAAATTTGCTTAATAGTATTGTTTATTCCGGCACCCAAGGCATTTCCTTAATAATGTTACAGTTTGGGTTGTTCATAGCAATTTATGTACTGAAAAATGTAGTTACAATGAGCCAAACCTATGTTGAAGGTACGCTTGAAGCAGTGCTGTCCAAGTCCTTAAATATGATGATCGGGGAGAAATCCAGCTCTTTGGGATTAGCAGATTATGAAAATTCAGAAATTAATGATCAGCTAAAGCGTGCAACCCAGGAAGCCTCTTATCGACCATACCAGTTGTATACCCAAATGGCGGGCATTTTATCGAGTCTAGTCACTATGCTTTCCTCCGCAACTTTACTTTTTTTGTGGAAATGGTGGGTGGTCGTCATTTTATTTATGATCTCTCTGGTGTCCGTATATTCTATTTTTAAGTTAAATAAAGAACAATTTGAAATTTATATGAATCGGACCCCGTTATATCGGCAGTCTTGGTATATGACCTTTCTGCTAACCAATGACCGTGCGGTCAAGGAAGTCAAAATTTTTAATATAAGTTCATATTTGCTTAAAAAATATGGGGAATTATTGCAAAAATTTTTTGTGGAAGACCGACGAATATTAGGCAAGCGGGTCACAATTACTTTTATGTACAGCCTGTTGGAGCTTGCTGTGTTGTTTGGAGTAGTGTGGCTGGCTATCAGGGAGACCTTCGAGAAAAAAATATTAATAGGTAGCTTATACGGCTATATTCAAGCGATTATGCTGACCCAAAGCCAGATGCAGGCCTTGATTCAGGGGATTGTCCAATTTTCGCAAAATAATTTGTATATGGAGCAGTTATTTTTATTTTTACAGTTGCCCACATCGGATCCGATCCACCGTCAAAAGGAACAGGCGCTGCCGCTTAACCCAGAATACAGCAAGAAGTTTTGTATAGAGGAAGTATCCGTAGAAGGCGTTTCTTTTACCTACTCTGGCCAAACAGCTCCTTCCATTCGGAATATTCATTTGACCATGAATAAAGGTCAGACCATAGCCATAGTAGGAAAGAACGGCTCAGGGAAATCAACGCTCGTGAAGGTGCTGATGCAGCTATACTCCGATTATGAAGGTACGGTTAAAATAAATGGTCGTCCCGTTCAGGATTACGACTTGCAGAAGGTTCAGGACAAAATCGGCGTAGTATTCCAGGATTTTATGCATTATGAAATGTCAGCACGTCATAATATCGGTTTTGGATCGTTAGAGCGTATGGAGCAGGATGAGGAGCTTATTCATGCAGCTCGGTGCGCAGCTATAGACCAGATTATAACCAAGCTTCCGCAAGGATTGGACACGCAGCTTGGGAAATGGTTTGAGGATGGCTACCAGCTCTCAGGCGGCCAATGGCAGCGAATGGCAATTGCACGGTCTTTTTTGCGGAAGGCGGATGTTTATATTTTGGATGAGCCGAGTTCCTTTTTGGACCCGGTCGCGGAAAGGGATTTGCTCGTCCTGTTTCTTGAGTTGATGAAGGATAGCATCGGTATTTTTATTACACATCGGATTTCCTCGGCACGTCTGGCGCAGAAAATTGTAGTTATGGACAATGGCGCTATTGTGGAGCAGGGAACTCATAGAGAATTGATGCTGCTGGATGGACTGTATGCAGAGATGTATAGCATTCAGGCCAGTTCATTCAGCGAAGAGGGAGCCTTGATTGAAGCTGGAGGGGGAGTGTCAGGATGACGACAACTTCATATACTTGTGACAACTGGATACCCGTTAGGGGGGACATGAAGGATAAGATATCCGCAGTCTTGCAGGAGATTGCCAAGCGTTACAGGGACCCGGATCAGGTACGTTTATGGATGCAAAAGGTGCTTCCAATAGAAGCTGACGAAATGAAAATAGATCGTTGGTCGGACGAAAGTCTAGCCAGTGGATTCCCAGGCATATGTTTATTCATGAGTGAGTTGGATCGATTGTACCCTGATGATGGATGGGATATGGTAGGTCATCAATATCTGGAGCGGGTTCGCATCATTGTGGAACAGCAGGGTATCCATAATGCATCCTTGTATAGTGGATTAGCAGGGATTTTGCTGGCTATTCACTCCTTATCCAGAAGAGGAACACGTTATCAAGGCATGCTGGATACCCTCGCCTCCTGGTATGAAGAGGTTGTTTCACAAAGACTGACTCTATATCGAGAAGAATGGATAAACGGGCGGCTGCAAATGAGTCAATATGACACGATATCAGGCTTTGCTGGAATTGGACGTATCGCTATGCTGTTCCTGGACCGTCCGGGTATGCGCATGGTATGGGAGCAGACCATGGAGTTGTTCCAGATCATGTGTGGTGAGAAAAATATGAGTGGTTACACAGTACCTGTCTGGCACATTTCCTTAGAATATCAGTTTCAGGAGAGCGAAAAGTTACAATATCCTCAAGGGAATTTTAATTTGGGGATTTCACATGGTATTGCCGGTCCGCTAGCCTTTCTGAGCTTGTCTGCCCTTCACGGAGCCGATGCTGGCCTATTAAAAAGTGATATTTATAAATTGGCACAATTTATAAACCATTGGCGTGTTGAGGAAAAGGAAGGCATGATCTGGCCCGGTCGGGTTTCTTTTGAAGAATGGGTGGATGACCGTTTATTGCCTGACAGCACACAGCGTTATCGTGATTCCTGGTGCTACGGTGTACCAGGCATTGCGCGTTCGATCTGGCTGGCAGGACAAGCTGTTCACAATGAAGAATGGATTGAAACGGGACTACGTGCATATTTGGATATGGAAAAACGGCTTTACCGCAAAGGTGGATTATCTTCTGCTACATTGTGTCATGGTATTGGTGGATTATTACACCTTGTTCAACGTATGTACTCAGATACTGGACATGAGCGGTTAGGTAAGGTGCGGGACAGGCTACTGGAAGATGTATTAGATATGTTCGATACTAATTCGTTGTTTGGCTTCTATGATCATAGCCTACTGGATGGAAGGCTTGCAGAAGTGGATGAGGCTGGTTTTCTGAATGGAAGTGCTGGTGTTGCTCTGATGTTGGCTTCTTTGATCGGCGATGAAAGTCCGGAATGGGATGCCGCTTTTCTAATTCGCTAGATGTACCACGTTTTTTTGCATGATCTGGAAAATAGAGTAAGTGAAAAAAGATCCAATCGGTCATTTGTGGCTCGACTGGATCTTTTATATTGAATACCAATACCTCGTGAGCCTCAGTCAGACCTCAGTACACCAAAGCTTTTTTCGAAGTGTTCTTGATGCCGTTGGCATCGTTCAATACGATATTGCCCCATGCCGTCGGCGTTTTCCAGTCGCTGCTGTTCACAAGGTCAAGCCATGCGTTCTCGCTGTTGTTGCCGTTGTTGTAGTTGTAGCCAAACTCGCCCACGATTACAGCCAGCCCCTTGTCCTTAATGGCTTGCAGCTCGGAGCCGATCTTACTGGAATCATTGTAGTTGGTGTATATATGGACGGAGAACAGCAAATTATGGTTTGGATCATGCTGTAATAGCTCAACACCATGGGCTTTAATCGGGGAAGCATATTGTCCCGAACCGGAGCCGTCGATCACAATCGTATTCGGCAAGCCTGCGTTGCGCAGTGTGGTGATAGCCGTTTTGTAAGCGTCCCGCCATGCGACATCGGTGAGGTTGTGGTCCCCCCACTCATTCGCGATATTCACGAGTACGTATTTCTGGTTATCGGCCAGTACCTTTTTTACCGCTGGATTAGCGAAATAACGAGCCATATCGTTCAAACGGTTGGCATCATTGCTGCCCGTAACATCGTGCAGTTCAACGACAGAAATGAGCTTGAGCTGTTTAGCGCGGTTGATGATTTCCTCCAGCCTTTGTGCTGATCCATTCGTTTGCCACACAATGCGAACAGTATTGGACTTCGTCGCTGCAATGGTATCCAATGCCTGATAGGCTTGCGTGTCAAACCAAATATGAGGGTTATTCACTCCACGCATGACAAAGGTATTTCCGTTAGCATCCTTCAGACTGGTTCCGCTTACATAAAACCCTGAGGCCGCAAATGATGTACCCCCATTCAACAGACCAATGCCGGAAAAAAGCAGAAACACTACAGCGAATACCAGCACCTTTTTGCCATATAACCGCCAATCTCTCACAAACTATCGCCTCCTCCTCTATAGTCAAGTTAATCCTTATGTTGAAAATGAATACATATTACACCTATTGTGATGTTGGAATGGCAAGCAATTGTTAAATCATCAAAATAATTCTGAGAACTATTAATGATTAGTAGAACTCTCCAAGTATAAAAAAGTAACCTTCAAATCACTGGAAGTGAATATGAAGGTTACTTTTTTATACTCAATTAACACAAAAAATTAAAGTTAGGAATCTTGGTAAGCTTTTGTGGTGGTTATAAAACTGATATTGTATTTGTGAATCGTCACTGCTAGTCAGCCAGCCGCACGAGCGTTCTGCCCTGCGAGCGGGCCGCCAGGATGTCCTCCAGCGCGTTTGGCAGGTCAGCCAGTCTGATTTCGCGCTCGACGAGCTGCTCCAGCCGTTCCGGCTTCCAGTTGCTGCCAAGCCGCTTCCAAATCGCTACGCGGGTGTCATAAGGGCAGAAGACGGAGTCTATGCCCAGCAGGTTTACGCCGCGCAAAATAAACGGCAGCACCGTGGTAGGCAGCTTGGTGCCTGCCGTCAGGCCGCTTACGGCAACGGAGCCGTTGTAGGCGATTTGGCTGAGCAGCGAAGCGAGCGGCTTCCCGCCTACGGGATCAATGGCCGCTTGCCAGAGCTGCTTGCCCAGCGAGCGGATGCTCTCCGCGCCGTCGTAGACCTCATCGCGGGAAATAACCTCAGCCGCTCCGAGCGCCTTGAGGTAGTCGTGCGCATCGGCTTTGCCGCTACTGGCTACGACGTGGTAGCCCCTCTTGCCCAGCAGGGCAATCGCTGCTCCGCCTACGCCCCCCGTTGCTCCGGTGACGAGCACCTTACCCTGATCCGGTGTAACGCCGTTTTGCTCCAGCCGATGTAACGACAGGGCCGCGGTAAAGCCGGCTGTTCCGTAAATCATGGCCTCTCTTGGCGTGAGTCCGTCCGGAAGAGGAACCACCCAGTCGGCAGGCACGCGCGCATATTCGCTGAATCCCCCGAATTGAGACACGCCAAACCCGTATCCGGTAACCAGAACAGCCTGTCCTTCACTGAAACGGCTATCCTCCGAAGAGACGACGGTTCCTGAGCAATCTATGCCCGGCACGAACGGATAGGCTTTGACAATATTGCCATCCTTGCGGGCGGCAAGCCCGTCTTTATAATTGATGCTGGAATAAGCGACACGAATCAATACTTCTCCAGCAGGTAAACTGCCAGCTTCCAAAGAGCGTACTTCTGCTTGAACCTCACCGTCCTGTGTCAGGTCGACGACAAGGGCCTGAAATGATTGAGTCATCTGTAAAAGCCTCCTTTATTGCAATATAAGCCTGTGACGGCGAACATTTTAGTATACTTCACAAATCATGCGTAAGCAGTATACAACCATTCGTGTAGCCTGTCAGCGGCAATGCTCACAGGCACATATTCTATTATACCCTTCTGCGTTTCAATAAAGTTCGATAATCAATTATAAAGAAAGTGATAAATGAAATCTTGCGCGTTTTGCAAATCGTTTTACACAAACGGGATGTATTTTCAGAAAGACTGTGCTAACATACCCTTTGTTCGTTAAATAACTCTATGAAGAAAGGTGAATGGATGACAACCAGAGCACTAAAAAAAGGGTCGGTATTGTCCGAAGCCAAGGAACTGAATTTGTTCCATTTGACATGGCCCATTTTCCTCGAATTGTTCCTGTTTATGCTGATGGGAAGCGTCGATACGTTCATGATCAGTTCTGTATCTGATAATGCCGTGTCGGGTGTAGGCGCGTCCAACCAAATTATTTCAATTGCCATCCTTATACTGGAGGTTATCGGCAACGGCGCTGCTATCGTCGTAGCTCAATATATCGGTTCTAAAAAGCTTGTCGAGGCGGCCCAGGTTACGGGCACGGCCATTACTTTGAATTTGATCGTAGGTGTTTTGCTTAGCGTAATTTTCCTCGTGTTTGGTACTCATATGCTGCAATGGCTTAACGTCCAGGGAGATCTTCTGGTTTATGCGGAATCGTATATGAGCATCGTCGGGGGCGCCATTTTCCTTCAGGCATTGATTAACGCGCTGGCGGCGACGATTCGTACACATGGTTTTACCAAGGAAACGATGTATGTGTCTGTGATGATGAACGTGATTCACGTCATCGGCAACTATGTTTTGATTTTTGGACATTGGGGAATGCCTGCGCTTGGGGTAGAGGGTGCGGCTATTTCTACGGTAGGAAGCCGTTTGGTGTGTCTCCTGATTTTCTTTTGGCTGATGTACCGCGTAACCGTGGTCCGCGTCGAGTGGAAATATTACGTTCAGTTGTCCAAAAAGTTTATCGCTAAAATTTTGCGCATTGGTGTACCATCCGCGCTGGAGTCCATCATGTATCAGTCATGTCAGCTCATTTTCACACTGTACGTGACCTATCTGGGCGCAGAAGCGATGGCAACCCGTCAATATGCCAATAACATTTCGAGTTATATCTACTTGTTCAGTATGGCGGTTGGTATGGGTACGGCGATCGTGGTCGGAAGGCTGGTCGGAGCCAGACAGAAGGATACAGCCTACAAACGTGTAATGAGTAGTGTAAAATGGGCGCTTCTGGTGACTGTGGTTATTGATGTGATTATTATCTTTTTCCGCGTGCCTTTGCTCAGCCTGTTCACCGAAAACCCTGAGATTATTCGCTTGGGAGCACAGGTCATTTTACTTAGCATCCTGTTGGAAACTGGTCGGACGACGAATATCGTTATTATTAACTCGTTGCGTGCTGCTGGAGATGCCAAGTTCCCGGTCTTTATAGGACTGATCTCCATGGTCTGCATGAGCTTGCCACTCGGTTACCTGCTCGTGTTCAAGCTGGATATGGGGCTGGCAGGTGTGTGGCTGGCGATTGCTGCTGATGAATGGACTCGTGCCGTCATTATGTATGCCCGCTGGAAAAGCCGTTTGTGGGAAAAGCATGCGCTGGTGGAGCACGATACACCAGATCAGCCTGCAACCCCGATTCCGGCACACTGATTCGAGAGTTGTTTATGATTACGTTGAGGCAGTTCAAGAGTACATCTTGAGCTGCCTTTTTTGCTGCCCTGAGAGTAAATAGTAGTTATATAAGGTGACCTAGAAAATGTACATGAAAAACGGCGTAGGTTTCAGGCAGCTTTTGTTTGGTTGTAGATGTAGTTGTATGCTGAATTGAAGATTTGGAGTGCTACGCTTATCTGTCCTATGCATATGACATAAATGCCACTATAATTTAATGAGATAGAAACTGCTTAGGCTCCAGCCGTACACTCGGTTGGAGCCTTTGAGCATAACACAGAAGGATTGGAGAATGGGAGAGATGAATTCACAGCAACACCAACGAGCTTTGGTATACAAATCCTTGTGGCATGCCGGTCCATGGGTGCTTGGCGCAGGGGTAATTCTGGTAGGTGCAAATTTGCGCGCCTCTATTACTTCGGTTGGGCCACTTGTCGGCATGATTAAGGATTCCCTGCATATTTCGAATACACTGAGCGGCTTGTTAACAACATTACCGCTGCTTGCTTTTGCACTGCTATCGCCTTTTGTAGCTATTCTGTCGCGCCGCTTCGGGTCCACCCGTGTCATTTTTGCGGCATTGCTGCTGTTGACCGCGGGTATTGTAGTGCGCTCTACGTTGGGGGTGACTGCACTATTTGCCGGGACGGCCATGCTGGGGCTGGCTATTGCGGTGTGTAATGTTTTGTTGCCCAGTCTAATCAAAGAAGAGTTCCCCCACAATAGCGGATTGATGACCGGGGTGTATTCAGTATCCATGAATGTAGTTGCTGCAACGGCATCCGGATTGAGCGTACCGTTGGCTCTGAACGGAGGTATGGGCTGGCGCGGTTCTTTGGGAATATGGAGCATTGTGGGTGTGGCAGGTATTTTGCTCTGGGTTCCCCAGCTCCTCAAGGCGCGCAAAACGGTCAGTAAGGCGGCGGTGTCCGCCCGAACCGTGAGTGTGTATAAATCGTCTTTGGCCTGGAAGGTGACGCTGTTTATGGGGTTGCAATCTGCCCTGTTCTACGTCCCTGCCGCATGGTTTCCCGAGATGATGGTTGGACAGGGTATGGATTCGGAGACTGCGGGATGGATGCTGTCCGGTATGATGTTCTCGCAAATGCCATTTACTTTTATTGTACCTATTTGGGCTGCACGGGTGAAAGATCAGCGAATATTGGTTCTGATCATGGCTACTCTGTATTTTATCGGACTGGGTGGATTTTTGCTGGGGGCTACGCAGTGGAGTGTGATTTGGGTGATTTGCATCGGTACAGCAGGTGGTTTTGCTTTTCCACTCGTGATGATGTTCTTTAATTTGCGAACGCGGACACCGCAGCAGGCGGCAGAGTTGTCTGGTATGGCTCAGTCCTTTGGCTACTTGTTGGCGGCGACAGGGCCGACGCTATTCGGCTATTTGCATGATACTACACATGGCTGGACCATTCCGCTGCTGCTGCTTTTGTGCCTGAGCGTATTGCTGCTGTTTACAGGGCTGGGAGCAGCGAAGAAACGATATGTCGGGGGCCAAGTGGATGATCAGGCTGCCATTTGATGCAGACGGTTAAAGTGTGATCAGTAGTGCAGCTCGTGTTATGTTGTTAGCTAAAGAGTTTGCGCTACTGCGCTTTCTATACGATAACCGGAATCAGGTGTTCACCCGGGAACAACTGCTGGATCGTGTGTGGTCGCTGGAGTATCCGGTGGAGCGCACGGTGGATGATCATATCTACAGATTGCGCAAAAAGCTCAAGTCATGGAATGCTCTTCACTTTCGCTGACTTTTGCAGTGATGGAGCGGGATGAGCTGGACAAATTTGTGCCTGAGGCTCCGTATTTGCGGGATCTGGGGCGTTGGTTGGAGCAGACACTTTCTGCGGTCTGATGTTTTTCGCTGTCTGATTTTCCACGGATATAGGCTTGCTAGAATGTTCTTATTGTTAATAATGCAGAAAATGAGAGCAGGGTGAATAGAAATGAAGGAAAAGGAAGAATCAGAATCCATGCCTAGCATTTGGCGCAATGTCCGTTTTCGGCGGATGTTTGCGGCGCACACGGCTGCTTCCTTTGGCGATTGGTTTGATACCATCGCTATTCAGGTGCTCGTCGCTTACCGCTGGGAAGCCGACCCCATGCTGATTGCGCTGATTCCGGTAGTGATGGCGCTGCCGGGTCTGCTGCTGGGCTCTATCGCGGGCACGTTAGCCGACCGGGTGCATAAGGCCCGGCTGATGATCGGCTGCGATGCAGCTATTGCCCTGCTGACGCTGGCGATTCTCGCTGCTCCGGGGCCAGCGTGGTTGTTGCCTCTGCTGGGTCTGCGTGCGGCGGCAGGTGTATTCCAAATGCCATCACAGCAAGGCTTAACCCGCACTGTAGTCGCCAGCGGCGACTTGTTTCGAGCGACCTCGCTGAATGGGCTGGTCAATCAGGCTTCCAAAGTGGCGGGGCCATTATTGGGAGCCATGACCTTGGTTGTGCTGTCGCCCCAAGCGTGCATTATCCTTAATGCCCTGCTGCGCCTGTGCTCCGGCCTGGTGCTGTGGCCGCTGCGCGGAATCGGCCCCGCCCTCGTCAGCATAGAGCAGCAAGCGACTATTGCTGTGCTGCAAGGAAAGCCGGATTCGCCAAGCGAGGCTGAGGGTGATGAAACCGAGCATCGGAAGGAGCGCGTCAGCGCGTCCCGTTTTTTCAACCAATGGCGCGAGGGCTGGGCGTTCCTATGGCGCACCCGAATGCTTTTGCATACGCTTGTGTTCGGAATTTTCGGCATGATCGCCATTCTCATGATTGACTACCAGTTTCCGACGCTGCTACGAGTACTCGCCCCGGGTAACGAATCGCTGCTCGGCTGGCTGGTTTCAGCCATAGGCGCTGGCGCCGTCGCTTGTATGCTGGTACTGAACCGCTTGAACCGGATAAGCGCGGGCTGGGGCCTCGGTGGAGGTTATGTGCTGATTGGCGGAGCTATTGCCGGTCTGGGATGGTCACAACCGGGGGTAGGATTACCTGTGCTACTTATGATTGGCGCCATGCTGGGTGTGGGCAATGGTCTGTACATCATCACCCAGAATTACATATTGCAAGCCCGAACACCGGCCGATATGGTGGGGCGTGTCTTCGGTATTCAAAGTACCGTGATTGGAGCGATTATGATCGTATCACCCCTTATCGGGGGTGCAATGATTGGTCTGACGGGACCAGGTACTACCTTTGTCTGGATTGGGGTATCGATTGGAACTTTAGGTTTATTCGGACTCATGCTTCAATCCGTCATTTGGCGTGAGTCTCCCGCTGAATCTAACCCTTCTGTCGTGAAAAAAGCGGAATCTGCACAGTAGTTGGTTTCCGAATGCCGTGACAGAATATTTTTAGATCAGGAGGATGATGATGACTCGACTCTGATGAGTATGCTGTCTTCTGAATACCGTGCCCGCTATGTAGAAAAAGCAGAGAACTGATTCACGTTTACAACGGTTTAATGAAAAGGTATAATAAGAGCGTATATACGCGAACTTACGTAGGTTATTGAACGACAACATAAAATAACAATGATTACCGGAGGAGCCTGTCACCAAGGCTCCTCTTTGTCTTTTTTAAGGGGATCTGTAGCTACATGTTCCTTTTTTGTTGTGTTTAGGGCACGTTAGGCACATATTTTGCGCAAAGTCTTAGCATTTTATCAATATTAGATGTCTACCATTTGGTCGATTAAAGGAGGCATATGAGCCATGCAATTTATATTGTATCTTTTGCTAATTCTGCTGTTTACTAAAGTGGCTGGTGATCTATCGGTAAGGCTCGGTCAGCCTTCGGTGCTAGGGAAGATGATTGCCGGTATTGTACTCGGTCCGGCGGTATTGGGATGGGTTCAGGACAACACACTCATTCATGATATGTCTGAAATCGGAGTGCTGCTGCTGATGTTCATTGCCGGGCTGGAGACGGATCTGGATCAGCTTCGCCGTAACTGGAAACCTGCGGTATCCGTGGCGGTTGGGGGGATTATTTTACCGCTGATTTGCGGTTTTGGAGTCGGGGAAGCCTTCGGATTTTCGGTGCATGAGGGATGGTTTCTCGGTGTTGTGCTGAGCGCTACTTCCGTCAGCATTACGGTGCAGGTGCTAAAGGATATGAACAAGCTTAACACCCGGGAAGGCTCGACAATTTTGGGCGCAGCCGTGCTGGATGATGTGCTGGTGGTGGTGGTGCTTGCGGTGATGATGAGTGTATTCGGGGTAGGAGGGGGAACATCTCTAGGACTTCTCGTCGGCAAAAAGCTTATTTTCTTTGTTGTCGCTATATTCGGAGGTTGGTTTGTGGTTCCCTGGATCATGAAAATACTTGCTCCGCTCAAGGTGACAGAGGCCACCATTACCGCTGCTTTGATCATCTGCTTCGGGTTTGCGTATTTTGCAGATATGTTGGGTATGGCGGGCATTATCGGAGCCTTCGCTGCCGGGATTGCCATTTCGCAAACGAGCTTTAAGCATGTCGTGGAAGAAAAAGTGGAGCCCATCGCTTATTCCATCTTTGTCCCTGTGTTTTTTGTTAGCATTGGATTTAATGTTTCCTTCGAGGGAGTAGGGCAGCAGATCGGATTTGTCGTTGCTTTGACACTGGTTGCGATGGTGACGAAGTTGATTGGTGGCGGGATCGGGGCGCGTCTGACGGGCTTTGATAAACGTTCTTCGCTCGCGATTGGCTCCGGTAT
Organism: Paenibacillus sp. NPDC055715; assembly: GCF_053617595.1. Taxonomy (NCBI): domain Bacteria; kingdom Bacillati; phylum Bacillota; class Bacilli; order Caryophanales; family Paenibacillaceae; genus Paenibacillus; species Paenibacillus sp. NPDC055715. Next base: position 248,218 of record NZ_JBSHGA010000008.1, read on the forward strand.
GATATCTCGCGGCGAAGTCGCGCTCATTATCGCAGCTACCGGGCTGCAAACGGGTCTGCTGGCACAGCAATATTTTACATCCGTCATCATTGCTGTCATTCTGACGACTTTGGCTGCACCTCCGATCCTCAAGCTATGCTTTAGTGATAAGAAGTCTCCCGGCCATGAACAGAAGAAGGAAGCCGGGGCCTGACAGCATCGACAGCATCATTAAGTTATACCTAAAAGACCCTTCGGGTTCATATTCTCAAAGTGTGCATGGAAAGTCCGGTTTGTAGCAAAACCGAATGTTTCATGACATATGGGACATGACCGAAGGGTCTTTTTTACGTACATATATATTTTTAATGAGGTGCAGAAATTTGGACTTGGATAAGGCTGTGAAGTATTGCTTGATCATCGGAAAATAAATAACGGATGTATAGAATAGGCTTTATATAATAGCTTGTTCTACTCGTTCTATGATATATGGTGTCATATTATTAGTGTGAGGTTAGCCGAGTGTATAACCATTTATTAGGGAGGGCATGGACTTAAATTTTATTTGGAATTCATGAATTTATTTATATTTATTTATTTCTTTTTTTATGATATACCTTATGTTGGGAGAGGAAAAAAATAGGACAAAAGGATGATGTAGAAGGTGTTTTTAATATTACAAGGAGCAACACGATTAAATTAATCTAATATCAGTGTAGGAAGAAGGTCTTGTGGTGGGGGAAAAAGCAAGAGCTAGATGGGCAAGTATATTGTTTGCTGTATTGTTTTTAGGACAATTCCAGTGGGCAGGGGGTATTCCAGGTGCTTTCGCAGCAGACAAAGATACAATTTTATCAGCCTCATCAGATTATGGACAGGTATTGGTGAAAAGGGGAGATGCTATTTATGCGAACGATCGAAGGGTATCATTTTCTTGGGTGCGAAATTATTCTTTTTCTGCTAAAGGCTACTCATTCTCCAGATATTTAAGTGCTTCAGGCACAGAATCAGATGTTCAATCTGCTCAGTTTGGATCTTATACATCTAATCATACAGGGTATATTCCCCATGCATTTGTTGTGAGCCTCGATAAAATTTATTTTATATCTTCCGTGATGGAGTATAAACAAAATGGCATGGAAGTTGGGCAGTGGACACGTTCCAGCGAAGATGCGTTTGGTCTTCAGACCCCAAGAAATGTATATAGCTATGAGACTCCTGTTAAATTAGTTGTAAATGCCGATACGGGACTTGTCGTAGATTTAGCGTCGCAAATAAACACTTATTATAATACGAAGTCTGAGTCATACAAGTTTAACGCGACAGCAAATCCTGCTATACCCACTGAATTGCCTTTAACACCAACAAATATCACTACCATGGTATCAGGAAATAACGTCCAGCTAAAGTGGTTAGGGGCAGCCAATGCAATACAGTATGAAGTGGAGCAAGACGGAACAGTGGTTAGGACACTTTACGGAAATCAATATTCTGCTGGGAATCTAAAGTCCGATACAGCGTACTCCTTCAGAATCCGTTCAAAGAACGACTTGGGGGTCAGTGAATGGTCAGAGCCCTTTTCAGCTAGGACACTTTTAAGTATTCCATTACTTCGATTTCAGCCTCTTAGTGAGGCAAACCAGCTTAGCTGGGAGGCTGTAACAGGAGCTGAATCCTATGAGATAAAGCTGGATGGGGGAGCGGCAATTAATGTCGGGAATGTTACATCATATCTCCATGAAGGGCTTAAACAAAGTAGCCAGCATACCTACTCTATAAGAGCAATATCCAGTAATAACGAAAGTGAGTGGAGTAAAGTTGTAAATCAAACTACTCTACCTACTGGAGTAGAAGGCTTAAATGTAACTGGGACAACAAATAAATCTATAACTCTAGCTTGGTTGGCGGTTAGTGGAGCCACTAGTTACGAGGTAGAAGTAGACGGAGTTACGGTTGCTGTAAATAATTTGATCTATACCACAGCGGGATTAGAGGGTTATAGCGAGCATAGCTTCCGAGTACGAGCGAAAAACGCAGCAGGCACAGGGGCGTGGAGCGAGATCGTCACCGGTGTGACTTTGCCGAACACGCCAGTGGCTAAAGCAACGTCAACGACGAAT
>NZ_JBSHGA010000009.1:0-201674 GCF_053617595.1 Paenibacillus sp. NPDC055715
CATGGGCTTGAAAACGAACAAACAATCCCATACAGTTTATAAAATAATCCTTATTATTTAGTGTATGATAACTTACCATTGCATACATCAAATGTCTAAAACCATCACTGTAAGAACCTCGATGTAAATAATAATAAGCTAACTCGTAACCAAACCACGCGATATAGTCCGGTATCACCTGTTGGGTATACATATCATCGGATGGCGAATGTTCAGAAAACGAATTAATCTCCGTTTCAAACCGTTGAAGTATATCATCCACTTCCAATTCAAATCGGTTTGCTGCAATTATAACATTCAACAATTTAGAGATTTCCTCTTGTTCATTAGAGCCTGATGTTGCTGCAATATATTCAACATAATCTTGAAGCACACTTATATCTCCAGACAAAAGCTTATATACGTAAGTATTACCTTCTGCCCAATCTTGATACAGTTTGATCCAATGCCGCGTGTCTTCATCCGTCTCTTTGACCCAACTCAGATCAGCATAGGCATATGTATATTCTAAAGCTTGTTGATAATCGCCTTGGGCTTCACAGACACTTGCACACAACAAATCGGCATAGGTGATGTACGCAAACATGGGACGACTTAGCTTCTTTTTAGACTCGTCATACTCTCGCTTCTTCTGTTGATGTTTCATTGAATATTGAACTTTCGCTTTCTCCTTCATTTTTCTCGCTGTTTTATCAACATTGTCCCATAGACGCAAAGACCTATACACGTTAGCCAAATCCTTCAATGCGTCAAGCTGATCTATTTCGTCCAGACGTTCGACAAAATCCTCAAATTTTGTAGCTGCATTGAGATTTTGGTTTTGATCGTCTCCAACCTGAATCGTGAATATACGATAATGGCAGATTGCCAAGCGTTCAGAGTGCTGGTACTTCTCGGCCTCTGCAACCCCGTTATAGAGGAACAGCGCAGCAGCATGTCGATCTTGTGCGAATAGCTTTTCTGCCACATCAAATAACTTTGGGGAATATAGCAGATTGTCCATGATATGCCCAACTATACGCTGAATCGATTCCAGCTTATCCAGTTCAGCACACCGATACAATACTGGCTCGATTCGCCGCCAATCCGGGGAAAGGCCGATGATGTAATGTTCTATGTATCGTTCGTAAAAATAACCTTCCGGTAATCCCATAGCCAGCGCCATTCGATCAAGCTGATGTATAGCAACAGGACGATGCTTAAGAATCCAATTATTAAGCGTTCTTTGATGAACACCCGAATATTCCGCAAATTCTGCCAATGTCATGCCATTTTGTTTTAGATATTCTTCCAATTCCGCTAAAATCTCAGGTGTATGCTTCATGTCATAGCCACCCTTCATACAAAAAATCCAAATTTTATAATCCCATCTTAGATTATTGTCCAAATATTGGCATGTGTCAATACACTTTTCTCGATATTCGCATATCAAATTGGAGATCTTTCCCAAATCAAGTGGTCGCTCGATCCACTAATTTGAACTCCAAATGATGTAACGATTCATCCAGCCCTTCAAGGGTATTTCGAATCATGGTGAACGCGTTTTCAGCTTGTTTATCAATCGGGTAATGAATCGTTGTTAAATCAAGCAAATGCGAAATTTCTGTGTTATCAAAGCCGACCACCGCAAATTGATCCGGCACAGAAACGTCGAGCCTTCGTGCTTCGGTCAGCAGCCCTGCTGCCAAATAATCTGTAGAACAAGCGAAGGCATTCGGTTTGTCCGTTTGTTCTCCCCACCAATGAGCCATTTTTTCACCAGCTTCAATGGTATTCAAATTATAAAAATGCGTGAATGCCTCAGCATCCAAATCATATTTTTCTCAAAAATCACGGTAAGCACGAATGCGTTCCTTCGTAATTAAGCCCTCGCATATTGCCAAAACATTCACAATTTTCCGGTATCCTCTTGCATACAAATGCTCCAGCGCCAGCGTGTAGCCCTGATACTGATCCATAAATACAGACGGGATTGCCTCTATGCTCACACGCTGCCATGTCACAATCGGACCATATTTGGTATAATGCTCGATCACACTCCACTCATTGACGCGAATCATACAAACCAAGGCATCCAACTGCTTTCTTCGCAACATTTCCAGTGCTTCAAGCTCCCGTTCCTTATCTCCGTTCGTAATAAAAAGCGCTATATTAAAGCCATGCTCCTGAGCATACATCGTAAAACCACGCACAAATAAATTCAATGAGTCATTAAAAGAAATTGAAATAATTCCTATGAGCTTTGTCATGCCCGTTTTTAAAGAAATCGCATTTAAATTAGGAACGTAATCCAGTCGGTCTATGACCTCCTGTACACGCTGTCTTGTTGGTTCACTCACATACGGGTGGTTATTAATGACACGGGACACCGTTGCCGAGGATACACCCGCAAGCTTTGCAATTTCATGAATATTCGCCACAGTCCTCACCTCGTTCTCTCTATTTTAGCATGTCCTTGGGCTAAGCCTCTATGATCTCTCGGCACGCTCTAAATATGTTTTTTCAAAGCCCTTGACCTGTAATGCATTACAGAGATTACAGTGAAATAGAAGCTTGAGAAAGCGGTTTAAAAAAACGTATTCAGGGAGGCAACAATCATGAAAAAAGGCTTAAAGATAGCAACCATCGGCGGCGGCTCCAGCTATACTCCGGAATTAGTGGAAGGCTTTATCAAACGTTATGCAGAGCTTCCCATTCGGGAATTGTGGCTGGTAGACATTGAGGCAGGACGCGAAAAGCTGGAGATCGTGGGAGCCATGGCTAAACGGATGGTGAAGGCAGCAGGCATTGATTGTGAAGTACATTTGACGCTGGATCGCCGGGAAGCCTTGGTCGATGCTGATTTTGTAACGACCCAATTTCGGGTAGGCTTGCTCGAAGCCCGGATTAAGGATGAAAGTATTCCGTTAAAACACGGCATGATCGGTCAGGAAACCATGGTGCCGAGGGGATGTTCAAAGCCTTCCGTACCATTCCTGTCATCCTGAGCATTGTTGAAGATATGAAAGAATTGTGTCCGAATGCGTGGCTTATCAATTTCACCAACCCTGCGGGTATGGTCACCGAAGCCGTACTTCGTTATGGTCAGTGGGACAAAGTCATCGGATTATGTAATGTTCCAATCGGCGCGATCAAGAGTGCATCGGCTGTGCTGGACAAACCGGAAGACGAGCTGTTCTTTAAATTTGCAGGAATTAACCACCTTCATTGGCACAAAGTTTATGACAAAACCGGGGCCGAATTAACAGAGCAAGTCATTGAAGGATTGTACGCTCCCGGCGCAAAGCCAGAGAAAGTCGTTGAAAATATTAAGAATATGCGCTTCCTGTATGATCAAGTGCGTCATTTGAAAATGCTGCCTTGTCCATACCATCGTTATTACTACATGACGGATAGCATGCTGAAGGAAGAACTAGAGGAAGCCAAAAATGAAGGAACTCGGGGTCAAGTCGTCAAACGTCTGGAAGAAAGCCTGTTTGAACTGTATAAAGATCCGAGTCTGGATTACAAACCGGAGGAACTATCCAAACGCGGCGGTGCGCATTACAGCGATGCAGCCTGTGAAATCATTAATTCCATCTATAACAACAAAGGCACATTAATGGTGGTTAGTACACGTAACAATGGTGCAATTGATGATGTTCCTTATGACAGCGCGATTGAAATTACCAGTGTGATTCGCGCACATGGTGCAGAACCCGTGAACTTCGGCAAATTCCCGCCTGCACAGCGCGGCTTGCTGCAAGTGATGAAGGCGATGGAAGAATTGACGATTGAAGCGGCAGTAACGGGCGACTACGCAACAGCTCTGCAAGCCTTTACCCTGAATCCGCTCGTACCAAGCGGTGACATCTCCCAAACGGTGCTGGATGAATTGAGGGAAGCGCATAAGGAGCATTTGCCACAATTTTTTGCTCATAAGGCGAAGGCGGCGGTATAAAGCTTTAGATATTATGTCTACGCTGAAAGCAAGCTTTCATAATTAAATAGTTAATTAGGGACGTGCCGATCTTGGTTCGTCCCTGTTCTCATGTATACATGCTGAATGCACGAAAAACAGCCTTTTTTTGATTTTCCCATCTATTCTGGCCTAGATCGTCTGGTCCCAGAGCTTCGCTTCTGACTGCTTGGCTTGTCCTTCCGACTGCTGAGGATAAACCCGCGTCGGCAACAAATATATCAAAGTCGAATTTTTCCAGATTCAATCCCTCAGTACGAGCAATATCCTTGAGATCGGTAATATGGTGCGCTTATTCTAACGTGGCAATAACCTTGTGGACTTTGCGGTCAAGCTCCAGAGCTGCTCCTTTGCCGAATCCGCTGCCGGTTCCCGTAATCAGTATTGAAAAGATTCATCTTAAGAATATAAACAACTAGTAATATTCAGTCGAAAATCGAATAATTGGATAATGATAAAATAAGGCCTCCTCGCTATTCGGCATGGGTAAAATAGACTGCGATTTTATATGGAGGGGCGGGCATGATAAGCTGGTTAGCATCGCGAAGTCCCTATGCTTCGCGGCTTTCGCGAGTAGTCATGCCCGCAGAGGCTCCATGTCAAATCGCCCTATTAACCAATCAAACGTGTCATTAACCACGCAGTATAGCGAAGAGCCAAAATAAGTCTTTAGTAATGTTATATATATTATGTATTCCAAACTTTTCCTCATATATGCTATATTATAGGTATTAAGGTCGATCTATAGGATATTTTGTATCATACTCACTCAACAAATATGAATAAATAGACCTATAAATCTTCGGATCCAGACAGACTTTGGTAATAAGAATATCATTAAAAATACAGGGGGATAAACATGGGCAGTGTAATTTCTTTTCTTAACATGAAGGGTGGAGTGGGTAAGACAACTTTATGTAGAGAAGTAGCGTATTATTTGCAAGGGAAGGATAATAAAATCTTAGTAATTGATGTCGATCCTCAATCGAATTGTACTCAATCTTTATTTGAAAAGTTTTCAATCCTAACTATAGACGAAAATGGTGATCGTATAGCTGGCATGCCAACTATACAAAATATTTATGAATCTAAGTTAGTTGACATAAAAAAAGAAAACGTAATATTGCCTTTGAGTGAAAATCTAAGTATTATACCAGGCGATCTTTCTACTGTTTTTATGGAGAGAGAACCTAACAGTAAAAATGAGCAACGATTGCTCAACTTAATAAATCAATGGAACTTAAAAGACGAGTATAAATATATCTTTATTGATTGTCCTCCAACTTACTCTTTCTATACTGTTTCTGCTTTGCTTTCTTCTGATTTTTATCTGGCACCTGCTCAACCTGATCTGTACTCTATACTGGGCCTCGATTTACTAAATAATGTTGTTGAAGACTTTAAAACTGATGACCAACCTGCTTTAATGAAAGAGAGAGATTTAACTTGTCTAGGTATAGTCTTAACAAAGGTTGATCATGACGGAGGTGTTACTAAAATAATCAAAAGTATAGATAGTTTTGCCAAGAAGAAAAATATATATAGATTCAAACAGGAATTCAAATATATGCCTAAAATCGCTACTAGCAAAATGGACACATTTGTAAGCGATAGAAGTGATGCTTCTCTATTACAAACCATCCAGAACATATGTGAAGAGTTTGAAGGGAGAATACATGATCAAAATGGACAAGAAATTACTAGTTAGTAAATTCAGTGACCTTGAAAAAATCCAAAATGAACAGACGCTAAGAATTAATCTATATGGATATTTATCTGAAATCATTCTTTCAACAGAGCTTTTTCGAAACAATAAAGAATTGTATGAATTTTTTGCTACTCTTAAAATAGATCATAAAGATTATCTTTATTCTAGTCGAACTTTACTCATTGCCATGACAATACGTAAGCTTAAAAAGATGGATATAAAACGACTGATAGAAATAAGATCTGAGGCAATGGATTTCTTACTTCCAAAAGTAGAATCGGAACTAAACAATTCAAAACCAACTTCAAAAAAAGGAGGCTCCAGTAGAGTAGAAGAAGACTATGTTGGAGAAATAATAAATAAATATAGTAGGAGTAAATAACTATATGTCAAAAGATTATGAATTCGAAAGATACAAAGAATTCCTTGAAGAGAATTTCCCAACTACTGTATGGTTATCAAAAAGTAAACGTTTATCAATAGTCCATTCATTACATTCTGCTGCCTTCGATAATTTATTGATACATGAAATATTTAACGATTGGATTACAGAGCATAAATCCAAATGCCACACTCAATTTTTAAATGACTTTAAAGAGTATATAAATTCTGTTTTAATTGCTACGCCCGTTAATCACGTCGGGTTTATCGGTTACCTCATTAGATCTTCTGTAGAATCTGTTCTTAAATTACTATATTCATTTTCCTATCCATGTATAGACAAAGACGTAATATCTCGTACTGCATTTAGAAATTTAAAGGGAGAATTAAAAAGCGCTTATAAACAAAAAGATACTCTAATCAAGGATAAATTATCACAACTTTTTAATTTGTATGGAAAATATTCAAAAGAAATACATGCACATCTTACTAATAATGAAAATTCATTAGGTACAATAAATTATTATACAAATAATTACTTTGAAAAAATTAATACTAGTGTCAAAGATACAATAAACCTCATTAATCTCTTCATAGAATTAGTTTGTGAAACATTGGATTTTAAATTTAGTGAAATCACTCGCTCCTCTCTTATAAGATTGGAAAAAAAATTAGATCCGAGTAGATTATCCATAATGAAGAAGTTAACTGCTCTGAGAATAAATTAGTAATCAAATGATGGTCAACTCACGTATAAAGTAATTGTGCTGGCTTAAGAACCCTTTATTTTGTTAACTTCTGATAGTCAGCACATGATACTTTCTTATCCTTTGTCCGTCCACGTGAAGTATTGCGTCCAGCCATTCTATATTCTGCACAAGTATCAGTTACGCTCATAACCACCCGAGCGGGAACCCAAGTCAAAATGAAGAAGATATTCGTATAACCCGTAGACTCGAACAAACAGGAGATAGCATTGGTATTGATTTTTTTAGAACACATAATAATAAGGCCGTTCCAGTTACACCAGTCTCAAAAGTGAGTTCATTCATTGAATATTCAGTATCCGTTTTATCATTTATATATTTTATTTCTTGGCGGCGGTACATTCCTTTGACTAAATTCCCCTTTATTTCTTCTTTAAATGCAAAAAAACGCCTTCTATGTTAGAAGACGACTACTATCCAAATTATCTTCAAATGGACGACCACAGACCAAACGCTTTAGCACTTTAAATATCCATTCAAATCAAAAAAGAAGCCCGTAGACACAGGCTTCCAGACGCGCACAGAAAACGTCCCAGGAGGGATTCGAACCCCCGACCGACGGCTTAGAAGGCCGTTGCTCTATCCAGCTGAGCTACTGGGACAAAATGGTATTTGGTGTAACCTTATGTATTCAGCGCATTAATGATTATATCATATTTTTGGTAACTGTCAAAAGCATTTTTTTCATCGTACAAGTAAACAGGCTGCAAAAGGAATCATTTGGACGCTGACGGGGTATTATGTACAAAAGGCCATGCTACGAAGGAGGTATTTAATCCGTGAGAGGTCTATTGTCGTCACTTTGTTATTTCAGTATTTTTTTCGCCCCTTTTCTGTTGCCTGTCATTGTGTGGATTGCAGTACGGGACGAGTATGTTCGTGAACATGCAAAAAAGGCCATTTTATCGCACATTTTCCCCATTATCGCGGCGATTCCGCTATTGTATTTTATTGCAACGGCGAATCATGCAGGTTCTGTAATCGGGTTTGTGCTGCTATTCGCTGTGGTCTATCTCGGGGTATTTGTCTACAACATCTACAAAGGGATCATGACGCTCCGTGAAGCCGCATAAATCTGAAGAAGAAGCCTCCTGCATTCCGCGAGTTAAGCGGGATACGGAGGCTTCTTTAAGAATTTTTGATGGACAAATTTATTTATTACCGAAACGTCTAGGACTTCTACGTACCTCATGTCTTACGTTTTTCTCCAGCATTTCTTCCGCAAACTCATTGTTATGAATATAACTGCTGCCCTTGTTCTTCTTGTATTTCGCTTTGCCGTCTATGATTTCCCCCTCCTTTCACGCTGATCCGGCGATGGAGCCGGAGCCCAAATCAACAGAAGCCGAGGCATAGCACACCATATCCTCATGCCCCGAACTCCTTGGCAAACTCTGTGCTGAGCTGCCCATAGGAAAGTAACTCCCTTTTAAACTTTTCCCGTTCTTCCCCGGCCGTAATGTGTGTGGAGTCGGTAAAAGCCTTGTCCGTCACTTCCTCAAACGCGGAATGCAGGTTATTGTCGTACCAATCCAGCGCCAGATCGGCGTCATTACGAATGATGCGTACCACGTCATAGCCTTCCTGACCGTCCTGCTGATTGATGGCGGTGATGTAGACCAGCAGTTCCGGGTCATCTGCCGCGCCGGGCCGTACCTCTACCTCTGCGCAGCGTACTCCGTCAAGTTCGGTGAAGCGGCGGATTTTAGCATCCTTAATGTAGTACATTTGCCTTCCTCCTTCCTTGCGAATACACGGGTTGCCCCATTTATAGTTTTCGGAACGGACAGACATTTTATGCTCCTTTTCGGCATATATACTGATGAACTGAGGATTTAGTTTTTGTTTCATCCCAACACTGGATGAACACGACAAAGAGAGGATGAACAGACATGTGCGGAATTACTGGTTTCATACAGTGGAACGGAGACTTAATGCATCAATCGGAGCTGCTGCTCAATATGACGCAAACGCTCTCCGATCGCGGACCGGATGCTGCAGGCACCTGGATATCCAACCCGTGTGCCTTCGGACACAGAAGATTGAGCGTTATGGACCCGGAAAACGGCGCCCAACCCATGATCCGGCAGCTTGAGGATATCACTTATACGATTGTATATAACGGGGAAATATATAACGCGCCTGAGCTGAAAAAAGAGCTGCAACAGCGAGGGCATTTTTTCCGGACACAATGCGACACAGAGGTATTGCTCGAAGCCTACATGGAGTGGGGCCCGGATTGTGTGGATCGGCTAAACGGCATTTTTGCCTTTGCTGTCTGGGACAGTGAGCGGGAGCAGGTATTTCTGGCACGGGATCGGCTGGGGGTTAAGCCGTTATTTTACAGCCAAGCCGGAGATGTATTTGTATTTGGCTCGGAGCCCAAAGCACTGCTCCAGCACCCTGCGGTAGAAGCCGCAGTCGACGCCGAGGGATTGGCCGAAATTTTTATCATTGGGCCTGCACGCACCCCCGGGCACGGCGTCTATTCGTCCATGAAGGAGCTGCGCCCCGGACATACGCTAACATACAGCCGCGACGGTGTGCGCATTCAAGCCTACTGGAAGCTGGAGAGCTTTGCGCATGAGGATAACACCGAAGAAACAGCGCACAAGGTGCGCGAGCTGTTGCTGGATACGGTGGAGCGGCAACTGATTTCAGACGTTCCGGTATGCACCTTGCTGTCGGGCGGTCTGGATTCAAGCGCACTGTCCGCGCTGGCTGTCGATTATTACAAGCGCACCGGGCAGGGACAAGTTCATACGTATTCGGTCGATTATGTGGATAACGACAAGCATTTTAAAGCCCACGCGTTTCAGCCCGGAGCCGATGCTCCCTGGATTCAGCGGATGGTCGATGAGTTAGGCACATACCATCACTGGATCGAATTCGATACGCCCGAGGTCGTAGCAGCGCTGAACAACTCCACGCTAACGCGGGATTTGCCCGGTATGGCGGATGTGGATTCGTCGCTGTATCTCTTTTGCAGGGAGATTAAAAAAGGAGCCACTGTTGCAATATCCGGTGAAGCGGCGGATGAAGTGTTTGGCGGATATCCGTGGTTTCATCGTGAGGAAATGCTCAATTCGGGTACGTTCCCGTGGGCAGTCGCTCCCGACATGAGAGCCAGTCTGTTATCTCCCGAGGTGCGAGACTGGATTAAGCCTTTGGAGTATTTAAATGACCGTTACTCGGAAGCGGTGGGAGAAGTGCCGAAGCTGCCGGGGGAAACGGGTAAAGCTGCGCAAATGCGCGTCATGTCCTACTTGAACATCACCCGCTTTATGCCTACTCTGCTGGACCGTAAGGATCGGATGAGTATGGGGGCCGGACTGGAAGTGCGGGTGCCGTATTGCGATCATCGGCTGGTACAGTATGTATGGAACATTCCGTGGAGCATTAAAATGACGGGCGGACGTGAAAAGGGGATTTTGCGCAAATCATTGGAGGGTGTACTGCCGGATGATGTGCTGTATCGCAAAAAAAGCCCCTATCCCAAAACGCATAACCCTACCTATCTTGCTGCTGTGAAAAAGCAGGCGCTGCAACTGCTGGATGATTCCTCTTCCCCGCTGCTCAAGCTGATTGATGCACAAAAAGTGCGGGATATCGCGGCCTCACCGGAAGCATCCACCCATCTGCCCTGGTTTGGTCAGTTGATGTCAGGGCCTCAATTGTTTGCGTATTTGGCTCAAGTGGATAACTGGCTGCGCACTTACAAGGTAGCGATTCGGTAAGGATTAAGCCAATAGCTAAAGTAAGTAGGCTTCGAGGCAAAGAACGGTGATTTGTTCGTCGTATACGGGGAAAAGTGAATGTCAAAAAGGCTATCCGCAGCTCATGACTGGCGGATAGCCTTTTGATCGTTATGTGTCTGGCCTGCTACTTATATCAAGCTATGCCTGTGAATTCCCCAGCTTTTTCGCCAAGTCCCGCAATGCTACACCACGGTGGCTAATGGCTTGCTTTTGTTCCAGCGTCAGCTCGGCCATCGTCTTTTCAAACTCTGGCAAATAAAACAACGGATCATAGCCAAATCCCCCGCTGCCTGCGGTTTCCGTTGTGATCCAGCCCTTCACCGATCCGGTCGATTCCAAGGTCTCCCCTGTCTGCGGATTATACAGAATCAAGGTGCAGACGAATTGAGCCGGGCTTAGCAAAGGCTGTCCGGTATCATCACCAAGCTGCTTCGATTCCAGAACGTCGAGCAGCTTGATATTGTTTTCGTGATCGCTGGCACCTTCTCCGGCATAACGGGCCGAGTATACGCCCGGCGCACCGTCCAGCAAATCCACACACAGACCGGAATCATCAGCCAGCACAGGCAGTCCGAGCACATCTCCGACCGCTTTGGCCTTTTTCAACGCATTCTCGGCAAAGGTTTTACCATCCTCAACGACATCAGGAATATCGGGGTAGTCGTACATGCTTTTGACTTCCTTGCCAAACGGAGCAAAGGCATGCGCAAACTCCCGCACTTTCCCTTTATTCTTCGTAGCGACAATAACAACCGGACCCTCCAATAGCATCAGGCTCCAGCCCCCGCACGGCCTGTTCCGATCTTGTCTGCAATCGGTCCGAGCACCTCTTTTTGACGCTCGATCATTTGCAGAATTCCTTGTTCACCCAAGCTAAGCAGTTGATCCAGCTCTTGACGGTCGAACGGACTTTCTTCACCCGTACCTTGCAGCTCGACATACTTGCCGCCACCCGTCATCACGAGGTTCATGTCTACCTTGGCCTTGGAATCCTCTTCATAGTTCAGGTCCAGCAGCGCTTTGCCGCCAACAACCCCCACGCTGACGGATGCCAGAAAATCAGTAATTGGAAAAACAGGCAGCTTGTGCTGTAATGCAATTTTATTCACAGCAATCGCCAGCGCTACGAAAGAACCGGTAATTGAGGTCGTGCGTGTGCCGCCATCCGCCTGAATCACGTCACAGTCCAGTGTAATCGTACGTTCACCCAGCGCCTGCAAATTCACAACCGAACGCAGCGCTCTTCCGATCAGACGTTGAATTTCCATCGTCCGGCCTGTCAGCTTTCCACGTGCAGCTTCTCGCTGATTACGCGTATGAGTCGCCCGCGGAAGCATGGAATACTCTGCGGTCACCCAGCCCTTCCCTTGTCCCTTCATAAAGGGTGGAACGCGTTCTTCCACAGAAGCCGTACAGATGACTTTCGTCTCGCCAACCTCTATAAAAACAGAGCCCTCCGCATACTTATTTACTCCTGCTGTCAATTTCATCGGGCGCAGCTCATCACCGTTTCGTCCGTTAGATCTACTCATGCTTTTTCCTCCTACGTCGTATGCAACCTGTTCTTATACATTTATTTTACCAAAGTGTGCAGGCAAAAGCACCCCAAGGACGATTCGACGCCCTTAAAGAGGAATTTCGTTAATATGCTGCGGCTTGGCTACAGGCTCTCCATAATTCTGATTATTTTGTCCAATCACACTTTTTTCACCGTTCAGCTCAATTCGAATTTTGGTTTTAACCGCATCCTCTGAATTGTCTGCCGCCGTCAGCACCACCGATTCCAGAAACTCGGCAGGCAACGCTTCTCCCTTGGCAAACATGTCATCCGAGAGCGATACCGTAATCACGTTATCTTTGGAGCGTTCCACGGATTTCAGAGCCGTCTCCCCTGTCATGACTTCCTGTAACCCGTCCTGGGTCTGCGGACCCTGGATCAACTGATGCAGCGCGGACTGAACACGATCTTTTTCCGGGCTGACCAATCGTGTTACAGGCACATAATATTGAACTCCAGCAGGAGAAGATGATGAGAAATATACTGTGACCGGACTGGAATCCAGCGGCGTTACGCCATGACCAATCTCCAGATTAATGCCTACTGCGCGGGTCAGCGGATGATCCAGGGGTGTGCCGCCAACAGGCATTTCGTTCAGCTTTTTGCCATCCACCCAGATTTGTACACTTTGAATATCGGGACGGTCAGTCAGGGTCCAGGTCAAGCTCTCCATTAATTTGCGTTCTTCCTGTGCCTTGTAGCTGCCAAACGATTTGTTGAATTCGACGACTGCCAGCTTGTTCTTCTTGTCCACCGTCACACTCTTCACTTCTGTACCTTGGGGCAGCACGCCCTTAAAGCCCTCCGGCAATAATCCGGCATACGGCCCGCCCTCTACTAGCGTTTCCAGCGCGGACTTGGCATCCGCCTGCACATCACCTGTAGCAATCGGCAAGGATACCGGGGCCAGCAAACCGTTATGATCCTGTAAAAATACAGCCCTCAGCTGTCCAGTACTGACGGGAGCTTCTCCGGTCACGGCTTTGATCATGGACTGCTCCGTCGTGGATGGCGGGGGGTCAATAGATGCCGATTCGTTGCCGAAAAGGCTGCAGCCGGATAACAACAACGGCAGGGACAGCAGTCCTACTACGGACGTCACGCGCAATGGATGTTTTATGTTCATAAATGAAGTTCCTCCCTAATAATTTTGTACAGATTGTACTAATATGTATACAAGCCTCGCGTAAAAAATAACTACTTTTTCAGCCAACTGGACACACTGGTCATATTGCAGTAGAAATCAGGAACCATACGAGGAGGGAAACTTTAACTTTATGGACAAGAAAAAAGCACCTTATAGCCTGAATAGTAAAAAGGTAGCCGATGCCACCCGCGAATGGCTGCACAAACGTGGCGTAAACATTACGGAGATCGCAGAGCTAGTCATGCTTTTACAAAAAAAATATTACCCGAATTTAACGATGGAAGAATGTATGGAGAATGTGGAAAAGGTGCTAATGAAGCGCGAAGTTCAAAATGCGGTGCTTACGGGCATCCAACTAGATATCCTTGCCGAGCAAGGCGCTCTCCTTCCCCCATTGCAGGATATGATTGAAAATGATGAAGGGCTGTACGGAGTGGATGAAATTTTGGCCTTTTCCATTGTGAATGTATACGGCAGCATTGGATTCACGAATTACGGTTATGTCGATAAGCTTAAACCGGGTGTGCTGGAACGGCTGAACGATAAAAGTCTGGGGCCGATCCATACGTTTCTGGACGATATTGTCGGGGCCATCGCTGCTTCGGCCAGCAGTCGTATCGCGCATCGCAAGCAGGCAGAACGCGAGCAGGAGCTTGGGGAGGAAAGCGCCCCGGATACGACTCGTTAATTAACGACACGCTAAATAACGACGCGATAGAATACAACAGATATATGCAGGGTAAGAGGAGAACAAGACATGGCTGGGGTAGCGTCTGTGCGTTTGATCTATGTAAGCAGAAATGCCGGGTCTGATCTTCAAATGAGAAGCGATCAGACCCGGCGCATGGGGAAAACTAATGTGATTTATACAATCTAAATTTAATTTTTTGGGCGCAGTGTACGTTCTACAATTCCCAGCATGGATTGACGAGAGAAGAACCGGGACACCTGAGCTACCCAATAGTTTTGGCGACCGGAAATGATGTGACTACGCCCCTTTTCAAATGCTCTCAGCGCGTTCTTCACAACGGTTTGGGGAGTTTCCCTAATTCCAACTGACGCTTCACTTGCGCCAACAATATCAAAAAACGGAGTTTCTGTTGAGCCTGGACAAAGGGCCAGAACTTTAAGCCCCCGTTTCCGGTTTTCGGCCCATAGCGCTTCAGTAAAAGAAAGTACAAATGCTTTGGTTGCTCCATACACCGCCATATACGGATCGGGCTGAAATGCGGCTGTAGAAGAAACATTGATTAATCCGCCATCCCGGTTACGCAATAAATCAGGCATAAATGCATGCGTGATATCGACTAAAGCAGCCACATTAAGGATAACTTCCTCATGCTGCCGTTCTCCTGAAACCTGTTCAAAGTATCCATAGGTGGCAAAGCCTGCGTTGTTAATTAAGAGATCCACCTTTAGTTGATGTTTTTGAACCTCCTGATGTAATGTTTGCGGCGCTCCTGTCGCGGAAAGATCGAGTGCGATGACTGTTGTCTTTACATTGTATTTAGCAGAAAGCTCTTTAGCCAATGCCTTCAACTTCGTTTCATTACGTGCCACCAAAATGAGATTGCATTTTTGAGCTGCCAGCGAATAGGCAAAGGCTTCTCCAATACCGGATGATGCACCTGTGATCAAAGCTGTTTTGTTTGCGTACATAAACATGATTATGAACCTCCATAGTATCGTTGTTTTATTTTAGAAACGTTGTTACCATTGCTACAAAATGAACTGAAGTCATCTACTATGACGACCTCAGTACACTTCATATTTTAAGATTGGGATGAGGGTGTTTTAAATGCTGGGAGCGTATTCTTTAGTGTAAATGCATACACCTCTTGAGCCATGTCTATATCTGAAAAATGACCAGCAAACTGAAGATGTATGACTCCGTGTAAAGCAGACCAAAACATCCGAACAACCAGCAGCGGATCATGTTCTTCCAGTTCACCCTGCTCCATAGCGTGTATGACGGTTTGCAGGATTTGAGACAGGGCCGTTGTTGTGCCCTCCAAGCTGTGTTCGGTCGGCTTGAAATCAGATACCTCTCCGCCAAACATCATTCTGTAATAACCGGAATGAAGCTGTGCAAATTCCCAATAGGCCCAGCCTAGCGCCTCCAGATCAGCGAGTACGTCATCAGTCTTCGGAACTTGTTGAAAAGTTTCGGCTAATATCCGACATCCATCCAAGTACATTTCATTGGCAAGACCATCCTTGCTGCCGAAAATACTGTAAATAATTTTAGTGGAACAGCTTAATTTCTGGGCAACTCGTCGCACGGTCACGGACTCTGGCCCTTCTTCCGCAAGAAGGATACATGCGGCATCAATGACATTTTTACGAAGCAATTGCTGCTGCTGTAGCTTCACTTCCGAGTAGGTTTTATAGGGATGAGATGGCTCGGACATCTTTTAATGCACTTCCTTACTATTTTTAACATAGAGTTTGAACGTAATCTTTTCGGAAACAATGTTACTAATGAGAATCATAGTATTCTAATTCTGAATTTTTGTCAAATACTAAAATCGCTACAGCATTAATAGGTAATGCCTACCCGTGTGTGTAGAAAGTCGGTACTACTCAATTGACGATAGGTAAAATCGGCCGTGTCAGCGGTCGTAATTTGTGTGCCGCCCTCAGGCAGCAGGTCCTTTTCCACGCGATATATGCCTGTCCGCGCTCCATCCGGCAACCATGTCGGGCAGACAATCGTCCAGTCCAGCGCCGAATCGCGCAGCAGTTCGTACACCCGGCGGTGTTCTTCAGCCGCACGGCTGCTGCGCCGCCGGGTCTCGGAAGATTCATACCGATAGAAGCCCGGCTCCGTCCGGCTCTGCAAAATCCCTGCCGTCCCCACTGTAATAAGCCGGGGAATGGACTGCTCCTGCATAAGCCGGATCAGCAAACGGATATTCACGGATAAGGTGGTGGTTCCATCCGTATTCAGCGCGCTGATGACAGCCGTCGCCCCACCCTCCAGCGCTTGCGCTACATCCTCAGCGTTGGTAGCATCTCCTTGTGCAATCCGAAGCTGCGTTCCATATCTTAATTTGTATTCCTCCAACTTGTCCGGTGAACGAACAAGGGCTGTAACGGTATGACCGTCTGCCAACGCATATTCAAGGATAAAACATCCCACACGTCCGGTAGCCCCCAGCAGCAGCAAATTCATAAAAGCCTCTTTCCCGGCATAGATGCCGTTGGTCTTTCTGTTACTTTCCGCTATTATTTCCCGCGAAGTGGATAGAAACGTGCGATATGGTTTGACTCACTCATCGAGGCCCGACCGCGTCGCTCCAGCTCAACCAGATGAGCCAGTGTCTCGGACAAGGCAAACCGCAACTGGTGAATACCCAGCTTGTCGCTGAACACAGCAATACACAGTTCATAGGCGGTACTGCCCTCTGGCTGGATCAACTCATGAAACTTGTCCAGCCGTTCTTCATGATGCTCCATCAGCGCCTGCGTCCGTTCACGAAAATAACCAAACGGATTATGGTGCCCCGGATATGCCCACGCTACCTCCAGCTCGCCAAGACGCTGCAAGCCGTCTAAAAAAGACTTCAAGGGCTGGGTATCACTTCCCGGCAGCAAACTGATATTAGGCGAAATCCTCGGCAAAACTGCGTCACCACACAGAATAACCCCGCTATTCGGTTCATACATAGAGACATGTCCGGGCGCATGTCCCCCTGTCTCAATGGGGAGCCAGCTACGTCCACCCCATTCCAGACGGGCATCCTCCCCGGCAGGAATAACGGTGATGTCAGGCTGTGGATTCACTTGCAAATGAGCCCGCTGCATGTGCAGCTCCAAGGACGATACCTGATCCATAGGAAATCCGTGATGGACAAAAAAGCTCGGAAGCCTCTGCTCCATCGGCATAGAGATATCCGCTAGTGAATCTGGGTGGCCCCACATCATCATCGCTTCCTTGTGGCTTCGCGCTGACATATGTACACGAGCCTGACCTTGCTGCTGCATCCAGCCCGCCAAGCCGTAATGATCCGGGTGATGATGAGTTACAACAATGTCCGAGATATCACCGAAGGACATCCCCAGTTCCTGAAAGACATGCCCCCATTCTTCCTCCGAATCCGTACTGCGCGGGCCGGGGTCTACGATCGTAAAGCCGTCCTGCCCCTTCAGTACATAGCTGTTCACCCAGCGCAGCGGAAAGGACATGGATATTTTGACCTGAAAGCCTCCATCTATTCGTTCACACGGTGTCAGCTCCGGCATCTTCATGGCTTCCCATCCACCTTTCCGTGTCAAACCCGCGCGCCGACAAAAATCATTCGGGGCGATGCATGGTCGATATATTCATCTTCGTTATAACTTCCGTGTACCTGCTCTACAGACAGTCCGGCTTCCTCCAGCAAAGCACGGAATTTTTCATATGAGTACAGCTTGACGCGTTCATGATACACACGTGCAGGCTCTTCATCTGCTACTGCTATTGAACGAATGGCGATCTGTTTTTTCACAAATCCATCCTCGATGACCCGATGCTCCTCAATCTGATTTCCTTCATCCTCCCGTGACGAATGCGGCACCAGATGAGCGGCTACGTACGCAGGATTCAAATAATCTATAATAAAACGTCCACCCGGCTTTAACAGCCGATAAATCTCTTTTAATACTTTAAGCTGCTCCGCATCCTCCTCAAAGTAACCGAAGGAAGTAAACAAATTTACCACCGCATCAAAGCTACCCTCCAGCGGCACCTCTCTCATATCGCCCTGATGCCAGCTCACTCGTCCTTCGGGATCAGCAGCATGTGCCTCACGCAGCAGCACACCGGACAAATCCACACCCGTTACCTTATAACCCGCATCCGCGAGCGCAAGAGAATGACGTCCCATACCACAGCATAAGTCCAATACGCTGGAGCCCTGCGGCAATTGGAGCCAGGAGATCATTTTCTGTACTTCCTGATAGGCTCCCTGAAAGTCGCGATGCTTGTATACTAATAAGTAATCTTCCCCAAAGCTCTGCTCATACCATTCTGCCATATTGTTTCTCCTCCAGGAACTCATTTTGCTCTATTACATAGTATATTAGCTTTTTTAAACTGGAAACTCAAAAACATTACGATTAAGGAACATGTTACAATAACCATATTTATGCTTAAATATTCATAGGAGCTTCATACCAGCTTCATGCGGTTCACCCCATTTTACCATTAAAATGAATCATGGGAACGCATTTTGATGCTATTCATGAAGGAAAGGAGCGGCAACGTTATGATTCAAATCGGATTGACGGGCTGGGGCGATCACGATGACCTGTATCCGGTCGGCACCAAAGCCAATCAAAAATTAAGCGTCTATGGAAGCCATTTTTCGGTGGTGGAGATGGATAGTTCTTTTTATGCCGTGCAGCCCACGGATCGTATGGCACGCTGGGCGATTGAAACCCCTGACTCATTTTCATTTCTCGTCAAAGCCTATCAGAGCATGACCGGGCATACGCGCGGCAAACAGCCTTATTTCAAAACAACCGATGCGATGTACGAAGCATTACATACATCCATACAGCCTCTCCGCGAAGCAGGCAAGCTCAAGGCTGTGCTGTTCCAGTACCCGCCCTGGTTCGACTGTACACGTGAGAACGTCGCCGTGCTGCGTGACACGAAAAAAAGGATGGGAGATGTACCCTCCGTACTTGAATTCAGAAATCAAAGCTGGTTCACACCTGAGTTTCGAAAGCAAACGCTGGCATTTATGCGTGAGGAAGGCTGGATACACAGCGTATGCGACGAGCCGCAGGCGGGGCTGGGGTCCGTCCCGATTGTGCCACAAGCTACAGACAGCAACTTGACGGTAGTACGCCTCCACGGACGAAATGTGTCCGGCTGGAATCAAAGCTCCGCGCCCAACTGGCGAGAGGTTCGTTATCTGTATCGGTATAATGAGAGCGAGCTGGCCGAATGGAAAGACCGATTGCTGAAACTGGAACAGCAAAGCCGCGAGGTGTGCGTTATTTTCAACAACAACTCAGGTGGAGATGCCGCCGCCAACGCCAAGCAGCTCATGACCATGCTTGGCATGGAGCCCAAGCCGTTTCCACCTCACAAGCCACCCGAAGAGGACAATGGACCGGAACAGCTTGAACTATTTTGAAGGACGGGCTGAGGATGAAAGGTTTTGAATAGCCTTCTTGAGCTTTCGTTCGTTCTCCAGCAAATGCGGGTCCTCAGGCAAGTATCGCAAAGCTTTTTGGTTATGCTTATACGAAGCGTCTAGCTTGCCTAAATTGGCGCAGCAATGACTGAGTCGTACATGCGGCAGCCAGGAGTAGCAAGGCAGCGGAACAGCTCTCAAGCCAGATACGCCCTGCTGCTCCAGTGCTTTTTCGTACCAGTAGGCGGCTGTGCTCCACTCTTTTCGTGTGACAAACCAGTCACCGATCATGCAGCACAAGTCCGCTTGCGGCACATCATATCGGAAGGAGCGCAGCAAACTATCCAGTTGTTGCTCCGGCTCCCCGAGATGAAGATAGCATTCGGCCAACCGCACGCAAGCGGTAATCCGGTCCTCCCGGTAGCCGCTCGGCTCCCCCAGCAGGTGATTGAACGCCTCTGCCGCCTCGGCATATTCCTTACGATCAAAGCACTCGTTCGCGTGAAAATACAGCAGACGCCCCTCCAGCTTGCCGCTTTCGCTGATCCAGCGGGCAAGAATACGTTGATTACGAAGCGTGTGATCTTCCATGCGGCGGTGCGTTACAGCCACATCTGAATGAACGATTCGCCCTTCGGGTATCACCAGATCCTCATGCAGACGCCCTTCCCAGCGGTATTGCCGTTCCCGCTTCACCAGACGGATACGGCGCGAGGTAAACAATGGCTCACTCTGCTCGCCTTCCGCCAGGTGGAGCGGCATTATCAGAGCGTCGATGTCCGCAGACAAACGCCGCTTCAAGGAACGCATACGCTCCCGATCCGGCTCCAGTAGCACATCGTCCGCATCCAGCCACAGGATATAGGAACAAGTCGCTTTGTCGAACGATTCGTTGCGGGCGGAGGCAAAATCGTCGTTCCAGTCGAATGTGTATACCCGATCCGTATAACGGGCTGCAATGGTCCTCGTCTGATCCGTGGAACCTGTGTCCACGATGATGATTTCATCCATCAGGTCCGCCACCGAATCCAGACAGCGGGCAAGCGTCTGCTCCTCGTTTTTCACAATCATACACAAGCTGATGGTCGTCAGATGTTCAGTCATGACTTCACGCCATCTCCTTTTACTTTGGCTGTATTCCCGGTCTATTTCCTGTTAGAACCCGCCATCAGTATATGCACCTCTCCCTTCTTCCTGTTCCTTGCCTACCTGTTCCTCCATATGTGGGATTCGCTGTACTGCCTTGTCGAGCGCTGCCTTGCGCGATTCATTTTGCGGACAAACCTTCTCGCCCGAGTAAAATGGACATTATCCCCTGACTACATCCAGCACGGCATGGCCTGCACATGGCGGCAAATTCAGTGGATTCTGTTACAAATAGCCTCATGGGATTCCTCCGAATGAATCTGCCCGTAATAACGCTCATTCACCTGATCACGGTTAGCGAACAGCGGCGCCCCCTCCAGTACCGGGATGCCCCAGAATCACGACACGCCCGCCTGTGCAATGCCCAGTCGCATTGCGTGTATCGAACACCAGCGGGGCATGGTCGACCAACCGCTGGTAGTCCAGCACAGAATGATCCGTTGTGATCACGACGATATCTGCCCTTTCCCACAACCGGGTATCCGCTATACGAGATTGGATGACCTCGCCATTTAGCTTAAAGCTCTTTACATACGGGTCAGTGAAGCTCACCGAAGCGCCCATTTCCTTTAAGCGCTCAAACAGGGCAAGGGCAGGTGATTCCCGAACATCGTCAATGTCTTTTTTGTAGGCTACGCCCGCCAGAACGATCTCGGCCTTGTTCACGGCTTTACCTTCCTGGGCGAGCAGGGTTTCAATTCGCTCCGCAATATACAGCGGCATACGCCGATTCATGCGGTCTGCCAAATCCACAAATTCCAGCTCAAGCCCATGTTGCTCGGATTTCCATGACAAATACAGCGGATCGACCGGAATACAGTGCCCCCCAATCCCAGGTCCCGGATAGAAAGGCATATAGCCGAAGGGCTTCGTCGCTGCCGCATCCAGCACCTCCCATATATTGATGCCCATTTTCTCACAGGCTGTTGTTAGCTCATTGACCATTCCAATATTGACGCTACGGAACGTATTCTCGAACAGCTTGGCGGCTTCCGCCACTGTTGTCGAGCTAACCGGGACGATCTGATCCAGAAAGGAGTGGTAAAAGCCTGCTCCTGCTGCCAGGCAATCCGGCGTACAGCCGCCGATCACTTTTGGTGTGTTGCGAATATTAAAATGAACACTTCCCGGATCGACACGTTCTGGTGAAAAGCACACATAAAAATCCTTACCTACCGTCCAGCCCCTGCGCTGTTCAATCACCGGCCGGATCAGTTCCTCGGTCGTTCCCGGATAGGTGGTGCTTTCCAGAATCAACAGCGTTTGTCTACGTAAATGAGGTATCGCCTGATCAATAGCCGTTTTAATATAGGATGTATCCGGCTGATGTCCGTCTGTCAGCGGCGTAGGCACGCAGATGACGACGATATCCACATGCTCCAGCACCTTGATATCCGTAACCGGATACAGTTGCTGCCCGATCAGACCTTCCAATAGATCATCGCCAATGTCTATGATGTACGACTGTCCTTGAAGCAGCTTGGCTACTTTGACCGGATCGGAATCCACACCATATACATCATAACCGGCCTTTGCCATTTCCACTGCCATGGGCAGCCCTACGTAACCGAGGCCGATTACCGCAACCTTTACAGTTCCTTTAGTTATTTTTTCGATAAGTTGCAAAATACCCACCTCTTTCATCATTGCTCCATCCCTCGAAGTAGCTCACCAATCCCCGCACGATCCATCAACTCATCGTCCGAACGATATTGCTCGAAGCTCACTCGTTCCAGCCCACCATATTGGCTTAGTAAGCGCTCGTCTGCTTGCTGGGGAAGAATAACAAAATAACGATCATCGTAGCGATATGTGTGCGGCACCTCATAGGGTGAAATCAGCACCTCATGCAGCTTTTCCCCACCGCGTATGCCGATTTCCTTCACCTTCAGCGCTGGCTGACCTGTCTGCTCCTTCATCACTTCCGCCAGATCTGCAATGTTGCAGCCCTTCATTTTCATAACCAGCGTCTCTCCACCAATCGCCGTGACAGAAGCCTTCAGCAGCAAACCAATAGCCTCTCCGAGCGTGAGGAAGAAGCGGGTCATATCGGGACTCGTCAGCGTCAAGTCCTGCCCTTCCGCAATCTGGCGCTTGAACAGCGGGACAACACTTCCGCTCGTACCCAGCACATTGCCGCCGCGAATGCACACAAAACGGGTGCGCTCACTCAGAGCGTTGGCACGAATCATCAGCCTTTCGCCAATCGCCTTCGTCATGCCATATACATTTACCGGGTCTACTGCCTTGTCTGTAGAGACGTCAATAACCTTGGCGACTCCCTGCTCAATGCTGGCCCGGATTACATTTTGCGTACCATGTACGTTCGTCTTGAAAGCCTCTTCCGGCTGTCTCTCACATACAGGGACATGCTTCAACGCCGCCAGATGGAATACATAGTCCACCCTGCGACATGCCTCTTGTAATGCCTGAAGATCCCGAATATCACCTATAACGAAATTCAATCTGGGATCAGACTGGAATTGACGCTGCATGGCAATCTGTGCAAATTCACCGCGTGAAAAAATACGAATTTCCGCTGGCCCTTCCTTGAGTAATTCCGCCGTTAGGCGTTGCCCCCAAGATCCCGTTCCTCCAGTCACCAGCAGTTTTTTTCCTTTGAACAATATAATCTCCTCCTGACCGTTACGAATTGGCAGTGCCCGTTCCCAGAAATTCAGCCAGCACGGCCTTCATGTCATCCTCTGTCAGCCGATCCTTCGCCGGCACTTTTTTCACCGAGGTATTTGCGGCGTGAATGACGTTCACATAGTTACGAAGCGGAATGACCTCATGCGGCAGCTCCGTTACATAACCATGCGTACCCTTGCCGGGAATGACGACACGATAATCATCCAGAAAATCCTTCACTTGATAGCGGAACACATAAAAGGATGGCGAACGGTGAAATACCGGTGCCATCTGGCCCTCAACCGCATCCCACAGGTAACCTATCTGGTTCACCAGCGCAACCGTATCCGACTGAAACTCGTAATCATGCAACTGTTGTACAAATGACTGGTGATACAGATCGTCGGAATCAATTCGAGCAAGGAGCAATTCGTCCGCGCCTTCGATGTACGCATGAATACGACGTTTACTTTCGATGCTCGTGCCGAAGCGAATGTGGTCGGGAATGGGCTCACGTTGGGCCAGCTCCTCTTCCACGATGTCACTGCATCCGCCTGCCAGCTTGACGACAGACAAGAAATCCGCATTCGTCTGACTGAGCAAGCTGCGCAGCGTAAAGGTTCTGAATACATCCAGCCGCTCGCTGATCCACTCCCGTGTCAGTCGATTGGGATTCATCCCGTAGTTATTAAAATTAATCTCAATAACAATCTTGCGATTCATTCATCTTCCTCCCTTTCAACCGTCTCCTCACAAGTTATGGAACTGCCGGGGAAACGGCACGTACAAATGCATCAACTCTTTCAAAAATAGGTAGAATCTAAAAAGAATAGCTGATCATACAAAAACCTTGCCGCTTTCGACATATGATAGAATACAGAGTTTTTTGTACCATTCTAAACACTGAAGAAAGATAGACAGGGAGGAAACATATATGTCTAAGCCAAAGTATCTGGAGATCGACGAGGTATTGAATCACCTGAAACTGGCACTGGATCAACAGTATCCCTTTTCGCTCATTCGTATCGGGGATGGTGAAAATTTGGTGTTGTCCCAGGACACCGTCTGGCCTATAGAAAAGGTGTTGCAGGAACGATGGGCGGTCAAAGCCAATCTCGGACAAAAGGGACTGTTTCTACCGAATACGGAATTGCGAGATGCGGTGGCCGAGGCGGTACGCAAAGCCAACATTGTTGGCATCCTGCCTTATGATGACAAATCTATCAAAGCGCCATCCTATATGAAGCGGGAGCTGACCGACCAGGTTTTGAACCATTACGGTCTCTCTCCCGCGCTGACCTGCCATGCCTGCCTGAACCGGTATTTGGCTGAGACACCCGCTTTCTGGGACATGCTGAAAAATCGGCGCATACTGCTCGTCACCCGAATAGCCGCCGAAGTGAAGCCCGTCCTTGAAGCCGAGCCGTATCAACTGCATATCCCGTACACGCTTGCATTTCATCAATATGAACAAATGGATGCAACGCTCCAGTGGATCGCAGTGCATAGAGATGACTTTGATATTGCGCTATTCTCCTGCGGGGTCAATGCGGTCGTACTGGCACAACAAACGGCAGAGCTAACGGGCAAGGCAGGGATAGACTTCGGAAAAGCGATTAACATCGTCATGTTCGGCAAGGCCAACTGACGAGTAAGAAATAAAGATAGTCTTTAAAATGTAAAGAACCTTCAACCCACATGGTTGTGGTGCTGAAGGTTCTTTGGTTCATACGTGTGTATGATTTCGTGCTCAGCAATACTCTCTCAATCTTTTAGAAAAAAGGAGTCGATGCGATGCCGCTAAATACCTCCGGACCGTTACGAACGGTCGTCGATACCCCCGAAATATAAGAGGAATACACCGTTTGTATCGCCCATGGCGCGGAAAGATCCTGTGCATTAAAAGCTTGCGTTTCATTGACTCCTGTGACACCAAGCACACCCTCTGCCCGGTAGATAACCTCATTCGGATCGTAATCGGCGCCACGCACGATTTCAATCGCATACGTATCACCAAGTTCACCGATCAGACCAATGGAACCGCTAAAGGTCACTACCGGGCCCGGTACGAGATAGGTTCGCAGCCTGATCAGGCCGAACCGCTCCGGTTCAGGACCCAGTTGGATATGGGGACCCTCACCTGTTTTTGATGAATTTGTTGAACTTCTCATATCCAGAAAAAAACCCATTGCTTATCCCTCCAAATTGCAAGATACTCCATACTATGCAAAAAATTCTTGACTGACTTGGACAAATTAGCAATAAATCTATTAAATCCGCTTAAAATAACCGATAGTAAATGCATACGATATAAATTTCGGAATTGAAATGCACAAAGAAAGTAGGGGTTTGATGAAACGACTAAAAACCTTAACGCTTCGAAAAAAATTGACAGCAGCATTCCTACTGGTCATGCTTGTTCCTAGCATTATTGTCAGCTCTTTTTCTTATCAGGCAGCATATAATCAGACAGACCATCAATTAATGGACAGTGCGACAACTAGCGTTACCGCAGCCGACCGCGCAATCACCCAGACGATTCAAGCCAAAATTGCAGATATCGAATATTACGCTACTACATTGACGGTCAGTGACAACACTCCAGAAGCAAATGCAGCACTCCTGACGGAGCTGCAAATCTATTTGAAAATGCATGCGGAAGCCCTCGATATATTCGTAGGTACTCCCGAAGGAAAGCTCATCATTGGTAAAGCCATTGGATTGAACAACGACCCTCGTGAGCGCCCGTGGTATAAACAGGCTATGGAGAAACCCGGACAAACGGTAATCAGCCCGGTCGGACTGAATCCCAACAAGATACCCGTTGTGTACATTTCATGTACGCTTCCTGACAATAGAGGTGTTATCGGTCTTTCCCTGAACCTGAATAATTTAAAGGGAATTACGAATTTAAAAATCGGACAAAAGGGCTATGTCACCATATTAGATAGCACCAAACATATCGTTACCCACCCGACAGAAGTCAGCGGAAGTACGAAATTGGGAGAAATGTTGCCACAACTGTTTGCCTCCAAGGAAGGCAGCTTTGATTACAAACTGGATGGCGTAGCCAAAAACCTGATTTTCAAAACCAACGCGCTAACAGGCTGGAAAATTTCCGGAACGATGGACAAGTCGGAAACGAGCGCCTCCGCCAAACCGATCCTCATCACGACCATCGTGGTGCTGGTCATTTCAGTTATCATCATCGGTGCGCTGGCGCTGTGGTTAATCAGCAGTATACTCAAACCGATCCAAAGATTGCGTAATTCTATGGATGCCATCAGCCAAGGCAATCTTTCCATTAATGTGGCTACGACCAGCACGGATGAAATTGGCGACTTATCGAGATATTTTCAGCAAATGGTAGATAATCTGCGTAACATGATTAGAGAAATCCAAGCTATGACAGGCAATCTGTCGGCATCCTCGCAAGAGCTCGCCGCAGGTGCAGAACAAACAACCCGCGCGATTGAGCATGTGACCGTAGCCATTCAGGATGTAGCCGCAGGCAGCGAAAGACAAGCCCACAGCGCCAAAGAAAATCAGGATCGTGTGTCAGGTATGTCAACAGATATCGCGGCTATGACCGAGGTCATGACTGAAATGACCGCATTCTCTTCTCAGGCCATTCAAGCGTCGGATGCAGGCAGTGAACATATCAGTAACAGCGTCGTCTCCATTGACGGCATTCGTACTACGGTGGAAGAGCTGGACACGATTATCGGCGCATTGAGTGAACGATCCGGACGAATTGGAAACATTGTTACGGTCATTACCGAAATCGCCAGCCAGACCAACCTGCTCGCCCTGAACGCCTCTATTGAAGCAGCACGCGCCGGAGAGCATGGCAAAGGTTTTGCTGTCGTAGCGACTGAAGTCCGCAAACTGGCGGAAAACTCAGCTCATTCGGCACAACAAATCCGTGAGCAGATTCAAGGGATTCAAAACGGCGTATCCGAGGCCCTGAACGCGATGGAATCTGCCAAAGAGCGCGTAAGCGAAGGCATCAATTCCGTGGATCTGTCCGGCCGCTCCTTCTCCCGTATCCGTAGAGCGATCGTCAAATCGGCGAAGCAACTCGACAACGTGGCAGCCTCTACAGCCGGAGTAGCCGATGGAACGAATGCAGTCGTTGGCAGCATGGAGGAAATTACACGTATTGCCGAAGAAGCAGCGTCCCATACCGAGACGGTATCCGCAGCAGCCGAGGAACAGCTCGCCTCTATGGAAGAAATCGGTTCGTCTGCCGCAGATTTGACCCGTCTGGCAGAACAGCTTCAAGATTTGCTGACACAATTCCAATTGGATTAAACAAATAACGATTCTGACCGATAAATAGTAAGAGTCTTCACGACAAAGGAGGAATGAACACATGGATTTCGCGGCATTATCAACAGTTATGAATCAGGCTAGTCTGGCTCAAGCTGTGAGTGTGAAAGTCGCCTCTATGGCTAAGGATCAAGCTGGTGAACAGGGGCAAGCACTGATCCAGATGATGGAAAAAAGCGTACAGCCTCATCTCGGAGGCCAACTGGACCTTCGAGCGTAGCTTCACCGCTATTCGATGGGCGATCTGTTCGGGTCTGTTTAGACCCGAACAGATCGCCCATTTTTTAACACATCTACCATCATGATTTTTCGTTCAGCACAAAACGTAGTAAACTATACATATCGTCCACGGCTTTGGTTCAGAGGATAGAGCAAAAACCGCACAATGAAAGAGGAGGATGCACGAACATGAGTTATTCCGCATATTTCGAAAAGGTCAGAGAGCAGCAGCTTGATGAGCTGAAGGAATGGTTGTCCATTCCAAGTATTTCCGCATTATCCGAGCACAAAGGAGACATTAACAAAGCAGCCGATTGGCTTGCTGCCAAACTGACGTCTGCCGGATTGGAAAACGTTGAAATCATGCCGACTAAAGGCCATCCGCTGGTGTATGCGGATTATCTGCATGCCCCCGGTAAACCAACAATTCTCGTTTACGGTCACTATGATGTACAGCCAGTCGACCCGCTTCACCTGTGGGAAACGCCACCGTTCGAGCCGTCGATCCGTGACGGAAAGCTGTATGCGCGCGGAGCTACAGACGATAAGGGTCAGGTATTTTTGCACATTAAGGCGGTCGAAGCCATTTTGGAGCAAGAAGGCAAGTTGCCGCTGAACATCAAATTTTGCATCGAAGGCGAAGAAGAAGTGTCCAGCCCGAATCTGCTTGAGTTTTTGCAAACAGGTGCCGACCGTCTGGCTACGGACGCTGTACTGGTATCCGACACCTCCCTGATCGAAAAAGGCAAGCCTGCCATTTGCACAGGACTGCGCGGATTATGCTCATTGGAAGTTGCGATTCACACTGCCAATACGGATCTGCATTCCGGCTCCTTCGGCGGCGGCGTACCGAACGCGCTACATGCTCTCGTGTCCTTGCTGGCAACACTGCATGATGACAAGGGACGCGTCAGCATCGACGGCTTCTATGACGATGTCGCGCCGCTATCGGCGGAGATGAGAGCAGAATTCGTCAAGCAAGATTTCAATGAGAGCAAGCTGCAAAAGGACCTTGCGCTTGATTCCCTGTACGGCGAAGAAGGATTCAGCTTCGTCGAGCGTGTCGGGGCACGTCCGACGCTGGAGCTGAACGGCGTGTATGGCGGCTTCCAGGGCGAAGGCACGAAAACGGTCATTCCGAAGGAAGCTCATGCGAAAATTACGTGCCGCTTGGTTGCCAACCAGAATCCGCAGGACATTCTGGATAAAATCGAGCGCCATCTACGCGCTCATGTTCAGGCTGGTGCCACGCTGGATATCCAGCAGGGTGAAAAAGCGAACGCCTTTAACATTGACCCGTCACACGCATTTCTGCAATCAGCGGCGGATGCTTTTGAAAAGGTATACGGTGTACGCGCCCTGTTTACCAAGGACGGCGGTTCTATCCCAATTGTGGAAACCTTCTCCCGTGTGTTGACTGCTCCAGTCGTACTGATGGGCTTCGGCTTGCCGGATGAGAACTTGCATGCGCCGAACGAGCATTTTAATTTGGATAATTTCGATAAGGGTCTGCTGACCATCGTGGAGTTTTTGAAATCTGTGTAAGCTGATACCCAAAAAGCATTCACGGCATGTGATCAACCATGCTTCGTGAATGCTTTTTTATGTAGCTGCCGTCGCTTAAGAAAAACGGGTATAGCGCAACAGGTGAACCAGTCGATTCAACCGCTCTATTTCTCGATCCAACTCGTGAAGCGGTTGCCCGGCCAAAGCAGCGTTCGCTCTCAGATCACGGAGCGGGTTCATTTTCCGCCCCATGAGTTTCAACACCGTGGCCTTCCCCATGTTGTTTACCACCGCATATTGCGTTAGCGGGTCAAGCTCAATCCACAATACATGATGCTGTTGAAAAAACGATAATAGTTGCTTTTTCAGTTCTTTCAGCTTTTCAAGCTCACCTGTAATTTGCGGATGATGATGGAAGGCCACATAGCCCATCACCCGCAGGTCACTTATGATTTGTTCCAGATGACGCGTTTCGTTTATGTACACACCGTTCGTGCTCATGCGATTCCTTCCGCCGTTCATATGATTTTCCCGGATGACGCTCACCACCTGACGATCGTTATCATTTTATCGAGTATGATTCAATCATGTACAAAAAAACAACCGGCTTATACGCCAGTTGTTTCCCGTTCCACAAAATACTTATTGGTCATAAAATGAGCCTTGCCTCTGGAAGTGTCGACCATTCCCTTTTTATTGTCCAGAAAAACAATTTCCCGACATTTGGTGCAGTACCACTTGGTCCGCTTAAAGGGAGATTCCGTTACATACGAGGTGCCGCATTTGCAATCTACTTTGATCAAGGTTTCTGTTGATTTATAAGCTTGGGACAGCTCTTTCAAGCCAGTATCCGGCTGTTGAACCGGGATAATGACTTCCTGATAGCTTGAATATTGATTATGAACTTTAAAATCAGCCACCAGTTCCGCATGCAGCCCAAAGTACTCTTTGCCAATCCCGGTTACAAATTTCTTACCGATTCTGTAACACTCAAGCCATTCCTGTATCTGTTGATTAGACAAAGGCACTGTGCCCTTGATACCGCTATTCAATGTGTAAGTCATGATGTATAAAGTATCATCTTGTCTATGTCCGTACATGAGAAGCCTCCTTATAATACACTTGATAATGTACTACAAAGCGCAAAAAACATCAATTTTATTATTTGGCAAAAGGTTATAGCTGATTTATAAAGTTCAGGGAATGGACATATAGAATAAAAGCAACTGACCTAGGTCAATTGCTTTGTCTTTCCACATAATATTTGTTGGTCATATACCACGCCTTACCTTTTTCCGTATCCACCATGCCCTTTTTACGATCCAGAAACACAATGTTATTGCATTCCTTGCATGACCACTTGGTTCTTTTGTGCGGCGACTCTTCTATATAGGAAGCTCCGCATTTGCACTCTACCTGAATTAACGTTTTATACTGACTGTACGCCTCTACCAACGGGTCTACGTCTACAGCTCTACTTAGCATTGCAGGCTGTATCATGGATATATGATCCCGCTGCTCCGAGTATTCATTATGTACCTTAAAATCTGCTACCAATTCAGGATTCAAACCAAAATACTGTTTACCGACTACCGTTACAAACTTGCTGCCAATTCGATATGCTTTTATCCATTCCTGAACCTGCTTACTGGATAGGTCGACTGTTCCCTTTATGCCGCTGTTCAGCGTATACGTCATCAAGTGTTGGTTTTGTGTCATATGTCTCCCGTTCACCTCCGATCAAAAATATACCACAGGTAGATCTAAGGAAAAGTTACTTACTGCTACCTGGAGCAACGAGCCTTTCTGCCTTGTGATTCTTCTTCAACACCTTATATAAGTATAACTCAAAACCTGTAATATTGACATTTGCATTCTTACACTACCACTAAATGCATTTCTATCCTTGTATAACTTTGTGATACAGCCTTCTGCATAGATTATTCATGTGAGTTCCCTCATAATCTAATGGTAGTTTCTTCCTCCTATATATAATACAACATTTGAATACAAATTCCCACATATTTCAGCGATTAAGCGTTTTTTTTCGTCACCTTACTTATAAAATAGAAGTACAAAAAAATCCTTGAACGTATAAGTGCTAAGGATTTTTTGCATTTTGGTAACGTAATTAATCACAGGTGATTTTTCATCCTTTCCTATTCAACTAAGCTCTAAGAGCCGTATGGCTTTGACTGCATATTAGGCATTGATTTTATGCTAAAAGCGAAATTAACAGCTGACTTTGATTTAATGAAGATTTACTCCCCACTTTCCAGAAAACGGGTTATTCGCCGTAAAAAACGTCTATCAGCATACCGGGGATGGATCGTCAAATTCAATGGTGCATTCTCCAAAGGAAAAATCCATTGTTCCTGCTGGATGTGCAGTAGAAAAACAAAAAGACTAGGTTATCCCAAATCGGAGCTATCAAGAATAGCTAACCTACAAAACAAAAGTCTTCCCAACCATCCTCACTGTTGAAGGATCATCGAGAAGACTTTGCACCCCGCAAGGAACAAGAGGTCAAATTTTTAATTCTCCAAGCCTGATTAATTCCACGACCGCCTGTGAACGACCTTTTACGTTCAGTTTCTGCATTACGTTAGAAATATGATTACGCACCGTCTTCTCACTAATAAATAGTTGTCCGGCGATGTCACGTGTTGTTTTGTCCTGCACGAGCAGTTCAAATACTTCACGTTCACGGTGAGTTAACAAAAACTTGTTTTTGTGGTCGTTACCCTTCGTCAATTTCACCCCTCCTTGCTCGGGTTTTGTGTGGTGTAACAAGGTTAAGGGATACAGTCAACACATTTTATGTCATGTGCTCAGGTATGGTTCAATATGCAGATAAAAATGGGCCTAGGCACTTATTTTCAGCCTTTGCTGAATTGTTAGACTCTACGTCTAATTTTATGTATTGACAGGCATATGGGGTACCCTTATGATAAGAAAAAGCGCGAATGATAATCATTATCAAAATAATAATTTCAATATAAATATCGTGCAACAGATTATTGTTCATCGGCTGCTTGGCCAGAAAGGGTGTTCATTATGAAATTACGTTATGCTGTACCGGCCGGAGTGCTGGTTTCTTCTATTCTGTTCGCAGGTTGTGGACAAACCGGAACTGCTACTCAGCAGCCCGCTGCAACGACCCAATTTGCAGGAGCAACAACACGGACAACGACCCCTGCAGCCTCTGCCCCCAATTTTGATCAAGCGGTAGCGGCTTACCGTGCCTATGCTACCCAGCAATGCGATACGTTTGTGAAAAAGACAGAAGAATTCACGAACGCGGTCAAAGCTGGCGAGCTGAACAAAGCCAAGGCGCTGTATGCTCCTGCACGTATGTACTATGAACGGATTGAACCGATTGCAGAAGCGCTGGGCGATCTTGATCCGAATATTGATGCGCGTGACGGTGATGTAGATGCAGCGGATTGGCGCGGCTTTCACCGTATTGAAAAGACATTATGGGATGAAAACACCACCAAAGGATTGGACGAGGTTTCCGACCGCCTATTGAGTGATGCAAAGCTGCTGCGTGCCAAGGTGGAGACGGTCAACATTGACGCCAGCCTGATGGTAACGGGCGCAGTCGAGCTGCTGAACGAAGTGTCCACCTCCAAGGTGACGGGTGAAGAAGAACGTTATTCCCACACGGATTTGTACGACTTTGCAGCTAATGTAGAGGGCGCACAAAAAATATATGAGATTTTGAAAACAGATCTGAACCAAAAAGATGCGGCGTTGGAAACGCAAATTGGCGAGCGCTTTGAGGCATTGCAGCAGGAATTGGCTCCTTTCAAAGAAGGCGAAGGCTATGTATCTTATACGAAGCTGAAACCGGAAGAAATTAAAAAGCTGAGCCAAAACCTTGATGCCCTGGCAGAGCCGTTGTCCCAAATGGGAAAATGGTTAGGAGTGTAACGATATGAAAGGCTTCCAGCGGCAAAAGGGAACGCGACAGGAACCGCAGCAGCGCACAGATGCCCGTAAAGAACAGGTTGATCTGGTCAAAAAGGATGCTAAGTCAGAGGATGTTCTGCTAGAAAATGATGTGCTGTCGGAAAAGAGTAAATCTGTATCACGCCGGGATCTATTGAAGCTGGCCGGGGTCGGGGGACTGGGTCTCCTGCTCGGCGGCGGTGGCGTGGGGGCTGTGCTGACAGCCAGCCAACGGCTCGAAAGCATGATGACGGATGCGGATACCAAGGATGTGGTTCCTTTTTACGGGAAACATCAGGCGGGTATTGTGACTCCGGCACAGGATTTCATCTGCTTCGCCGCCTTCGATCTGACGACGAGTGACAAGGAACGGGTGCGCAGCCTGTTTAAAGCCTGGACAGAAGCCACCGCTACGATGACTTCCGGCGCGCTGATCGGCAACGATAACGAAAACCTCCATCTGCCTCCGTCCGATACGGGCGAAGCGGCGGGGCTGTCGCCGTCACGGACGACGATTACGTTTGGTGTGGGTCCGTCTTTTTTTGATGGGCGCTTCGGTCTGGCAGGGCTTAAACCTGCCGGACTTCGTGAGCTGCCCCGCTTTCAAGGGGATGCGCTGGACGATCAATGGTGCGGCGGCGATATCGGGGTACAGGTATGTGCCAATGATTTGCAGGTAGCTTTCCATGCCCTGCGTAATTTGGCGCGTATCGCCAGAGGAACAGCGGTGCTTCGCTGGACACAGGAAGGCTTCCAGCGGACAGCACAGGCCGATCCGGCGGGAAGCACGCCGCGTAACTTGCTCGGCTTCAAGGACGGTACGGGGAACCCGGATACGTCCAAGGCAGACGAGATGAACCGACTGGTATGGACACAGGCCAGTGATGGCCCCGCGTGGATGGGCGGCGGCAGCTATATGGCGGTACGCCGTGTACGCATGCGGGTAGAGGTATGGGATCGCTCAACACTGGGCGACCAAGAGGATACCTTTGGACGCCATCGCAGCAGCGGGGCCCCACTGGGCAAGGCCAAGGAGTTCGACAAGCTCGATCTGGCAGCCACAAGTCCGAATGGCAAGCCGGTTACGCCCCCCACCTCTCATGTGGCATTGGCTCACGGAGACGGGAGCATTAATATTTTGCGGCGGTCGTATTCTTATTCGAGCGGATTGGACAAGCAAACAGGACAGCTCGATGCCGGACTGCTGTTCATCAGCTACCAACGTGATCTATTCAAGCAGTTCGTCCATATTCAGGAAAAACTTGCGCGTAATGACAAGCTGAACGAATACATTGTACACAAAGGCAGTGCGGTGTTCGCCTGCTTTCCAGGTGTATCGCAAGGCGGCTACATCGGGGATACGTTATTTTAGCAGCAGGCCAGGAAGAAAGGGGATTTATATGAATCGGCACAATAAAAGCTTAGGCTGGATGTTTCTGCTGGTGGCTCTGCTGCTGACTGTAACTCCATTCATATCCGGCTCCGGGTCGGTCGCTTTCGCACAAACAGATGCTAAGGCTGTTCCCAAGGATCAGCTCATGCCTGTGGTGGGTGGCGCACTGGTGGAGGCGGGACAATCCCAATGGGCAGAAGCCTCCAGGTACGTCAAAGAATTCCGTAAGCTGTGGGAAGCCGCCAAAGCAAAAGGTGGTGATGCAGCCCATATCGCAGCGGTGGACAAGGCTCTCGCGGATGCAGATCAAGCACTTGCTGGCGGCGGAGAACCAGCAAAGGCCGCACTGTCCGTGCTGGCTCGCTCAGTCAACGAATTCGTGACTGCTGCCGAAGGCGACAAACCCGTCCCGGCTGGAGCCAAAGCAGCGGAAAAGCTGCTCCCCATGGCCAAGGGAAGTCTCGCTGCCATGCAAAAAGGCGACTGGACTGCGGCCCGCGCTGATTACGGCCGGATCGTAAAAGCATGGTATCAGGTGGAGACACCGATTCGTTCCGACCATTTTCCGGTATACAGTGCGCTGGAAACTAAAATCAGCCTGATTCGCATCTCCATGCAATCCGAGCCCATACGACAAGAGCAGGCTCTCAAGGAAATGCAGGAGCTAACGACTTTGTTGTCGGATTACAGTCAAGGCAAACGGGTAAATACGGGTCAAGAAGCTGGAGCAAACAACGCGGCGAAGGGCTCAGTAGGCTCGCTAAGTGATGCGGTCAAGCTCCTCGAATTCGCACGGCAGGATGTGGCAGCCAATCAGCCTGAGCAAGCGACTGACAAGGTAGGGCAGTTTATCGCCCTGTGGCCTTCGGTGGAAGGACCTGTGCAAATTTCCGATCCGGCGTCCTATACCGCGATTGAAAATGAAATGACCGAGACTTCCGGTTATCTGCTGTCTTCTCCACCCAACACAGTCAAAGCCATCCAGACCCTTGATCAGATGCTGGAAAGGCTCCGTCCGTTGACGGAAAAACGTTCCTACACCGCTTGGGATGCGGCACTGATTTTGCTGCGTGAGGGGCTGGAAGCCATTCTCGTGCTCGCGGCTCTGCTGGCATATGCCAAAAAAAGCGGCGAAGCTGTGGCTGGTCGCTGGATATGGGCTGGTGCCGGAACGGGTCTGGTACTGAGCGGAATCCTGGCAGTGCTGTTCACCACACTGGTCGCGGCCGCCGCATCGGGTAGCATACGTGAGCTGCTAGAGGGTGTGACTGGATTGGTCGCGGTTGTGCTTATGCTGACTGTCGGTAGCTGGCTGCATTCCAAATCCAATGCTGCCGCGTGGAACCGCTTTGTTGAGAACAGCGTAGACAGCGCGCTGGCGCGTGGTAGTCTGTGGTCGCTGTTCGCAGTTTCTGCGCTCGCGATTCTGCGTGAAGGCGCTGAGACGGCTATCTTTTATATCGGTATGGCCCCGGCCATCGAAACCTCTCAATTGCTGATTGGTATTGGCTCGGCAACTGTCGTGCTGGTTGTACTGGCATTTGCGATCATCAAGTTTAGCGTACGGTTGCCGATTCGCGCCTTTTTCCTGACGGCCACTGTACTGATTTACTATATCGTATTCCGGTTTCTGGGCGAAAGTATTCATTCGCTTCAGGTGGCTGGCAAGCTTCCGGGGCACACGGCCTCCTCGCTGCCATCCATTAGCTGGCTGGGCATGTATCCTACTTGGGAAACGTTTATCCCACAAGTCGCTGTGCTGATCTTCATGGTGTGGCAGCTTGTGCGTCAGGAAATACGCAGCTCCAAACAACGTTAAAGTCCAAACCGCAACATATATAATGCAAAAATAACGAAAAAAAATGTCAAAACGCAGGTCCGATCTCTATCGGCTCCGACGGTTTTGGCGTTTTTTTTAGTCACGATAAGCTCCCGCATTCGGAATGACAATATAATCCCCCTCCTGAATCGGCGGAAGCTACCCTATCCGGTCTGCGGCCTTCCCTAATCTTAGCTCGACAGCTACAGGTAGAAATCCGGGGAGGTGACGCTTCCGAAGCGAGCTTTCCTACGGAAAGCTTTTAAAGCGACCGCTTCGCTTGTACAGCACCATTCCGCCTACTCCGTTTTGATGTTCATTTTTCGAGTTCGATTTATATAGCTCACATCATCTTGCTGCCATCTTCTTGCATGTGCGACAGGATTATTTTACAATACACATAAAATCATATGAAAATATTTTTCTTTATATTATTTATTTTAACGATACTTATTTTCAAGCAAAACAAAATATTCTATAACCAAAGGAGCGCAGTTCATGTCCCCCATTCTTCATACCTTAACCCACAGATTGGAGCAACTTCCCGTCCAAGAGCGCAAGCTGGCGGAATCCATTCTGCAATCCCCGGGAGATGTACTGCATCTGGGGATTCGGAAGCTTTCGGAGCGTTGTGGCGTGAGTCCAGCGACCGTTACGCGGTTTTGCCAATCACTGCATTTTAAAGGCTATCCCGATTTCAAAATGAAGCTGGCCGCCGAGCTGCCCCGTTCGAACGGTGACGGTGAAGCCTCCTATCAGGACATCGTCGCCGGAAATTCGCTCTCTCGAATCGTGGAAGCTATTGAGGCGAATCATACCGCATCCATTGCAGATACGACCCGACTACTGGATTTCAGCAAGCTGGAGCAGGCGATTGCATGGCTGGCCGCCACAAGTCGCATTGATCTGTACGGCATGGCGACCTCATCGATTGTGGCACAAGATTTTTATCAGAAGCTCATTCGTATTGGCAAAAATAGTACCGCCTTCGCGGATTCGCACATGCAGATTACCTCTGCCTCCTCGCTCGGGCCGGGAGATGTTGCCTTTGCCGTCTCCTACTCGGGGGAAACACAGGAAACCATCGCGGCACTGCGCTGCGCACAGGAACAGGGGGCCAGAACATTATCCCTGACCTCCTTCGGAAATAACACGCTGGCAGGTATTGCGGATATTGCGCTATTTTCCTCCTCGCTGGAAGAAGGGATGCGGCGTGGAGATATGGCGTCCCGCATTGCCCAGCTTCATATCATTGATATCCTGTTTACAGGTATGGTCAGCGCGGATTTTGACAAATATATTCCGAGATTGGAAGGTTCGTATCAACACGTAAGCAAGCTCAAAAAACAACCAGGGGGTCACTGAAGATGAACATACGTATTTTGAACAGCCGTGAAGTCCTGAACGCTACCGCTGCGGCTGTGATCGCCAGCTTACTGCTGAACAAGCCACGGGCCATGCTTGGACTCGCTACCGGAAGTTCACCCCTTGGCATTTACCGTCACCTTGCAGAAATGTACCGTAAGGGACAGGTGAGCTTTGCACGAGCCTACTCCGTGAATCTCGATGAATACATTGGTCTTCCCCCGGAACATCCGCAGAGCTACCGCAGCTTTATGAATGAGCACTTGTTTCAGCATATCGACATTCCTCTTGCCCATACACGCGTACCTGACGGTAATGCGGCCGATCTGGCAGCAGAATGTGCGGCCCACGAGCAGGCAATTCTAGATCACGGGCCCGTCGATCTCCAATTGCTCGGCATTGGTCACAACGGCCATATCGGCTTTAATGAACCTGGGCACAGCCTGACCAAGGCCACACATGTGGTAGATTTGGAAGAGGGAACGCGCACAGCGAATGCCCGATTTTTTGGCAATATAGATGCTGTACCCAAGCAAGCAGTCACGATGGGAGTAGGCACGATTCTGAAGGCGAAGCAAATTATACTGGTAGCTTTTGGCGCGGATAAGGCAGACATTGTAAAGCAGGCTTTCACCGGACCTGTAACCACAGAATGCCCGGCTTCCCTGCTGCAATGCCATCCCAACGTGCTGGTTTTACTGGATCAGGAAGCGGGAGGCTGGTTGAATTGAACTCGGATGAAACGAATGGTAATATAACCCAACTACTGTATGGACAAGTCGTCATTGGGGATCACATGATTGAAAAAGGGGTTGTCGCTATTGAGGGACAATCCATCGTATATGCTGGTGCAGAGGATGATTTGCCTGCTGATCTAGTTGCAGCAGTAGCGGAAAATCAGGATGATGGTGTAGCGGTGGGGGCAAACATCGTGCGATTGGAAGGCGGCTACCTGCTGTCAGGCTTTATTGATATTCATGTTCACGGCGGTAACGGCGAGGACTTTATGGACGCCAATCCGCAGGTACTGGATACGATTACCTCTTTTCACGGCTCTCAAGGAACAACCGCAATGCTGGCTACCACCATGACCGCACCAAAAGAGCGAATCGACCAGGTGCTAAGTGAGGTTTACGCCTACATGGCGCAGCCTATGCCCTACGCACAACTGGAGGGCGTACATCTGGAAGGGCCGTTCATTAGCCCGAATTGGCCGGGAGCGCAAAACCCGGAGCACATTCAACCGCCGAATCTGGACTGGGCAAAGGAATGGGAGCAGCGCTACCCGGGCCTTGTCCGCCAGTTAACGCTTGCGCCCGAACGGGAAGGCGCACTGGAGCTGATTGCATGGCTGCGCAGCCATAACATTACTGCGGCTCTCGGTCATACGGATGCCACGTATGAAGAGGTGGAGCGCGCAGCGGCGGCGGGCCTGAACCATGCGGTGCATGCGTTCAATGCCATGACTCCGCTGCATCACCGCAAGCCGGGAGCCGCCGGAGCCGTGCTTGCTGATTCGCGCATTGAAGCGGAGGTGATCGCTGACGGTATCCACGTGCATCTCGCTGCTGTCTCCCTGCTCGCCAAGCTGAAACGGGAGCACAATCTCATTCTCATCACCGATGCCATGTCTGCCACCGGGCTGAAGGACGGACATTACACACTCGGCGATTTACCAGTAATCGTGAAGGGCGGCGTGGCACGGCTGGAGGATGGCATCACTCTGGCAGGAAGCACGTTGACAATGATTGAAGGCTTCCGATATCTGGTTCATCATGTGGGTCTGACCATTCCCGAGGCATCCCAAGCCGCCAGCCTGAATCCGGCTAAGTCCCTGAACATTGCGCATCGGACAGGTTCGCTTGCAGCAGGCAAACAAGCAGACGTTCTGTTACTGGATGCAGACTTGAAGCTGCAAGGCGTATGGATCAAAGGAGTACGAACATAATTCAGTATTATGATTACCCCTAAATCAAATCAAAGAGCTATCCCTCAGCGATTTCGCCGAGATGGATAGCTCTTTCTTTGGCATTACACACAGATGTGGTGAATTAGCGATGATTCATAGGTGCAGGGGTATGATTTTGTGGACGAGTGGGTGCCGTTGTTGATCCTTGTGAAGGATGAGTTGCACCCGCAGCAGGAGTCGGGAATACCCGGTGAATGATATCCACCAATTGGGCACTCATTCCTTTGATCGGATGACCGCTTTGCACACTGCGTGTAAAATCAGTGGTATGCTTTACAAAATCGGGGTTAGCCGATACATACACTTGTTCAATCGAAGGTGCAAATTGCTTCACCTTGTTGGCGATACGACTTTTGACAGCTTCCGTCAGCGTGTTAGGCTCATATGCAGTTCTTGCGCCTTCCATTGTAGTTCCATCCGTGCGTCCGATATTCGTACCGGTACCGTCCGTCAAGCCACGAATCATACCATAAGAACCAGTACCCATCGTGCCGTACAATCCGTCGCCACGACGCGGAGGTGTTGCGGGTCGGCTCATTCCATTATCTGTAATTCCTGGCGCTATGCCATCGGTGGTATAGTTGCCTCTTGTACCATCCACCCCATACGTAGTTATGCCATGTGTAGTCGTGCCATGTGTATTCATGGAATGCCCAGTACCTTTAACGCCTGAAGTGCCAGTCCCTGTTCCGTTGGCTTGGTCCTTCAAGGAAACCGCTACATAAGCATTACGATCACCGACCAGCACTGTCGCAGATTTTACCCCTGGCAGTTCGGCTATGCGTTTGGACAAATTACGATCGACTTGCAAATGACGAACTGGATGTCCGGTAACATTGGTTCTCGGGTTTAATGGCACCCCGTCCATACCGTTGGACTTAACCCCATAACGGTTTACACCATCCATACGGTTCATACCATCCATACGGTTCACACCATCCATATGATGTGTGCTTTGTGCGTTGTAGCGGGTACTGTTCGTGCGAACGTTATGATCTGCATTCCCACACCCTGTCAAAGCAGCCATACTGGCGAGCAAAGCAGCAGAAATCGTTAAACTGATTACCTTCTTAGTCCCTGGCATGAACTCATCCTCCATACATATAAAATGTGTGACGAGGTTAGGATGCACTATGATTCTCAGGGCTATGCTGACTAAAAAATGACTAAAAATAAAATTTTAATGTAAATACAAAATGCAATTGATGATTTACCACAAGATGTCATGTATAATAAGATTGAAAAATACTTTATTTTACAAAAGGAGGATTTCAAGCTTGAAAAAGATCACCGTTTTGATGCTCATTTTTTTGTTATCCGTCACTCTCGTCCCCGTTGGTGCTTTTGCAGGCTCCACTACACCCCAACCCCCGAAAGAAGCCGCCGGAAGTTGGTCAGAAGGCCCTCTGCCCGACCGCACTGATCCTGCTAAACCCGCACTCCTATTTGTTCATGGTCTGAACAGCAACTCCGAGGCTTGGACCAAAAACAACGACATACTCCAACTTGCGCGTAATGCAGGATACCAGACGGCCACCATTAATCTTTACGATGCAAATGGCACATCACAGGATATGTGGGAAAATGGTAAGCTTCTAGCCGACAAAATCAAGGTCATTAGTAAACAATTTGGAAAAAAGCTCATCGTCATCGCCCACAGCAAAGGTGGAGTGGACACTCAAACCGCTCTCGTATATAACGGAGCCGCTCCCTATGTACAACGTGTCATTACCCTCAGCAGTCCCCATCATGGCTCACAACTTGCAGATCTCGCCTACAGCAGCTGGGCCGGATGGTTGGCAGATCTCGTCGGCTCACAGAATCCCGGTACCTCTACTTTACAAACATCTTATATGAAGTATTTCCGATCCAAGACTGATTCACTCAGCAATGCAACTACCGTTCCTTTTTTCACTTTTGCCGGTGATAACTGGTCTGATGGTAGCGCTTCCTACATAATGGGCGGCCTTTACCTCTCATCCTTTGGCAAGAATGATGGAGTGGTCACGGTCGACAACGCAAAGCTTCCCGGTGGACGTGTAGTTAAAGTCGGACCCTGGGATCATGCCAAGGTTCGTACCGGCTCTTACGTCTTCTCCCTGATCCAACCCTACCTCCAAGCGAACACTCCAGCATTGAATCAGGAAACTGAGGCACTTTCAGCATCTTCCTTGACTGCTTCCGCTGTACAATCCACCTATAGTGAGATCGACAACTCCTACTTTATCCGAGGTGGCGACTATAACGGAAAAGCCTCAGAAATTCTTACCGTTGAAAATAGTGTTAAATCCATTAATCTGGACTGGATCAGCGATAAACGTGTGAGTAAACTCGAGCTGACCAAGCCGGACGGTACCAGCGAGGATCTAAATCTGAAAGCGAGCTATGATAATGAAATTTTTAATGGAACCTGGCATCATAATGCAGTTATTAAAAATCCAAAACCGGGCATCTATAAACTGAATGCCACGATTCCCGGCGAAGGAGCCTATCTCCTGATCGCCCGCTATCAGGCCGCTCAGGTTCCTGAGCTGAAA
Organism: Paenibacillus sp. NPDC055715; assembly: GCF_053617595.1. Classification (NCBI taxonomy): domain Bacteria; kingdom Bacillati; phylum Bacillota; class Bacilli; order Caryophanales; family Paenibacillaceae; genus Paenibacillus; species Paenibacillus sp. NPDC055715. Next base: position 42,277 of record NZ_JBSHGA010000009.1, read on the forward strand.
TATAATCTAAATGCTGTAGGTCCGAAGCTGAATCTGCAACCACAGGATTCCCCTAAAAGCGTTACACAAGTCACGTATCAGGTTCAATATTACGGTGATCCACAGCAAGGAATTACTCCTGCGGCCAAAGGTCTGACGGTACAGCAAAAAACCGTTAACCCCACTGGACAAATCGAACTGTCCAAAGCGGACAAGCCTGGCATCTATTCCGTAACCTATGAAATTAACGGCACCACAGAGGCTGGCTATCCATACCGCCGTACAGCGGTTCAATCCGTCTATATTGACGCTAACGGGAATAAGTATGTGAATTAAATCATCCCACGTATTCATTGATATCATTTTATAAAAGAGAAGGTGCAGGCTCTTAAAAGCCTGCACCTTCTCTTTTCTGTATCATATAATGGCGTCCGTTTTAATTACTTCAATATCGTCACGCTTCAAATCTTCTATAAAATCAGTCACAATACTTTGAACGGCATCTTCCCGGGACATACGGATATATCGACTGGTTTTCTGAATATCTTCCTCGAACAGACGAAGTATCCTGCTCATGGCTTCCTGATCTCCGCCTCGTGCTAATTGGAGCAGTTTGATGAACTCAGCATCTGAGATAATTGATTCAGCATTTTCTTTTTCCATTTATTCACCGCCTGTTGGGATAGCTTCAGCTCTCTTGCAATCTGTGCTTCGGTTTTGTCTAGTATGTAAAGGTCAAAGATGATGGCTTTTCCGATCTCAGATGGTAGAGAGTTAATGAGCTGTAGAGTGTACATTTTAGAGTTTGCAGAGTCTGTAAAAGATGGAGTAGCGACGGCTTCGTTCTTTTCCATGACAAATTCATGATTGGTTTGCACCCGGGCACGATACTGGATTCTCCATGCAATGCGGTACAGCTTCTTACGATATTGTTCGACCAATGTTAGCTGAGACTTATTCATCATAAACTACCCTTTCTCTTTGGATTTGGCTTTTCGAAATCCTCATATTATAGGGTAATTTGAGAACACATGTTACAACCAAAAAAAGAACATTTGTTCTTATTTATTATACAATTTTTTGAACCGGTTGTATACGACGATTTTTATTTACCTTCCTTCGTATATGCTGAAAAGGGGGAAACCATCGCAAATGGATGACGCTCTTTCTCTAGTTACCAACGTAGGCTTTCCGGCTGGACTTTGTTTTATTTTGTTGCGGCATATCCTGCACACTATGGAAGAAAAGCTGGATAAGCTCGATGCGGCAAGCCTGACGAATAACGAACACAAAAAAGCTCCAATCGACGATGATCCGCCGATGGAGCCTTTTTTCCGTTCATTCGCGTATTTATATTTCTGTAAATCATTTTCTAGTTTGAGCTTGGTCATGTCCAGCCTGTTCAATACGCTTCACATCAGATGCCGACAGCCCATACGCCCAGTTGCTTTGCGGAGGCACGACCCATACGGTATCCGGGTCACCGTTCACCGTCCAGCCCTGATACACCTGCTGCGACTCATCCTGCTGGCCCAGCGATACGCTTAGCGTAAAGCGGTGAACAGGTTTGTTCAGCTCGGAGGCTTTGCGCAAGGACTGGCTGCTGGCCAAATTTTTGATTTGCTGCGATAAGGAGGTCGCCGTATCACTGGTTACCGACTTTCCATTCAGCGTCCAAGCTGTGGAAGAGCTTTCCCCGGTTTGCCCATCACCGGATGACTTAAGCATCCAGGATGCCGACTGGCCTTCCCACTCCAGTCCGCTCAGCTTGTCATCATCCCAGTCGAACGGCGTCGTATCCGTAAAATCGGCCGTACCCAGTAGCAACCCGGAAAGGGTATCCACAGGTACGGAAGCTACCTCTTTTTTATCTGACAGCACATAGACAGCATCGCCGGAAGGCAACGTTTCGCCAAAAGCAAAGGTATGCACGCTTCCATCCTTGTTCTTGATCTGAATTTGGTTGTTGGTGGCGCTGATTCCGTATTTGGCTATGTCTTTTGGAGAAGATTCCACCACCTCACCGAGCTTCACGTTTTGAATAGCGGCTAACCAATTGTCAATCGTATAGCCGTTTAACGGATAAGACTGCGGCTTGCTCATGCTCCATTTGCCGTCACGTTGATTAAGCTCCACTGACTTGCCGTCCTTCCCCGTTATAGCGAATGACGTAATGTCCCCCTGCGTAAGCTGAACCAGTTGGCGAGCCGCAGGAGCTTGTTCACGAAAAAAGTTTTGGCTCTTGGCATAGACTATACCCGCTCCCAATACAACTAACAGCAGCACGGTGGGTATCCATTTTCTCATGCTCTTCTTCGCCTCCACCATAATAAGATTCCGGCCGCCGTGAACAACAACGGCAATCCGATCACGGATAGGGTCAATATAGCCTTCGCTTGCGCAGGAGTTAAATAAACCACCTTATAATCCTGCTCCTGACGAGGGCGAATGGTAAGCCCGTCAGATTGTTCCTGCACATAATTCAGACTATTCAGCACAAAATCTCGATTGCCTCCTGTGCTGATCTCGGTGTCGCTCAGAAGGGCCGACGTTCCAAGAATAATCGCTTTGGGCTTGCCGTCTTTGCCATCTACCGCGTACCCCAGATCAAGCGGCCCCTGCAGGTCCTTATCATCCTTCTGTGTTTCGTTGTTCAGCAGCCCCTGAATATTCGTTTCGCCATAGCTGGCGGCAGAAGATTTGAGCAAGGCCGTAGTCTTCCCATTCTTCTGCTCCCCCGCTTGCAAAGCAATAGACAGCGAAAGAACCGGGTACAGATTGGAGGCCGCCAGCTTATCCGTAATCGCATGACTACCAAAGGTAGGCACTGTAAACAGAGGCCCAAGCGTATTCGTCTGCTCCTGATCCACCACGATCGCATGTGTATCCTTCACACCGTAATCAGCCGCCAGTGCGTCGAGGTTTTTCCAGTCCGATTGCATGTTCGGATGAAAGCCCAACGCCAGAAAAAGCTTTCCACCACCCTCCAAATAGGTGCGAATGCTTTTCAGCTCCGTCACGCTGATATCTCGTTGTGGCCCCACAATAGCCAGCACCGATGCATCTTTAGGCACGCTACCGGCCTGATTGAGCTGCACTTCTTCGGTTTTTACATTATCCTGCGCCAGTGAGTTGCTCAATCCGGTCATTTGGGACAAAGGGATTTCCTCATGCCCGGTCAGGAAACCGACTTTTCCCTGACGGGTAGATGATAGCCCCAGCAGTCCGCTGGTCAGCTTTTCCTCTCCGGTAAACTGGTACGCCCCCTCGCTACTTCCCTGTGCCTGCGTAAACAGACTACCTATATCAATAACACGTTTCTTCTCACCCTGAACCAGCACGATGGATGCTTCGGTGACACCATATTCCTTGGCCAGCAGCGGCTCCTGATTCAGATCATATTGCTCGACCTTGAGCTTGCTGTTACGCTTGGCGTACTCACTGAGCATATCCGTAACGTCCCGGTTCAGCTTTTGATTTTGCGAAGTCGATACAGTAAAAGCAATCAGCCGCACGTCTTCCTTCACTCCCTGAATGGCCGTCAATGTCTGATCAGACAACGTATACTGCTTGCCTGCCGTCAAATCCAGCTGAAAGCCTCCCAGCGAACGCAGAAACAGCGTCAGCAAAATAAAAATACCTATAGCAGCAACCGACAATACCACACTGTTTGTATGACCCAGCCATTTTTTCATGTTCATCACCTCCACCGTTTCCGTTCGACCACCTGGATGCTGAATAGCAAAAAGAGCGCCGCCACCGTCACGTAATACAGCACATCGGCTCCGTTCAGCAATCCTTTGGTGAAGCTGTCAAACCGTGCGGTTAGTGAAAAAGGCTCCAGCCATTGCTGCAAGGCCGCAGATGCGCCCGTTTGGCCACCAAACGAATCCAGCATCCAAAACACGAGCAAAATAATAAAGCTGACGACCGCGGACATCATCTGATGCTGCGAAAGCGTCGAAGCGAACAGACCAATGGCCATCATGGCTGCACCCAGCATAAATAGACCGATCACAGACGTAAATACCAGTGTCCAATCCAACGCCCCGTAAAAGGACATTACGACCGGATAGGCCAGGCTGCACAGCACCAAAATGAGCAGCATGCCCAGCGATGCCAAAAATTTACCCACAATCATTTCCGTCACACTCACAGGCGAGGTAAGTAACAGCTCATCCGTACCCTGCCTGAATTCCTCCGCAACCAGCCTCATCGTGAGCAGTGGGACGACAAACACCAGCATGGACAGCGTATCACCGAGTACCAGCCGGTAATCCAAGATGCTTGGCTGATACATGACAAAATTCGTGTAAAAGAGTAGTCCCGTCAGCAGCATGTACACCGCAAGCGCAAAATACGTTGTCGGCGTCCATAGATAGGCTTGCAGCTCTTTTTGACAGACCGCGAACAAACGCCTCATGGCCGTTCACCTCCTGTACTTTTGTTTTGCCCGGCCTTGTCGTTGCTGGACGCAGCCTTCTCGCTGTCCTCCGTAACATCTGCGGAAATTTCACTTTCCGTCGATTGTTCGACTTGTTCCACTACATTCACTTGATCGGCCTGACCTGCTTTCGACTCGCGAGTGGTTAACTGCTGGAATATATTTTCCAAGCTAAGGCTTTCTTTTTTCAACTCCAAAATCGGAAGCTTCGCACCAGACAGCACATAAAAAAGCTCCTCACGGAAATCCTCACTGGAAGCGCCTGTCAGTAACAGTCCGGTCAAATTTCGCTCCGTTGCAGTCAGCTTTGTGTCAGCTTGAGGCAAGCCAGATGTTAATAGCTCCACCTCTACTTTTCCCCAGGCACCAAGAACGTCCAACACCTGCTCACGGCTGCCTTTTACCTCCACTTTCACCTTAAATCCGTCCTCCATCGAACCCCCGAGCGCGTCAGGCCGTCCATCCAGCACCAATTCACCCTCATGAATGATAAGAACCCGATTGCACAAAGCGTCCACCTCGGGCAAAATATGCGTGCTGAGCAGCACCGTATGATTCTCTCCAATCTCCTGAATGAGCTGGCGAATTTCCAAAATCTGATTCGGGTCCAAACCTGATGTCGGCTCATCCAGCACCAGCAAATCCGGGTTATGAATAATCGCTCCCGCCAGCCCCAAACGCTGCTTATAACCTTTGGACAGACTGCGTACCAGTTGCTTTTCACGCCCGTTCAGCCCAAGCCGGGAAATCATCTCGGAAATGCGCAGCTTTTGCTCTCTCGCAGGCACATCTCGAATGCTCGCCACAAACTTTAAATAGGATCGAACGGACATATCTCCATACAGAGGGGGCGTTTCCGGCAAATAACCGATTTTGGAACGGGCCTGTCTGCCCTGATCCTGAATCGGGATGCCGTCAATCGTAATCACTCCCTCATTCGGCTGGAGATACCCTGTAATCATGCGCATCGTCGTCGTTTTGCCTGCACCGTTTGGCCCCAGAAACCCGACAATCTCACCACGCTGCATTTCAAAATCCAGCTTATGCACGCCCCGATTGCCCTCATACCACTTGCTCACCTGCTGCACCTTGAGCACACGCTTCACCCTTTCTTTTATCATATGGCAAAATCATAGTCTTTCACTGTAACTACCCATTCGTCCCTGAACTAAAAAAGTTACATATAACGCCACTACGCAGACAGATGGTGCTTCGCTTGTACAGCATCATTCCGTTTACTCCGTTTTTAATGTTCATTTCTCTAGTTCAGCTTACCCCTCATGCGCCTCACGCAACACTTTTGAACTCTAATGTTAATCCTTCACATATAACTCCAGCTTAAAGTTACTTAAATATAAGCTTAAGAAAATATGTCTAAAATGTGAACGAGAGAATGTGCTTTTATACTCGTTAACTTGTACGGTTTGTCCAAATATTCATTTGCATGAGCCTTACTGTTATGAGTTGGGACTACTGCGCCAAGCATGTGGTTTTGCCAGAGAAGCAGTGGAGCGCTCCCCCGAGGATTCCCGCCTCAGCCACAATTATATGCTGATTCAATCCAGGCCTCCATAGATACCCACACCCCGTCCTTTTTCTGGAATGACTTGGTATATAAGCAGCTTTCGATTGCCGAAGGGGGTTATTGCTATCAAAGTTCTATTTACCTTTTATATACCCAGCGGCGGCGTGGAAACCTTTGAACCGCCAACGCTGCAAGGTGCTCAGCCAAGACGGGATTGAATGCCATCTTCTCTACTATCAGCAGGGTTCGGGGATGCAAAACTTGCATGGAGATATTCCGGTGTTTATGACGTCCTCCGAGGGAGATATTCGTAGTCTGATACACACTCACTGTTACGATGCCATCGTCGTCTCGTCAGATTACCAGATGCTTGCCAAACTGCGCATGTTAGGCTATCAGGGTGTGCTAATCTATGAATCACAGGGCTTCGGTCTGCACGTGGAAGCTGCATTGGTTGTAGGCGAAGCCACACCGTTTCTTCAAAGATACGCCAATGCAGTGCTGCTACCCACCACTACCCATCTGGTCGAACTATTTTCCAGCATGTGCCCTTGGCTTGATCGTTATGTATTTCCCAATGTGCTGGATACCAGCGTGTTTCACTATGTTCCCACCTGACCAGCCCGGTCATTGCATGGATTGGGCGACTAGAGCCGAACAAAAACTGGAGGCATTTTATCGATATCTCTTACTGGATGCTGCAAAACCGACCGGATCTTCGCATCTGGATGTTCTATGATGATACTCTTTCACAGCCAGAGGATAAGATACAATTCGAGAACATGGTTACACAGCTTGGCTTGTCCTCGATTGTAGAACGTTTCAACAACGTGCCTCATGCCAAAATGCCTATGTATTACTCCATGATTGGCGATTCAGGCGGGTATCTGTTGTCCACTTCGCTGGTAGAGGGATTTGGGTACGCCGTAGCTGAGGCCATGGCTTGCCGCTGTCCCGTACTCAGCTCCGATTCTGACGGAGTCCGAGCCTTCATCGACCACAACATAACGGGTAAATTTTATGCACAAGGAGATATCTTGCAGGCGGTATTGGAGGGACTGGATCTGATGAACAACGTGCCCCACCGCGAATCCATTCGCCAGAAGGGGCTGACAAGGATCGTCGACCTGCTGGCACCGGATAAATATGTGCAATCCTTCCGGCAAATGATGAATGCGCTGGGCGTGAGGTAAGCTATTATTTTAATGAATGTCCGAAAAAGTCACCTTCCATGTTGCCGTCTGTACTCCATCAGCAGTTGCCGCAATACGTCCGTTGACCGCTTCAAACACCACTTCCGCCACCACGGGTACGGATGCCTGCCACGGCTCTTTCGGACTTTTTTTGCAAAACCGCCAATATCGTGGCTCCAGCTACGTGAAGCCGCTCAATCCAAAGGATAACCCGGCTCTCAGAAAAGCGGCCATGCCGCAATCGGTATTTTCCACATCATTTTTCTTCTTCGGTACCCTTTTTATCCATGATGATCGTATCCTTTAGTGTTTAAATCATAATATCTTCAACCACAAATACAAACCCAAAAGCGTGAAAAAAAGCGTAGGCAAGGTCAGAAGTACACCTGTTTTGAAGTAGGTTCCCCAACGAATCTTTATGCCTTTAGAAGTAAGCACATGCAGCCAGAGCAGCGTAGCCAAGGAGCCAATGGGTGTCATCTTGGGCCCTAAATCTGACCCGATTACATTGGCGTAAACAAGTGCCTCCCGGATCATTCCCGTTGCGTTCGTAGCATGGATCGCCAGTGCATTAATCATGACCGTAGGCATGTTGTTCATCACCGAAGAAATGACCGCAGCCATAAAACCCATAGCCATCGTAGCCACAAACATCCCCTCGTCTGCTGCCGCTTGAATAAGATGAGACAGCAAATCTGTCAAACCCACATTACGCAACCCGTATACTACGACGTACATCCCGATGGAGAAAAATACGATGGCCCATGGCGCGCTTTTCAAGACTTCTTTGACAGGTACGACAGGACTTTTACGAGCTATAAATAAGAGAATCACAGCAATGATTGCCACAATTACAGATACTGGAATGTTGAAAAATTCGCTGATCAGATAACCTGTAAGCAGGAGGGTCAGGAAGATCCAGGAAAGCCGGAACATTTTCGCATCCTTAATCGCTTTAGCAGGAGCCGTTACATGAGCAACATCAAACTTCTCTGGAATGCTTTTACGGAAAAAGAGATACAGCACTAACATGCTCGCAGCTATTGAAAAAAAATCCGGAATCATCATGCGGCCTGCATACTCCATAAATGTGATGTTGAAGAAATTGGTCGTCACGATATTAACCAAATTGCTGACGACGAGCGGAAGCGAAGCCGTATCTGCAATAAAGCCACTGGCTATGATAAAAGGGAACACCCTTGTTTCTTCAAACTTGAGCGCCCGTACCATCGCCAGCACAATGGGAGTCAGGATCAAAGCGGCACCATCATTTGCAAAAAAAGCAGATACTACCGCTCCCAGCAAAGTCACATACATAAACAGCCTAATCCCTTTTCCCTTCGCAGCCCTTGCCATATGCAAAGCAGCCCATTCAAATAGCCCGATCTTATCCAGCACTAATGAAATGAGAATAATAGCTACAAAAGTCAGCGTGGCATTCCACACGATTCGGGTTACTTCCCATACATCTTCAATATGAACCACGCCAACAAGCAGAGCTAAAATGGCTCCTCCACAGGCTGACCATCCAATAGACAGATTCTTGGGCTGCCAGATCACCAGTGTCAAAGTTAACAGAAAAATAGTACATGCCAAGAAAACCGATAACACGCTCAAACCTCCAATTCAGGATGTATAATCATATTAAATCATATTAAATCATTTTATAAGCATATGCTCACAGAAACAACTTTTCAATCGGGTCTTTAGCAGGAGCAAGAATTCGAATCAGGTCCGCAAGCTTGTTTCTTCTTTATTTAAAAGCATGCCTTATCCATTAGCAAATTCTTCTGAATCCAGAAATTGTTATTTAATGAAAACACGTGTAGACATCCTTTCAAGAATGGCAAAAGGCGGCAGCCTCCCATCAGGAAGCTGTCGCCTTTCCGTGTATTGATATTGATTATCCCGTCACCTTGAACCGTCCAATCAACTGGCGCAGCTCGGCGGACATCCCCTTCAGACTATCCGCCGATTGGCTGACGCCTTCCATGGAGGTTAGCTGCCCGTCCGAGGCTTCTGCAATCAGGTGGAAGTGTTCGGCTGCATGCCGTGAAATTCCTTCCATCTGGTCCACGGAAGCTGCGACTTCCTCAGAAACAGAAGTGATCTCCTCCGAGGCAGCCGATACCTCCTGCAATTGTGTCGTGATCCGTTCCAGACCGGAATGGATATGGCCAAAGGATTGTCCAGCCACATTTACAATGTCCATTCCGGCCTTGGCTTCAAGGGCGCTTCCTTCCATCCGTTTGGACAGCTCGGAAGTCTGCTGCTGAACCGAGGTGATGATGCCTGCGATAACCGCCGAGGACGACTGGGATTGAATCGCCAGCTTCCTTACCTGGTCGGCTACCACAGCAAAACCACGCCCATGCTCTCCGGACCGGGCCGCTTCTATCGCTGCATTCAGCGCGAGCAGATTGGTTTGTCCGGCAATATCCGTCATCAGGGAAAGTACCTCTCCGATTTCCCCGGAATGCTCCTCCAATTGTTTGGTGGCGGCGACCATCGCCGCTGTGGAGCCTACAATGGATTTCATTTGATCCACAGCCCTGACAATGGCTTCATTTCCCTGCTGCGCATTCTCGGTAGTTTCCTGCGACAAGTCCGCTACAATCGCGGCAGATTGTGCAATCCGATGCATGCTGGAGGTCATGTTTTCCATGCCTTTATTCATCTCCATGGCATGGAGTACCTGGGTTTCTGCCCCCACTTCAGCTTCTTTAATATGCGTGAAAATATTCTGACTGGCTTCTGCTGTAGAGTGGGCATGACTGGACACATCCCCCGATGAAGACAGAAGCTGGTCCGAGCCTTTACGGATACCCTCAATTACCGTTCTTGTATCCGTTACAAGGACCCCGAACGCCGAAGCCAGACGGCCAATTTCATCCTTACGATTCGTTTCAATAACGACCGTCAGATCGCCTTCACCAACCTTGGCAACGTCTCTGGTTAACCTTAATAACGGACGAGTCAAATATTTGGCTAGTGCAAAGACCAGCAGAATACATACTGCCAGCACAACCCCAGCCACAATAAGCATTGTTCTCCTTGATGCCTCCATCAGTTTGTATACTTCTGTCGCATCCAAATCTGCCCCGACAACTCCTATGATGCTGCCGTCCTTGCCTTTAATCGGAACATAAGCCGAGACGGTCGCTCCGTATTCATCCTTCGTCAGATCGCCTATGGAAGCCTCGCCAGTTTCAAAAGTATGCAGCATCCCCGGGTACACATTCTTTTCGGGAGTGCCCAGCGACGAATAGCCCTCTTTGACCGTGGAAGCAGCCACGCCGTCAACGATATACTCATAGCTCGTTTGGCCCCCATTTACCACTTTACCCAGGGTGTATAAATACTTGAATCCGTTAGCTTCCTTCAGCTTGTTAAGCTGATCGCGCAGCTCATTAAAATAGACGTTCTCTCCCCCGACAACGGGTTTAATGTCTGTATATTTTTCCACGTTAATCATTGCTGCGGCCCTTTCGGCCACCGCTTTGGCCTGCTGGCCCATGGAGCTCTTCACCAGTTCGCTCGAAGAATGATACGAGGTAAAACCCAGAATGGCTCCACCGATGACAATAAGACCCGAAAAAAACAACACCATACGTGACAACAGACTGTTCAACCTGCCAACACTCCTTTAGATAATCCAACTTATGTATTTCACATCATTTTATATCAAGTATGTCTTTTTGCCTATCCTTTTTAGTTAAATCGCCCCATATTTCCTATTCCATATCAAAATTGAAGTATGTTTTAGCATAAGGCTCATAGGAAGGCGATGAAGCCCAGCTTGAAAAAATTGCGTTTATCCAGTTTCGGGTAATACTGCTGCTTCATTTTCAGATCGTCGCTGACCCCTTTGAAAGACGCTGCACCTGTATGGGTCATGATTGCAAAAGGCCCCCTATATCCAACAATAACGTACATGTGACCAGTGTTATGCCTATTATTCTTAAAGTAGCTGCCATGCTATACACAAAAAAAGAGGCTGATCCCCCCAGCCCCTTCCTGAATCCCACGCTCTCCCGCTACACGCCTTCTTTGCCTGAACTCATACTGCCCATGTACGTTTCCTTCAATCCGGCAGAGATGCCATATAGCGGCTCCCAACGAAGCCAATGTCTCGCGACTACGTTGCTAAGACAGCTATGGTGAATGTCTCCCGCCCGCGCTGCTGAATACACGGGCCGAACGAATGAACCGTGCAGCTTTAGCAAATCGTAGGCCAGCCGATTGATGGACGTGGTTCGTCCCGTACTCACATGTACCGTACGTTGATCCGCTGCACGTATAGCCGCCATATTGGCTCTGACTACATCCTTGACGTACACAAAATCACGGGTTTGTGTTCCATCGCCGTGAATGAGTAAGGGGCTTCCTTTTTTCAGCCGATCCATAAAAAGAGCGACTACACCGCCTTCTCCCTTCGCCGCCTGACCGGGGCCATACACATTGCCGTAACGCAAAATCGTGTAATTTATGCCATATAACCGATGAAAAAGCCGGACATACGATTCTGCGGTCAGCTTGGAAAGCCCGTAGCCCGAAATTGGCTCCACGGGATCGTCTTCGTGAATACATTGCTTTTGCAGTTCACCATATACGCCGAATGTGGACGCAAATATCAGCTTGGATACACCGGCTTCATGACAAGCCTGCAACAGATGAATCGTCCCCATCACATTCACATCTGCGTCCTCATCTGGTCGATGGATGGATTGCTGGATATCGGCCTGTGCCGCCAAGTGAAACACAATATCCGGGCTTTCCCGAATGAGCAGCGTCCGGGTCTCGGAGCTGCGAATATCCGCCATATGCATGACCGCGCGCGGGTCCACATTTGCGACATTCCCGGTCGTCAAATTATCCAGCACATGCACCCTGATACCCGAATCAGCAAGCGCACGTACCAGATGGGAACCGATAAATCCGGCTCCCCCGGTGACCAAAGCCTTCACTAGCGCACCCTCCTTTTGAACCGAAGCAAGCGTCTTCCCTTCCTTCCCATCATGTTATGCGGCGCTCTACAGCTTAGCGCAGGCACAAACACAGACACCAAAGACAATCTAAGACATACCTTCCAGATGCTCAGACGTGCAGCCTGACGTTTGCCAGCATACAGCGCCACATCTCATCCAGTCCAGCGGTCCCGCATACGGACGCAGTCCGTTTTTATCCAGATGAATGGAAGGCAGGCCATGTCCTCCCAGGCTGAATACAGCGTCTTTTAGCAAACCAAGAGCACTCATTAAGTAATGCAGCCTTTTGATATATACCAGCCGTGAAGGACAAATAATGACCTTTTTTCCTACGGGTCGTGTCATGTCCGTTACATTTTCCTCGATTTCCCAGAAATGTTCAGTATCCAGGCCATATTGGAAAGTGGCAAGCTGTTGCTCAGGCACTTCAAACTCACGAACGAGCGTCTGCTTCATCCATTCCGTAGATGTAATTGTAATATCAGCGGATATAGCGCCATAGTGCTCTAGCGCCCAATAATATTTCCACATCAACGATTCTCGATATCCCGGCTCCTGATCTCGTTCAAGCGCCATCATAACCTCGCGGGCCAACGAGCCGTGAATATTGGCCACGAGTGCGCTATCCTTACGTTTGACCCGGCTTAGGGCGCGTGTCGCAATGACATCCTGTGTATGAATGACGTCATACTGTTCAATTCCAAAATACGCCGCCGCCAGTTCCATGCAATATCGGTCCTTTTCCACCGTCTGCACCCAGGGGTCCTTGTGTAATTATAGAGAGGGATATTGGATGGGTAGTACACGAACTTAATCACGCCGGGCACGTACAACGGACTCGGATCATAACCCCCGTGATGTTCACCGCGATTTCTCCCCGTGTAATCTGATTGGAGCCAGCGGTAAGCAGCACGGGTGTATCCCATGTTATCCCCTAATGTAATCTCCAAAGCCCAGATAAATAAACCACCGGAGGAGCAAAGGTTGCTCCATTATCCGTAGAGCGGTAGATCGCGACAGCCCTGTTTTCATTTCCCGAAAACACATGTGCTGATACGATAAAAATATTTGGAAGCAGATAGGCTACCATTCCCCCCTCAGCTCCTGTATATCCCGGCGGAAGCGGCAGTAAAGTATCGGTCCAGTTCGCCCCAGCATCCAATGAACGATACAGACCAATGAGAGGGGGCCCGCTACTAAAGTCAGCAGCGACTGCCACTACAATATTGGGATCCAACAAATTAACGGCGACACTAGGCTCAAACTCGGGCAAACCGCTGGGTGTCATCTGAAAATTAAAAGGCATGATGAACATTCCTTTCATTGCAAATGGGTAATAATGGAATGGGTATCTCCAAAAATGCACCTTTTTTTGGCATAGCCTACCGTCAAGCATACAAGCTTTCTATTCAGTAGATTCATAGTATAGGAGCATCCCTTTGGGGTTTTTCCAATATTCTGTTTTCGAAAGGATGATTCATTGGGCTTTTACAACCGGCTATATGACAAACACCAGAGATTTTGGTACTGCCTGCTCCAATGTAGTCTCCGCTACACCCGCAAATGTTGTGCTTTCCAACTTCGGACTGGACCCATTCGGCAATGTCGTACAGGGGCATCGTATGCTTCAGTCGGAGATGACCACGATTCCGTCTCTGTCTCCAGTTGTCTAAAAGCAGCCCCGTTCCAGAGCCTGATGCAGCCTGTGGGTGTAATACACGTGATTCCATTCCGGCGGCACTGACTGAACGCCTCGGCTGCTGCCTATGGTGGAATGGTCATCTGTATAAAAGGAAAAGGCATGTGTATCCTGTAGCGGGCGCAGCAAATCGGTCAGATACAGCAGATCCGTCACAGCGATATAAGGTTTGACACCGTAGCACACAACAAAGCGGGTCACCGTTTCCCCAATGGCCTGAACCAGTGCTTCCGTGACAGAATAATGCGGTCTCGGCGTTACAATTAGCCGAGGATCGAGCATCATTGGCAGGAAAGAGGCGGCTCCCTGTTCCGGCGTTAGATCCAGCAATCGTATCATACCATTGCTGTAGTGCTGCTCCAGCAGGTTATCCAGCAACGGCTCAGCTTGAGTCATATCTATGACAGGCATTAAAATGGTCATTTCAAGCGGAATACCCCGGCGCGCTCTCGCCTCATACTTGGCGATTTGAAATGCGTGCCGCCAGCGTCGATGTTCCTTCTGGCTGTGCAAGCTGGCCGATACACTAAAAGCGGAATTCACCCGGTAATCCATAAGAACCTCCGGGATGAATTTCATGCTGCACGTCTCGGTCAGCCGCAGCCAGTAATCATAATCCTCCACGGGTTGCAACCGATAGCCGCTGATCCGGCGGGCATATTTACTCTTGTACATAAATGAAACCCCAACAATGCTGGCGTTCAGTAGTTCCTCATGCGACTGGCTCTGATACCGGATCAGCGCTTGTTGGTTCTGCTCGTCATACAGCGGGTTCCCTCCGGCGTCAACCTGGCGGAAGGTGGAGAATACAAGGCCGAGCGAATCCGGCCCTTGCACCAGTTCCTGCCGCAATCGTTCTACAAATGAAGGATAATATACATTGTCACTGGATACCCAGGTCACATATGTGATCGCAGGATCTTGGAACAACTCGTCAACCCCCCGGTTGAGGACATGGGGTACTCCTTTGTTCTCAGGAAGTGTAATCAACTGAACGCGAGGGTCCCCCCCTGACAGACTTCCGGCTTTATTAGGAAGGACCATTCAACAACTGACTGAAGCGATCTTTGTAACGCAACTGGGTGATGTGGTATTCGTGTTCAATAGCATTCCAGTGCTTTTTCGTCCCCATTTCATCATGCCAACGGTAGTTGACCAGCGGTTCGTTCAAAAAAGGAAACGGGTAGCCCGCCAGCATGACTCTATACCACATATCCAGATCATGCGTGTACGGTAGTTGCTCATCGAACAGACCGATATGCGCAAACAGCTCCTTTTTAAACATGACCGTGCATCCGTTGACCGGATTTCCTTTCTGGAAAAAACGGTAAAACTCCGGCAGGGAGGGAAACACAGGCGCTGCCTGATGGCTTGTAATCTGGCTGTAGTTATTGATGAAATTGAAATTGGTGTGAGAGATATACGCGCCTTGCTCCATCATAAAAGATACCTGGTTGTTTATTTTGTCCATATGATAGGTATCATCTGAGCTGAGCCATGCAATGTATTCGCCGCTAGCATGCCGGATGCCATGATTCAGTGCGCTGGCCGTTCCTCCATTGACTTTACCTAAATAATGTATATACGGAAGATAAGGCTGAAGCATCTCGGTATGTGTCGTGGAACCGTCATCGACGACAATAATTTCAAGCGGACCGTAGGTTTGCTCTAATGCGCTTTGCAGAGCCTGATTCACGTATCTACAGTTATAAAATGGAATGACGATCGTTACACTCGGTCTCATATCGTTCCTTCCTTTCTGGCTCGGCGGTATCGAATCATATCCTCCAGCGATTGCCCCAACTGTATAATCGGCCTCCACCCCATGTCCTCCAGCTCTTTGGCCCGGTATGCATCTGTAGACGCTGACTCTACCGTGTCCCCCCATTGGATGGAGACAGGTGTCTCTGCCAGTGCAACCATACGTTCCACGATGTCGCCCAGCTCCACGATGCGACCTGTACAGACCGGGTAAACCTGCCCCGGCACACCTTGCTCCAGCAGCACACCGTATGCGCGAACGGCATCGCGCACATCGAGAAAATCACGCTGCGCATGCCGGGAAGATACCCGGAACGGTGCAGATGCAGGTAAAGGCTCAGAAGCTGATTCGGTTGCCGACTCCTTGTACGTGCGCTCCGTACGGATGATATGACCCGCCAGCAATGCGCAAAAGCCGGTGGAGGGACCTGGGCCAATCAGATTGCAAGGCTCCGCCAGCATGACGGATTGGCCGAACAACGCGCTCCAGGAGAGCGCGACTGCCTCTTGAAGGCTTTTGCTGAGACTGTACGGATGCGATGGAAGATACGGGGCCTGTAAAGCTGCTTTCAGCCGGGAACCGGCCACGACAATCCGGGCTGTGGGGAATGGGCGAAGCGCATCCAGCAGATACAGCGTGGACAGCACATTGGATTCCATGTAGAGCAGCGGGCATTGCCATGATTCGGGCACCGAATTTTTACCACCCAGATGAAGCACATAATCCGGCGCAATCTGGCCGATCACTTCGCGAAGACGTTCCTTATCGAGCAAATCGCATACATAAGACGTGATGTAAAAGCTGGTGCCAGAATCTGCGCCGGCGTTCTCATCACCGTTCAACTGCAAGATCAGCTCCCGAGCGGAAGCAGCCGTGCGGGTCAGCGCCGCTACCTCCCAGCCGAGCTTTGCAAAATGGCGGCAGGCGTGTATCCCGGTATAGCCCGCCGCTCCGGTAATTACAATAACGGGCCGACGTTGTTCCGCTGTGCTTCTGTCCATTCCAGCAGCTCCTTCAGCATAATGCTGTAGTGAGAAACATCGTAGAGCAGATCGGTCCGGGTAGAACGAAGTGTCCGGTCTTGCACCGGCTCATCCTTCGGCACGATCCGAATATCCTCCCTCTTCCAGATGTCCTTGAACAACAGCAACAGATCATGCTTGCTAATCGGTTCAGGATGAACCAGATGAATGAGTCCATCCAGCGGCTCATTCATCAACACCCGTATAGCCTTAGCCAGCTCCAGTGTTGTAACCCCGTTCCAAAAGACTTGGCGATATCCGTCAACGTCCCCACTCTGCTGCAAGAACCAGTTCAGCAGACCAATGCCCCCCGGCCGGATTTCCGGACCGATAATGGAGGTGCGAATCGTCAGATGTCCCGGTGCCTTCACTTCTCCGAGTATTTTCGTCAATGCATAGGCGCTTGTCCCGTCAGGCTGATCCGTCTCTTGATATAGACCCGGCACCCGCTTCCCTTCAAATACGCAGTCCGTGCTGATATGAATGAAACGGGCGCCGATGCTATCCGCCGTCCGCTGAAGAAGGTGCGGCAGCAGACCATTAATTTGATATGCTGTAACCTGATCCTCTCCGGCATGCTGGTTCAGCACACCTACCGCGTTAATAATGATGTCAGGCCTCACGCTCCGCACCAACTGCTCCACCATAAAACTGTCGTTCACATCCAGCAGAAGGCCACCTTTATTCTTGGAATCACGTGTGGTGTAGAATACGTTATATCCGCCCTGCTTTTGAAAGTAATTGACCAGCACATGGCCTGCCATGCCGTTACCGCCCAAAATAAGAAGCTTCATTTAATGAACCCCCCGCTCTGGAGAATGCTTCGTATCTCCTTTTTGGACATCAGATTGAACTCCGAGCTAAAGCTGCTGAACGACACTGGAGGACATTGCTTGTAGCGATCTTTTAGTTGAGGGATATTCAGCGTTGGCAGAATGATCAAATATTGCTCGTCGTACACGACCGTCGTCAGACTTTCATAGTCGCTCATCAAAATCTCATGAATTTTCTCGCCGGGACGGACACCTTTTTCTACAATTTCTACATTCTTCACGCCCGAATCCTCGATGAGCACCTCTGCCAAATCCACAATGCGGCAGGTTGGCATGGTCATGATAAATATTTCGCCGCCGACACTTTCCACCGAAGCTTTGAACAGGAGGCTGATTGCATCACGCAGAGTCAGGAAAAAGCGGGTCATGTTCATATCTGTAATTGAAACGGTACTCTTTTGGCGAATCTGGCTCTGAAAGAGATGCACCACACTTCCGTTCGTCCCCAATACATTGCCACCACGCACCGTAACGAACTGCGTATCGCTGTTCAGCAAATTGGCGTAGACAATCAGCTTTTCACCAATTGCCTTGGTCATCCCGTAAAAATTAGATGGGTTCGCGGCCTTGTCAGTCGATATATAAATGACTTTCTTTACTTGATTGACGACAGCGGCTTCGATCACATTTTGGGTGCCTACCACATTCGTTTTGAGCGCTTCATAGGGCTGATCTTCACAGACAGGTACGTGCTTGAGAGCCGCCAGATGGAATATATAGTCCACACCCTGGCAGGCGGTAACCAGTGCGTCCTTATCTCGAATATCCCCAATGCAGAAGCTGAGCCGTTCATCCTCAAACTGCCTGTTCATCGCCACCTGACTGGATTCTCCGCGCGAGAAGATAATAACCTCTTTGGGGTTACGCGGCAGTAACTGGGCAACCAGCTCATGTCCCCAGGAGCCGGTACCACCGGTAACCAAGATACGTTGGTTTTCAAACATGCCGTTTCCCTCCAAGCAGAAATTTGACTACCTTATCAGACACATCCTGCGCCAGATATCCTGCGGGACACTGCCACTTATGCTTCATCCCGGTCATTAAGGCTACTGCGTTCGCTATGACCTCTCCATCCAGTCCAGACACGATATTGCTGCCGCAATCTACGGTTTCTGGCCGTTCCGTCGTCCGGCGCATCGTAACCGTCGGCACACCCATGACGCAGCATTCCTCCTGTACGGTGCCGCTGTCCGTCAAAGCGCAGCGGGCATGCCGCTCCAGCAGTACGAAGTCAAAAAAACCGAACGGTTCGTGGAACTCCACCAGCGGATCAAGCTGAATCGGCGGATGGCTCGCGATACGAGCGGCGGTACGGGGATGAATACTGCAAATGACCCGCTGTCCGGACTGCTGTGCTACCCGATTCAGGCCATCCAGAATAGCCAGCAAATGTGGCGGATAGTCGACATTTTCGGCTCTGTGGGCAGTTACCAGGAAATATTGCCCCTGCGACAGTCCCAGCTTTTTCAAAATGTCACTGCCGGACACCTCTTTCTCGTAATGCTGCATCACTTCGTAAATCGGGTTTCCGGTCAATATAATTCGTTGGCTCGGAAAGCCTTCCCGTATGAGATGCTGCTTGCTTTGCTCCGTATACGGCATATTAATCGTAGAAATTGCGTCAATGACGCGGCGATTCTTCTCTTCCGGCACATCCAGATCGTAGCAGCGGTTACCCGCCTCCATATGCACGACCGGGTAGCCCATACGTTCCGCAAGCAAGGCACACAGGGCGCTGTTCGTATCACCGAGCAGCAGCACATGATCCGGGCGCTCCTTGTTTAAAATATCCTCCATCTGCGAGTACATGGCAGACAACTGTTTACCCAGCGTCCCCGCCTTCTCCTGAAGCACATAATCCGGGGCACGCAGCCCCAGTTCGCGGAAGAATTGCCCGCTCAGGCTTTCCGTATAATTTTGGCCCGTATGCACAAGCACATGCTGATCCGCATGGCGATCCAGCTTCGGAATGATCAGGCTGAGCCGTATAATTTCCGGCCTTGTGCCGAGCACGGTCAATATTTTCATCGTGTTGGAACCCACCTTTGCTGTCGTTGTTCTCCAGCAGAATGTCTGTTCTCCAGCTAAACGTTCACCTCAACGGTCCGGCGTGCTTTCACCCGGACCGTTGTCTTTTGTGGCGTCCAGCCTTGAGCGCTCGTCGCTTCCGCTTGTGCGGATGCAGATGCCTCAACACAGACTTGAGCTTGAGTTTTCGTTTGAGCTTCTGCTTCAATCTGAGCTTCTGTCCGGACTTGGATTTCGGCAGAAGCCCTGACAGCGGAAACCAGTGAATGCGATGGCTCCTGCTGCTGGTGTTGCTCTTACCCTTGCGCTTGCGATTGCAATTGCAATTGCGATTGCGATTGCGCGGTCTGATATGCTTGCGTCTCGCCCGAATGCCACGCTTGCCGTGATGCAGGTCTGGCTGTGGCTCCGGTACAGGAGCGGGTAGCTGTGGCAAGCCCGGAATGGCCGCATACTCGATAGGTGGCAGACCGAGCACAGACAGTTGGCAAACCACCGATTCGGGAAATTCTCGAATAGTGCTGGTATATGCCTCCGGTATAGCGGTGACCTGACGTAGCCCTTCTCCCTCCCGCGTCCATACCGGACCACCCGGCTGCTGAATCAGCGGGAACCACTGCGGATCATGACAAATCCATTGGCTGACCATGACGTGCAGGTTGTTTTGATAGGAATCAGGTCCGTATACACGTGTAGCCGCGCTGTGGTTCCGTACACCAATCTGTTCCATTTCCTGGGGATGATTGAGCAGATAGCCCACTTTTTCCGCCAACATATCGCTGTTTCCCGGCTCTACCAAAAACTCAGTATTTCCGGTCGCCTCCATCAGCTCCACAAGTCCTCCCTGCGCAAAGGCCACAACCGGCTTGCCGTAAACCAGCCCCTCCAGTGCCGTCAGACCCAAGCCTTCCTCCACCATGCTCGGGATGACAACCATATCCATAGCGCTATAGGCGGTGGAGACAGATACCTCAAATGAGCTGAACTGGAAGCGGCGGCTGTAACGGGATTTACGGATTAAAGAAACGCATTTCACGTAATATTCCGAGTCCACCGAGCTGCCGATGATCCAGAAGCGGCAGCTCGAATTCGTTTCACACAGCTTCAGAGCCATTTGAACAAAAGGCAACAGTCCTTTGGCTTCGTAGATAAACGAAGAAATATAACCAATACAAATATGCGATTCCTTCAACCCCAGCTTTTCACGTTTGCGTTTCCGTTGCAGCACATGCTCTTTGTGCGGCGGCATATCCATATCTCGACAAGGAGACAACACCGTATGCGGACGTGTCAGCCCCGCCCCGTGCAAAGGTCGCAAGACGGCTTGCGAAATGCCGATGACCCATTGGCTGTAACGCTCGATGATGGAGACCGAGATAGGTGTATGCTCATTCTGGTTAATGACTTCGGTTATTTTCCAGACCACCGGAATATTCAACTCATGGGAAGCCATCGCGGGCATGACGTTCACACAGGTATTGACCAGCACCACATCTGGACGCGCTTGCTGTAGCAACTGGAGCAACGGTGCGTACAAAGCATGGTTTCGCAAATTCTCCGCATCTTGCGCCAATCCCTCATACGGGGTATACATGCCGTGCAGCATGGACAGGCTCTGAATTTGGACAGTAATCCCGCGCTTGCGGGCAATCGTGGTCAGCCGCCCTTCACCGGGCGTCACCAGAATACAGTCGAAGTACGTACGAATGTCTACACAAAATTGCAATAACAGCTTCTCCGCTCCCGTAATGCTGCGGACATTGCTGACATGGCTGAATAGCATCATTCTCGGTTTGATCGGAGTTCACCTCCTTTAAAATAGCGACTATCGGGCGTATGAACCGAATTAAGGAAATACGACCGACAGTAGCTGGTCAATCCGGTGACCGTACGTATGCTCACGCAGGGTCCGTTCCAGAGCACGTAGGGCAATCTCACGGCGTTCCTTTTCGTGTGTCAAATAAAACTCAATCTTCTCCAGCAGCTCCTGTTGGGAACTGTACGTCTCGATCTCTTCCCCCGGCTTGTAAAAACGAGCCAGATCATCCCGTGTGTCGGTCAGCTGCAAGGTGCCGCTGGCAGAAATTTCGAACGTGCGCGGATTCGGCGACAGCCCCGGAATTTTCAGCGCATTGTTATTCACTGAATCATCCTGATGCGAACGATGAAGATTAATGACAATTTTGCTGCCGTTATACGCATCATTCGTCTCGACCGGAGACATCCAGCGGCCCAGTTCGATTTTATCGATGTACGATTGATAATTAGGGAGACGATCCCACCAACTTCCGTTGATTTTAATATTACGGGCCATGAGCTGCGGCATAATCGGATTAAAGAAATAGATGCGGTTCCAGTAGGCCGAGCCGGTAAACCCGATTTCACGCCGTACGGAAGCGGGAAAGCTAAGGGGGAAATATTGAGTCAGAAATGCCGCAAAGGGCAAGTAATGTACAGATGAGCAGCCGAGTTGACGGTACAATTCGATGCAATTCAGTTCCAGCGTGAACACATGGTCATAATACGAAACAATTGGAATCGTCGTGTCCGTGTAATAGGGATCATCCGTTAGCCAGATCGCGGTCGGAATGCCCAACTGACGTACCGCTTTCACCTGCTCCAGCGGAAGATCCATCCCATCCAGCGCCAGCATCAGATTCGGACGGACCTGAGCAGCAATATCACCAACTGGCTGACGTGGATCAGTTACGGTAACCTGAGCCGTCATACTTTGCAATGTGGTAATAACCGCTTCATCCAGTGGAGAATAGGGAAGACCTTTACCCGAAGCTACATACAGTACATGGATTTGCCGAAAAGGGAAGACCGCCTTCGTACGGGCAAGAATCGCATTGGCGCGTCCGCGCAAATAGCCTTCGTCGTAGCCGTCATGGGTTCCCGCAACTTTCCCCTTTTCCCAGGAGGTTGTAGCCGGGTCAAACGGTCCTGTCGTAGATAGGGTCATCACTTCACTCCTCACTGTTTTTGGTGTTACTTTAGGCCATCGCCTTGTCCAGCAATTCTTCCATACGATTTGTGTACATATGCTTTTGCATGGTGGTGTGCAGCCCGCGCCAAGCCATGCGTTCACGTTCCCAGTCATGCTTGAGATAGTAGCCCAGCTTGACCTTCAGCTCCTCTGCTCCACCAAAGGTTTCAATGTCATAGCCTGGTCGGTAATAGCGGTTCAGATCCTTCCGAATGTCCGTGATCTGGAGCGTGCCGCAGGCAGCAATTTCATAGGTCCGGGGATTAATGGACTCCGCTGATAACTGATGCGTATTCCGGTTATCCAATCCGGGGTCCGTCGGACGGTGCAGATTGATCACAATTTTGGAGCCGTTATAATATTGGGCTGTTTCCTCCGCCTCCATGAAGATTGGACGGATAAATCGTTCCAGTACATCCCGACGGGTCAGCCGATCCCAGCTTCCACCCACGATCAGCACCCTTTTGTCCGCCAAAAAAGGAGCGAGGTGGTCAAACAGCTTCACGCGGTTCCAGAAGGCATTCCCGATGAAGCAAATGTCATGCTGGTGCTCCCGCTCTACCCGCCGGGGGTAAAAGATCCGGGCTGACGCAGCAAGCGGCAAATAGTATACCTGTGCCACTCCCTGATCTCGATAAAACGGCAGGCATGACATCTCATGCGTAAATACAACATCGTAGGATTGGCAGATCAACGCCGTATCCTCTGTAAAATAGGGATCATCTACAAACCATATGGCTGTCCGAATGCCCAGGCCCCGTATTTGCTGCACCTGCTCCAGATGATCCGGTGGAAAAACATGCAGCCCGTTCATGACTAGCACGAGGTCGGGTCGATGGGCCTCGGCGTCAGCCAGCATCGTGGCAGGAGTACCGATGACCCATTCGCTGCATACTTGGCTTAATGCCTCTTGTACCCCTGTGTCTATAGCGGCGAAGCCTTGTGGAATATACAACACTTTCAACTGGCGAACAGCAGGCTTCGTAGCCACGATCTGTGACAGAGCAGCCGTGCAACCGCCCATTCTGCGTCCTTCCCGGTAGCCACATCGATAGGCTTCGCGTTCATTCCCGCTTCGTTGATCGTTCACATCCTTCACCCTGTCCTGTTGTTGGATAAACTTCTGTCACTCCTAAACTATATGCGGAGGGGTCAAACACATCATGGACGACTGCCACTGCCCGGACAAAATTGGCGTTTGCCCGTCCATCTGGCAAACGCCAAATAACCCCGAAGCTGTTAGCTTCGGGGGATCAGCAGCAATAGATGATGTTCACGGTTTACTGGGCCTTGTAAGCGACTTGGTGTCCATCTTCGTAGCCTTTGGCAAAGCCTGAATTGAAGCCCTCGTTATAGGCCGCATCATATCCCTGCTGGAATGCCTGTGGATCATGCTCCAGCACTACAGGCTCGGGCTGTGAATTCTCCGCAGCCGGGGCTGTCGTCGGGGTGGGCTGAGGTTTTTTCTGCCGACGCAGATGATGGCGTCTTCTGCGAGCGGAGTGAAGCCCTCTTTTACGCCGTCTTAAAGCAAGCAGACGTTTCCTTCTCAGCTTTAATCTTCGAATGCTCAAACGCCGGGTGCTTTTGCGTCTCTTGCGGACTTTTCCCCGCGTGACACGTTCCCACCTTATTCTCATTTTCATTCCTCCTTAGGTTCCTCGTCGTTGTTTCGTTTTTGGAACAGGTAACTGGAGCCACGGCTGAGTCGGTTTTCCATACACCTGCCGTCTTAATGGGATGCCCGCCAACATCTGCGTGATTTCCCCCTGGTAGTTGCTGAGCATACGAATGGTTTCCTCCAGACGGGTAGCGGACATATCCGCATGGGGCGTCAAGTCCGCAAGACTGCTCAGCATCCGGGCAACGGCATGCTGGCTGGCAGCAATGGACTCCATCATATCCAGCTTGATCTCACGTTCACGCCTCATGCTCATTAGCTCATATCCCCCGATCCCATTCCTCCCATCATTCCTTCCATTCCGCCACCTTGCTGCTCATCCTGATCCAGTAATGCCTTGAGATTACTGCACAGTCCGGTTTGAAGCCGGGTTAAACCCTCCAGCATTTCCACCATCTGCTCATGAATTTCCAAAGGCCGTCCCAATTGTTCTTCATCCGTGTCAAATGCGCGAGGCTCCAGATGGTTCAGCGTCCAATTACGCATTTTTTCGGCTTCTACCGCCTTGGCCTCCAGGATCATGGACACATTCCATTGCATTTTGGAAGCTGCGTCCAGCATATGAATCATTGCTTTTTCCCTACTCATGTGTTCACTCCCCGCCCTCGGTTGGTACGTTACTCCTCGTCCGGATATGCCGTCTCTTTCACGACACGAACGAGCATTTCAGCCATTGCTTCCTGAAGATCGGCAATACCGTTCAAGTAGGCAACAATGCTTTTGTTTACTTGTCCCGAGCTGTTGAGAATGCCCGGAATTCCATCAAAACGCGGCTCTTCGTTCGGCAGTTCATGTATGATCTGCGACATGCGCACGACCACCTGTCGTTCCGCATCCAACAGCCTTGACATCTGCTGCTGCGAGTGGGAAATATGGATCAGCAAATCATCTACCTGGTTATGCATAAGCCCCTCCTTTATGTGCTCCGCCGTGCGGAACGCACGAATTGCCTACGGGCTTTCCGCTACTACAGCGTATGCGGAAGCGAGTAGTCGGTTCCGCATACAAGCGCCTATTCCGATCATTACAAATGCCCGTGCAGCACAGGTGGCGCAATAATGGGCTGCTCCTCCGCCAAATCCGCCAAATCTCCGGGGGACACCAACTGAATCCGGTAATCAGCCGCCAGCCAGCTCATGGCGGCATAGGGGGTAAGGAACGGCCTTTTCCAGCCGTTCCCGATTTGATACAATTGCCCGCCTTCGGCATAAAGAACCTCAATCCATCGCATGCGTTGAGCCGGGATATTAAGTGTAAGCAGTATGGGCATGTTCTCCAGTTCCGGGGCTGCCAGCACAGGGACCCGCTCCTCTGGCACAAGAGATCCAGGTGCATCCGCTACACCGGAAATCGCCGCCTCCGACTTTGGCACCAACGGAAGCGCCAGCAGATCAAGCTGTGACACCCTGACCGGGGTAACGTCTTCGCCTCCTGCACCCCTGACTCCATCCAGAAGCCGCCTTCTCCCCGGCTCCAGCCGATATATTGCACCAGACGGTCCCTGAACGAGCGCTCCAACGGGATAAAAGGTTGCCGCCGACACGTGTCTGGCCTTGGTCGGCGATATCTGGCTGTCCGGCTCTGCTGTGCCGAATTTCAGGCTGTGGAGTAACTTATCCGCATCCCCCCACTTTTGGACAAAAAAGGATCGGTTTCGGCTGCTTTCCTCCGTCAAACCGCCTTCTCCGGTCGTCTGGGGAGAGGCATAAGCCGTATCCCGATCACTTTCCGTGCAATGGATAAAAGCATCTCCCGCAATGGCCAGACGTGTCCCCAACAAGCGTACACGCAGCAGCCAATCTGCATCTGCTTCCTGACCGCTGTGACAGCCTTCGTCCCAGTACCCCGTCTTTTCCAGCGTCTCTCTGCGCAGCAGTAAACAAAACCCGGCCAGGCTTTGGGTTTCCCGCCATGCGGCCGGATTGGAAACATTATGAGAAATGGCGAAAAGACGTGCTTCATTTTCATTCGTATAAGGTACCTCAATCTGTTGTTCTCCGAACGGACCGTTCGTTACAGGTCCGACGACACCGATACGTGGATCACTATGCAAGCACTCCAGCAGTCGATCCAGCCAGTCTGGCGTTACCAGCGCATTGGGGTCCAGCACCACAATGGTCGTGCCTTTCGCCATCATCAGTCCCTGATTCAAGCTGCCCGTCAAATGAATATCCTTCTTTAACAGCGCATAACGCACAGCGATGCTTTTACGAAGCAGATAGGTGCGTGTCCCGTCCGTTGAGCCGCAATCCACCACAATGATTTCATGTGGCTGGCTTGTATTTTCCTCAATACGATGAATACATGCACGAAGCCGATGAAGCTGATTATAGGACGGAATGATAATACTGACACCTTCAAAAACCTTGCCGAACGAGGCCTGGCCCAATCTGCTGCCCTGCTCCCGACCTCTTTTGTACCCCGCCCAATAGCCTTTCTTACTGAGCCGCTTGCTGTGTTTCCTTTTTATACTCAGGCGTTTCATGCCGTTCACTCCTCCGGGTGGCATTATGCCCATAATATATGCCTAGCCCGGTCGGAAGGTGTATCGCTGAGATCAGGACAGAAGCCCTTTCATTTTGACCCCGGCTTTCTGAAGGGAATCGAAAGTCCCCGCATCGCTCCAATACCGCCGCAAAATATCATATTCAAGCTTTCCTTCAGCCGCATAACAGTTGTTTACATCCGTGATTTCAAGCTCACCACGCGCCGAAGGCGTAATTTGCCGGACCTTATCGAACACGGAGGTATCGTACATGTAAATGCCGGTTACACAATATCTGGACTGGGGATGCTGCGGCTTTTCTTCAATACGCGTAATGCTCTCCGGCCGTTCGGGATCAAACACAGGTACTCCGTAGCGGTGGGCATCTGGCACCTTTTTCAACAATACTCTGGCGCTCCCCGGAGGCTGCTGGCCGAACCGTTCAATAACAGGTCCCAGATCTTCCTTGAACAAATTATCGCCCAGCAAAACAGTGAATTTTTCTCCTGGCTCCATGTAGCTTTTCGCCAGTTCGAGCGCTTGTGCAATGCCGCCCGCCTTTTCCTGAATTCGGTACGTCAGTTGGACACCATAATTGCTGCCGCTGCCCAGAAAATCGGTGTACAGCCCGGCCGATTGTTTGCCAATAATAAGAAGCATATTGGTAATACCCGCCTGTCGCAGTCTTTCGATACCATACACGATCATGGGATACTTGCCGACCGGAAGCAGATGCTTGTTGAGTAAAGAAGTCAACGGATGAAGGCGCGATCCGGTTCCTCCCGCGAGAATAACCCCTTTCATATCTTCCTTCCTCCTTCGACAGCATGTTCGTTGCCTTAGGCCCCACCGTTTCCAGTCTCGATAAACGCTCTGGGGTCTATATTCCATTTGTCCATAAACAAACGATAATTCCGCTCGATCAACTCTTCGACCCAGGCAGATTCCGAGCGTGAAAAGCTCGCACTCCCCTGATGGTAAACAAAACAGTCACTGCACATCAGCAGTTTGTAGCCATGTACACGTGCGCGCAGACAATAATCGTCATCCTCATAATGCCCAGGGTTAAACCGTTCATCCAGCAATCCGATCCGTTCCATCAGCTCACGTCGGAACATCAGACAAAACCCGACTAGCCGCTTGACCTCCTGCCATCTGGACGGATTACTTGCATTATTCTGCTCTGCAAACTGGATACAGCTATCCAAATTCCCTGCTAATCCGTCAATCTGCTGAATACCGCTGGCATAATTCGTCACCGGTCCCACCAGTCCCACTGTGCTTTCGCTTCGCAATGCAACCAGCATATTGGATAACCATCCCCGTGTAACCGTCACATCATTGTTCAAAATAAGGAGCTGATCACCCGAAGCCAGCCGAAGCCCTTGATTACAAGCTGCAGGGAACCCCCGGTTTTCGGGGAGACGGATGCTGATCAGCCGCTCGGCTTCACAAAAATCATCCGTTCCATCATTTGAAGCGTTGTCCGCAATAATAATTTCATAAGGCACATCTGTCGTATGTGTCCGAATCGCCTCAATACATGGCTTGAGCAGGTGCAAACCGTTATAGGTCGGAATAATAATGCTCGTCAGACTCATCGTGCATTCCTCCCTTTGGCGACGTCGGCCCGCGCTGGAACAGGTCCGAACGGGGAAGCTCCGGCTATCTGAAACACCGCAGCCAGTGCCTCCGCATGATCGCCGACGATCAGTTGCTCCATGGCATTCCCTTTGCCGATATTGAATGCCCGCTTGCGGTTTGTTCCAATGACGTCGATGGCATGTACTGCCTTCACCTGCATACCGTGCAGCACCGCCATAGCGTGGGCTTTCGGCGGAACAGCGAGCATGGCCGGACCGAGCAGCTCCAGCGAACGCCGTGATAACGCGTGCGGTACAGCGGTCAAGGAGCTTGCTCCCAGATCCGGCCTGCGCAGCACGCGGTTCAGGAACCCTTTGCACCGGGTCACACTGTCCTGCCGGAAGTATGGCGGTAAATGTCTGCTCAGATCATTAAGTGCCACATCCGTTCCTTGATCCACTGCGTTGAGGAAAGGCAGCAAATCAGCCGCAGGAATCGGTAGATCCCCATCCACAAATAGCACGATATCATCCTGCGTCATACGTGCGCCTACCGCCCGTCCGACATCATGCCCGAGCCGATCCGGAACGCTGACGAGGGTCACACCCGGATGATGCTTCGCTACTATAGAACGGGTGTCGTCCGTGCAACCGTTCAATACGACGATGATGTCCTTAAGCGGTAGCTGTTCCAGCTCACTTAGCACCCCGCCAATCGTAGATTCCTCGTTGCAGACGCTGACCACTGCGGCAGCGGTTCCTCGCAGCAGGGCATCTTCGGGCAATGCTCGTACCTCCGGTGGATTTGCTTCTGTCATTTTCCCCCGCCGGGGCGCGAGTTTCCTCACCCTGCGGCTACCCATTGCAGTCGTCGTTCCATGTCTTCGCTGTGCACGTCGTATGCCCCGACTTCGATCATCACGCCTTCCTTTGCTATACACTCTGCTCACGGCTTCACCTCGTCTCTGATCCGTTTGCGCTTCAAATCCGTGTATCCTGCACGCGTCCCCAGATGTGATGTAAGCCAGGCAATCGCGTCAAGATGATCCTGTACAACCACATCTACAAGCGGGTCCCTACCGTTCATTTTTTTGCGGGTCGCATTCACTTTACCCACGGCTATTCCACGAACAGTCACCACCCGTAAGCCGGAAGCGATCGACATGGCCTGAAATAACGGAGGTTTCTCCAAAGACTTTACACCTATTTCATTCAAGGCCTTTCGACTTATGGCATGCGGGATTCCAGTCATGGATGCTCCCCCTAAATCAGCGCGGTTCGACAAAATATTCAATACATGCTTCGCTTCAACCACAGGATGAACTGACGTACCGTCTACTGGCCCATGGTAATCATTCAGTGCAACATCCGCTCCCGCACATACGGCTTGTATGAATGGCTTGAGTCTGACGCAGGGAATGACGATATCACCATCCAAAAAAAGCAGTACCTGCCCGGAAGCCGCCTCCGCTCCAATGCGGCGGCCAATATCATGCCCCAATGGCTGCGGAAAGGAAAGCACTCGCGCGCCCGCTGCTTTCGCCGCCTTGGCCGTCCTGTCGCTTGATCCGTTCTCGACCACGATGACCTCGGTGTATGGATGAACATGGCGTGCCTCACGGACCACAGCCCCGATCGTTTTTTGCTCATTCATAGCCGGAATGATGACGGATACCAGCAATTTTCCCGCCGAAGACGAACCGGGTGGCCGTTCTTCACCTGTCTGTGCTTCTGCTTCTGTGCCTGATCCCCTTCTTGTTACAGGGGCCGGGTTGATATGCACGGATGGCGTCCGTACAGGCAGCCACACCTTTGGGTTGGGGTTATTAGCACTGGAATGTCGCCTGCGATTGGTCTTGAATCCAAATCTTGCCTGCTTCCTCATGCTCCCTACTCACCTCCTTTGCTGCTGTATGGATAGACAGCATGATTAGGACAGTTCAACATAACCTATGCGGTCTATAACCCGTGTGTAACGGCAAGCGTGGAGTCTTTTCGACAGAGCAATTTTCGACTTTATTTTACATTTATTACTCGACTTTATTAAAAAATTGAGTTATTAGGGTATAAAGAATCATTTTGGATAAATTTGTGACATACATCTTCTCGCCCGTCATTCTCTATGCTAATATCAGAGCCAGATCATCGTCGTTCAAAAAATCAACTTTATTTTTTTACACAAGACATCTCTTTTTCCATTATCCGCCTTTATTCCACTTATTTATTAACAGGATGATCTTCATCCTAGTATTAACCGGGGAGAGTGAATTTTAAATGAAAAAGGTATGGGTTTCGCTTCTTGGAGGAGCTATGTTATTAGGGTCGGTAGCGTCTGGTGCATCTGCGGAGAGTTCCGTTTCGGAGCCAAATCAGCTTACGCCAACCTTCCACGCCGAGCAATGGAAGGCCCCTTCATCGGTATCGGGTGACGACATTGTATGGAGTTATTTGAATCGACAAAAGAAAACGTTGCTTGGTGCAGACAGCACCAGTGTCCGTGATCAATTTCGCATCATTGATCGTACAGGCGACAAATCCGGTGTAAGTCATTATCGGCTGAAACAGTATGTGAACGGGATTCCCGTATATGGAGCTGAACAGACGATTCATGTGGGCAAGTCTGGTGAAGTCACCTCTTATCTGGGGGCCGTGATTACTGAGGATCAGCAAAAAGAAGCTACGCAAGGTGCAACTCCAAAAATCAGCGCTTCTGAAGCGGTCTACACCGCATATCAGGAAGCAGCTGCGCGGATTCAAGCCCTACCTACCTCCGACGATACAATTTCTAAAGATGCTGAGGAGCAAAGCAGTGTAAGTAAAGATACTTACGTTGAAGCTGCTTACAAGGAACAAACTATCTCTATTAATAAGGAAAAGCTAAGTCTTGAAAAGGCTGCTGATTTGAAGGACAGCAAAATTGAAGCTGTAGCAGCACAAAGTCCTATCGCTAAAATCGCCAATTTACAGCCTGAAGTAGACCCTAAAGCTGAGCTTTACTTCTATCCTAATGGCGATACAACGCGACTGATCTATGTAACAGAAGTCAATATTTTGGAGCCTGCTCCGCTGCGTACACGCTACTTTATTGATGCCAATGACGGCAAGATCGTATTTCAGTATGACATCATTAAAGATGCGACGGGCACAGGTAAAGGTGTGCTTGGTGATACCAAGTCGTTCAACACTACGCAGTCCGGAAGCAGCTACCAGTTAAGAGACACAACACGCGGTAACGGAATTGTGACCTACACGGCCTCCAAACGTCAGACCATCCCAGGTACACTCCTGACGGATGCCGATAACGTATGGAATGATCCAGCCGGCGTAGATGCTCATGCTTATGCGGCCAAAACGTATAACTATTATAAAGACAAATTCGGACGCAACAGTATTGACGGGCGCGGCCTACAAATCCGTTCGACGGTCCATTACGGCAGCCGCTACAACAACGCCTTCTGGAACGGCTCCCAAATGACTTATGGAGACGGGGATGGTATCACATTTATCGCTTTCAGTGGTGATCCCGATGTGGTTGGTCATGAACTCACGCACGGTGTTACAGAGTATACTTCGAATTTGGATTATTACGGGGAATCCGGTGCGTTGAACGAGTCCTTCTCGGACATCATCGGCAATGACATTCAGCGTAAAAACTGGCTTGTAGGCGATGATATTTATACGCCAAGCATTGCCGGCGATGCACTTCGCTCTATGTCTAATCCTGCCCAGTACCATCAACCAGATCACTATTCAAACTTGTATAAAGGCAGCTCCGATAACGGTGGCGTTCATACCAACAGCGGTATTCTCAATAAAGCCTACTATCTATTGGCACAGGGTGGTACTTTCCATGATGTCAAGGTAGATGGAATCGGACGTGATGCAGCGGTACAAATTTACTATAGTGCCTTTACGAACTACCTAACTTCTTCTTCTAAATTTTCCAACGCATGTGCTGCTGTTATTCAAGCGGCAAAAGATCTCTACGGTGCGAATTCAGCGCAAGCAATCGCAGCCGCCAAATCTTTTGAGGCTGTAGGTGTGGAATAAACTAAGTTTATTATGCTTTTCCTCGCGATGAGTCCTCATCCATTTGATAGTAGCTATGATAAGTAATCATCTTGCTATAGTTAGGATTCCCCTCATATATACGGCGCCCCTTCATTGGGACGCCTTTTTCTTGTTTTAAGCAAATTTGCAATCCTGTGCAGGCATCTCTTAATCGTGCCCGATTGCAATCCACAGAATCAAACCTTCACAAACCGAACCTGCGTGTCCGCGATCCACAGTGAACACCACCGAATCTCTCTGACACTTTGTGACAGATACCGTTACCCCCGGTATGCTCGCATTACCTGTGATTGCATAATGCGCGTCCTTGAATGGATGCTCAAACACAATGCTCACTTCATCCCTGCCAGCTTCTGCGGAAATATGAAAAGGAATGCTGCCAAACCGTGTTGAAGCCGCTCTTGAATGAACTGCTGGCTCACGGAGAGGTTCGTCATCATCCGTAAAAGCAGCAACGGGCTTGTCAGCGGACAACGCCACCCGTTGCTGCTTGGGGCGCTGTCTGCCTTCGGCAATGTGGATACTGGTAATGGAGCAATCCAGCAACGATTCCTGCTCTGTCTGACCTCTGGACGTTACAGACGATATGTCGTCTTCGGTCCTGGGTTCCATATCCGCCTCTGGCACAGACAGCAGCAGTACAGACCCCCGGTTCATCAGCATAGCTTTCTCCAGTGTCTTGGGAAGCTTATACTTCCTCCATGCTGCTGCTTCATCCACGGCGATAGGGTCATGAGCTGGAGCTTGGGTATCCACAATTGACTTTACGTTCACCGTTTCCCGCTGGATCGGTTTGCCGTTGCCGGATGGGAAAGACGTTTTATTTTTATCTATACGAGGGGAAGGAACCGCGTTGGAAAGGTTACGCCGTACTGTTCTTTTATCCTTACTATTATGGTTCATACGATGGTTCATAATGACCGCTCCTTTGGCACAGGAGTGAACCAGCGATCGCTCCGCTTCATTCACCCGGCTGGGAATCATGGCTAATGCCTATAGGATAGCCTATGCTCACAGTTGGGCTCACGTCACTACGTTACGCAATTCAGCATGATTTTCGCCCAGCGCTGTGCTGAATGCTGCCATAAAAATCGTTTTCGCACCTCGTTAAGCCCGGCCTCTCCCATTCGCCTCCGCAAGTCAGGCCGCTGGAGCAGTCCTATGACGGTAGCGGCCATGTCCTGCTCCCCCGGAGATGGCGAAACAAGCCAGCCCGTCTCCCCGTGACGTACAACTTCCGGAATGCCGCCTGTACGGGAAGCAACCACGGGCACGCCTGCGGCCATCGCTTCCAAATTGACCAGCCCGAAGGCCTCATTTCCCACCGAAGGAACGACGGTCACATCAGCCAGCTGATACAGTGAGGCCAACGCCGGATGGGGAACATAGTCGAGAAACTCGACATGCTTTCCCATCCTGAGCTTACGCGTCTGCCGATGCAGCGACGCCGAATAAGGCGTGAGACGGTCCTGCCCGTAATAGGCACTGCCTGCAATGAGCAGCAGCACATCCGGGCAGGCACGGGCAATGCGCGGCAGGGCCTTGAGCAGCCGATGAACGCCCTTGCCCGGCACCAGTCTGCCCGCATAGAGTACGATCCGGCGGCCTGCCCAGCCGTAATCGTTCAGCCGCGCGGCTCTGACCGCTTCTGCCGCCGGTGTCCAGCGCGGCAGAAAATCGCCGGGATGAATGCCCAGCTCATTTATAGCGATGCGTTCCCTGACAGCCTCAGAGCTGTCAGCGGCCACGACTGCCCGCATGTAGGCGCTGTTCACAATGATCCGCTCCATCGGCAGCAGCAGTCGATCCACTTCCTTCCGTTTGAGGTACGGCTCCCGGATGAAAGTGGTCGAATGCAAAGTCAGCACGATCCGGCTATCGGGTAAAGCGTTGTGGATCGCATATGCCACAGCCGGGCGGTTGTGTACATCCACCACTGCAGGCGACCATCTTTTCAGGTCGGCAATCACCTCGGGAATATAACTTGGTCCCTGCTTATAACGTATGCAGGGCACCCCGTCCACATCGATGTTATCCGGCACCTCTTCTCCCCGTATGCCATATATCTGTACCTGAAGCTTATCGCTGGCCAGCGGTACTGTATGGGCAATAACCCGCTCCACCGAGCTGCTGAGGGGCGAAGGTATAACAAAAGAGCCCGGTGTAACGACTGCCACCTTCGGCCTCTGCATTAGCCCTGCACCCTCTTTCCTCTTTGATTCAAGCGCTCTCCTGCACATTCTCTTCAACACTCACGGTGTATCATATCGTCTCCCTGCCTGAAAGGTGCCTGGCTTTTCACTTTGGGCATGCAGCAAGGCTACCGTCCATGCCTGGCCGATCCTTGATACATATGATGGACTAGAACCACTGAGTTGTCAGTTGGAGTCACAACAAGGAAGGGCGGACATACCCATGCTGCATGTCGGCGTCATGCTCAACCCGGCGACGTACCGGGGCATCCCCGCCATGAGGACGGGATATGAATCACTCGCCAATTACGAGGAAGCCGGGTTGAGCTATGAGCTAATCCCCTGCTTTCTTCGTTTGGAAGATATTCATATACCGACCGGAACATGCCGGGCTTTTGTGAAACACGGTAATGGCTATCAGCAGATGACTCTTCCGTTGCCACGGGTCATCCACAATCGGACCCTCTATCGGCAAAACGAAAACGCCAGTGAAATCAACAGACTGGTGCAGAACGGAATGTATGTCTTTAATGAACAAAACCGTTTCCGTAAGGACCACATACATGCGATATTACAGGAAGACCCTCTGCTGCACCTTCATCTTCCGCGAACATTGCAAGGCAACCCGGCTTCGATTCGTACCCTGATGGAGCAGACCGGAGATGTCGTTATCAAGCCAAGCAGCGGGAGCATCGGCAGAGGAATCATGCGCCTGAGACATTCCCGTGGTGGCTGGACTTTACAATGCGCACATTTCGCTGTACCGGAGCGCTGGATCACACTGCGTCTGCACGCCGGAGAATTGCCTTCATTCCTGCACAAGCGGCTGCGGCATAGCCCTCATATCGTGCAGGAAACTTTACCGCTGGCATTGTATAACAACCGTCCTTTTGATATTCGCGTGACGGTGCAACGCGGATATGGCGGCATTTGGAGCGTGACGGGCATGTTTGCCAAAATTGCTCCCTCCCACACCTTCGTTTCCAATGTGGCGCAGGGCGGCTCGGCCCGTTCCTTGCCAGAGGTGTTGTCACAGGCACAAACGGCTCAGCCATGGAACGCAGCCCGTCTGATGAATGAACTGGAAAAGCTCGCGCTGCAAATCGTTCATCGGCTGGCACCAACCCTTCCCCGGCTGGCTGACGTCGGTCTGGACCTGGGTATTACGCAAGAAGGCAATATTGTTTTTATTGAATGCAACGGCCGCGATCAGCGCTACGGCTTCAGCCAGGCGGGCATGAACAATGTCTGGAAAGAAACGTATACTCAACCAATGGCTTACGCACGTTGGCTTCTCGAACGGATGCCCCCGGCGGACACCGACCCTCCACTGTATTGATTTACGCCACATTCTGTGTCAATATAGTTCAGAGCGGCCGGACAGGTTCCGGCCAAGACGGCTCGGAAATGAACAAGGGGGGTCTGAAATGGCAAAACAGTGGCTGCGGCTCATGACCGAGCTATCATCGCGCAAGTGGGTGTGCCGGGTTGTGGGTTCCTTCGCGCAAAGCAGTGCAAGCCGACTTTTTATCCCCACCTTTATACGTACGTACCAGATCCAGACGCATGAGGCTGAACAGGAATGGAAGGAATACCGTTCCCTGAACGCCTATTTTACACGCAAATTAAAAGCCGGCATGCGCCCGATTGATACGAACGCCGAGGTGATGACCAGTCCAGTGGATGCGCGGATTACGTTCAGTGGCCCAATTACGTCCGGCACTATTTTGAATGTCAAAGGTCAGAACTATACACTGGATGAGCTGCTTAACCGTTCGCCGCGTCTTGAGAAATACACGCATGGCTACGCCTTTGTGCTGTATCTCAGTCCGACCGATTATCATCGTATTCATGCACCAGTATCCGGTACACTGGTGGAGAAGGAGCATCTGCGCGGCAAGGTATATCCGGTGAACGACTTCGGCTTACAGCATATGAGAGCGGTTCTAAGCCGTAATGAACGACAGATTACGTACATTGCCCATGAATACGGCGAGGTAGCGGTCGTCAAGGTTGGCGCAATGAATGTGAGCAGCATTAAATATACCGATGATGAAGCTGTCGCATGGGAAAAAGGCGACGATCTCGCCTATTTCGAGTTTGGCTCAACCGTCGTTTTACTGACCGAAAACGGCACGTTTGATCCTGACCCTGCGCTGAAGCTGGGAGATGTAGTAAGAATGGGGCAGCGCCTCGGTTGCTTCCGGCACGATCCCAAAGCGTAAGCGAGCTCGCCGTTACAGCATGACAACAGCGACACATATGAAAAAGGACCCGGCAGCATTGCTCAAGGTCCTTTTTTTGTGTTCACCTTTTATTCGTTATATGACTATCCTCAGAACCACCCACTCATTCCTTTACCTGAGCTCGGATGGACTTTTCCCCGTGTAATGCTTGAATTGGCGGCTGAAGAAAAAAATATCGCGGTATCCCAAAGCCTCTGCCACCTCAGACACATTCATTCCAGCATACAGCAGCAGATGCTGTGCGCGCTCAATTCGCATGCTAATGATATGAGATTGCACGGAAACACCCAGTAGCTCCTTGAATTTGATTGAAAAATAACGTGATGACAGCCCTGCCCGTACCGCCAAATCCTCGACACGATGAGAAAGCCCCGGATGCTGGCGCACATAGTTGGCCGTTTCTCGGATGACCTCGGTGAGCTGGTGGCTGGCCGGCTGCTCCTGAGGCTCCTTGCAGTCGGCACGCAGCAGATGTATCATGAGCTGCTTCAGGATCAGCCTGCCCTCCTCCTCGGCCCCGTAAGCGCGTTCCAGGCGCAGACGAACGTACCTGGCAAGCATATGCTCCACCTCGACCATTTCCTCCAGCATACGATAGCTGGCAGGGATGATCTCCGGCTGCTCAGTAAGATCAAAATGAATATAGGTAAGTATGAGCGGCTTTTGCGGGTTATGTGTGGCCCGGGTATCATCCCCCGGCTTGAACAGGAAGCAGCTTCCTTTGCTTACCGGATAGGACTCCCCGTTCAATACAACCGTTCCTTCACCGCTCCATACATAAAATAGATCATAGTTTGGCATCGGCCTTTCGCGCACCTGCCATTTCCAGCTCGGCTCGCACACAATTTTGGCAAAGGCGGGTAACAGGATAAACGATGACGCAGACGTATCCAGCAAAATCTGCACCTCCTTATGCTATTCTTTCGTTATTCCAGATCCCGTTAAATTATAATATAAGCGCAGAACAGCCATTACGCAAAAAATAAAGCCTTTCCTCCCCATGGATCCATGCTCCAGCAGGTCAGGAAAGCTTCGTTAGATCAGCGTGTCCGTTCACTCAGGTTATCCTTCACTCCCTTGGGAAATGAAAATTATATTCATACTTGTCGGATGCGAATTTATATCATTAAACCATTATAGCAGACGTTTTTATCGAGGTACATGGCTATTTACATACCAAAGGCTTGCCATTTTGTATGCATATTCAAGAATAATTCATTGAATCTGCATGCTTTTCGACATTTTGTAAACGTTTTCTTTATTGGGGACGCTTTTGCGTGACGCTTACCGTGTGTAATGCTATAATATATAATCAAAATGACTTGGAAGGATGAAACCGGAATGAATTCACTGGTAGCGCAGTTAAACCGCAACATTCAGGCAGGCAACGAGCATGTATATGAAATGCTTTCTCTTTTAGGTAAAGAGATTTACTTTCCAAAAGAAGGAATTTTGAGTCAATCGGCAGAGGCGGGGAAACTTGCTAAAAAGTACAACGCTACGATTGGTATTGCTATCGAGGACAGCGGCCCTATGCATTTGGGA
This sequence comes from Paenibacillus sp. NPDC055715, assembly GCF_053617595.1. Taxonomy (NCBI): domain Bacteria; kingdom Bacillati; phylum Bacillota; class Bacilli; order Caryophanales; family Paenibacillaceae; genus Paenibacillus; species Paenibacillus sp. NPDC055715. The sequence goes on from NZ_JBSHGA010000009.1 coordinate 80,542, forward strand.
GTCATTCAGGAGAAGCTGTCCGCATACAGCCCCAAGGACCTGTACCCTTATGCGCCCCCTGCGGGCAAGCCTGAACTGCGTAGTGTATGGCGGGAAAAAATGCTGAAGGAAAATCCGTCGCTCGCTGGAAAAAGCTACGGCCTACCGGTGGTTACGAACGCGCTGACTCATGGTTTGAGCATCGTTGCCGACCTGTTTACGGATGAAGGGGATGCTGTCATTTATCCGGACAAAAACTGGGAAAATTATGAGCTGACCTTCGGTATTCGCCGTCATGGACGCTTGGTGAATTTCCCGTTGTTCACAGAGGATCAACGTTTTAATAGTGAGGGGTTACGCGAGGCGCTGCTGGCGCAGAAGGAATATGGCAAAGCCATCGTTGTGCTGAACTTCCCGAACAACCCGACTGGGTATACACCGGGAATCGAAGAAGGCAAAGCAATTGTTGCTGCCATTCAGGAAGCGGCAGAAGCAGGCATCAATGTCGTAGTTGTGACGGATGACGCTTATTTTGGCCTGTTCTTCGAGGATTCGTTGCATGAATCGCTATTCGGCCAGTTGGCTGGACTTCATCCAAGAATTTTACCAGTCAAAATTGACGGAGCTACCAAAGAAGAATTCGTCTGGGGCTTCCGTGTCGGATTTATTACCTTTGCTTCGGAACATCAGGATGTGCTGAGCGCACTGGAGCAAAAAGCATTAGGGATTATTCGGGCAACGATTTCCAGCGGCCCTCACCCGTCGCAAACCTTCGTGCTGGATGCTCTCAAATCACCGGATTTTGAGCAACAGAAGGAAGAGAAGTTCCAAATCCTGAAAGGCCGGGCCAACAAGGTCAAGGCGTTACTTGATAGCGGAAAATACGGAGACGTATGGAGTTACTATCCTTTCAACTCGGGTTATTTCATGTGTCTCAAGCTGAACGGCTTGTCCGCCGAACAACTGCGTACATATCTGCTGGAGCAGTATGGGGTGGGAACGATTGCGCTGGGTGAGCATGATCTCCGTATCGCATTCTCTTGTATCGAGGAAGAATATCTAGAAGACTTGTACGACATGATTTATCGTGGTGTGCAAGACTTATTGAACGCCTAATCTAATCGGTACTGACTGGTTAGATTTATAGCTGGATTGAGCGGTATGCCGGATGTTGCGGCATACCGTTTTTTTATATCCGCTGCTGAACGATTCATTCACAACTCGAAGCACTTATCCCTCAGCAGCCAGCAAAGATTCTTGTGTCAGCGGCAGCAAAATGAAGTGATAATGATTACGTACTTCTTCTATTATCGAAAAAACGTGGCTTTTCCTCTCTATCCCCCCATATCCGCTGAAAAAAATAAGGCGATCCGGCAATGTACCTCCACATTGGCCCACGCAATACGAAAATCCGCTTCATAATATACGGTGTATCCTACATCACAATGACCGAGAGGAGAATGAGCATGGGAGCAGAAGAAACAAGAGGCGGTTACGGTGGTTTCGGCGCATTCACAAGCACAGGGACGATTCTGGTGCTGTTCATTTTGTTAGTGATCATCAGCAAAACGATTTTCATTTAAGCAGGCGGACATCTGCGCCCACGGCGGACAAATAGCAGCATCCCACGAAAAAAGGCTATTCCGCAAACAGCCCTTGCTGCTTACGGAATAACCTTACCTTTATCCACACAGGATTAAACTTCTTCCTCATCTTGACCGTCCAGACGCCATTTCTTCGCCTGAGCGCCTCGTACCAGGTATACCACCAGAACTCCACCAGCCAGCGTAAGCAGCGTGGAGATCAGCCCTTCCGTTCCTCTCAACAAAAAAGGAAGCCACAGGACGACCGCAACCGGCAACAGCAGCCGGACAACAAATTCCAGGAAAGACGCACGGCGGGTATGTGCAGGAAGCGGATAGAGCTGAAGCCATAGCGAATCCTTGTGGTACTGCCTTAGCGAAGTAATCTGCACGCCGATCAGGAATATAAAAAATAAATACACAGCGATACCGATCCAGCTCGTATGCGTGATCCATATAATCAACAGCCCGAGGATACCCAGCCGTATCACCATCCCCACAGGCTCTGTGCGCACAAAGGTCTTGAACAGCAGGTAACGATAAGCTCCCCTTTTGTCCCACGGTATGTTACCACCCAACCAGGACAACCAGCGACGCGGAGTCACTCTCTGCGTAAGGGCCGGCACATCAACAAACCAGCCCAAAGTACGCATCACGCGGGCAGCCTGAACTCCTTCTGTACGGATCAGGTTCTCCCATGCCACCAGCAGCTTGACCGGAAAACGCAGGACAAGCACGTACACCACACCCACCAGCAAGATAAACGGCAAGCTCCGCAGCGGAGGCTGCCACAGCCATGCGGCTACCAGCAGCACTGTCAGCGCCCAGCGAAGCAGACGATACCCCATACTCGCGCCGCGCGATACCATGCGCAGCTCCTGCCAGCCGCCATAGCTGAACAGCAGCTTCAACAGCACGAACAGCAGTAGGGTCAGCAGCAGTGGCTTAGGCGCAGTATCGCTGCGGATATACAGCGGCCACGCGATCACAAGCAGCAGCAGAAGGCCGAATATTTTATACACCACGCCACGGATACGGCTGGACTTAAAATATTGGTGCATCGCATGCTCCTGCGGGCGTAGGAAGACGATATCCGCTTCATTCAAATACGTACGGAAGCTTACATGAGCGACCGGAACGGCTACAATGAGCATAATCCAGCGGATGGGCAAATCCGGCGGGATATGCATAATCAGCGACGTGTACCACGCGGCAAAGGCAATCAGCGCAAAGCCGAAGACGACCGCCAGGCCGCTCTGAATGACATAGCCGAGATAAGGCAGCACTTGTCCCCAGAACGCAACACGTCTTTCTTTATGCAAGCGTTGCAAATCCATGCTCATTCCCTGCCCTGTACCAGCTCATAAAATGCATCTTCCAGCGGCATGCCCGGCTTACCCGCCTGTGCTGTCACTTCGTCCAGCGTGCCCTGTGCAATGATGGCACCCTGATGAAGCACAATGAAACGATCACAATAATTTTCAATCGTGGACAAAATATGAGAACTGAGCAAAATGGACGAGCCTGAGCGCTTCATCTCCAGCATAAAATCAAGCAAGGAACGAATACCAAGCGGGTCCAGACCCAAAAATGGCTCATCAATGACATACAGCGGTGGCCCCGCCAAAAATGCACACATGATCATCACTTTCTGGCGCATCCCTTTGGAGAGATGCATCGACATGCTTCCGCTCTTATCCCGCATACGGAACAAGCCCAACATTTGGTCACTGCGGGTGCGGAAATCAGCTTCACTGACTCCATACGCTCTGGCGGTGAATTCCATATGCTCCATCACGGTCATTTCGGGATACAGCTCTGGAGACTCGGGTACAAAAGCTATGGCTCTCTGATACTGCTCGGGATTTTCCGCCTGCTTATGTCCCTGCACGCGGATTTCTCCCGCCTGCGGTGTCATCAGACCCAAAATATGCTTCATCGTCGTACTTTTCCCGGCTCCGTTCAGACCGATCAGCCCCACCATTTCGCCCGGCTTCACATCCAGAGAAATCTGGTGTAGCACCGGGCGCTTGGCGCTGTATCCGCCTGTCAGTCCATTAATTTGCAATACAGGCTGTTGTTCCATGGCTCCCCCTCTTCTCGCTTATCCGTTCGGTTTTGATCCTTTTTCCTTCAGCCATCTTGGCGCTCCCTTGTTTTTACGATCACGCTCACGCTGCGCTTTCCCTGCTTTGGACAAGGCCGCTCCTTTGCTCTTGCCTGGAGCCGAGCCATTTGCCGCAGTTCTGCCAGGACGACCGTTCTCACCGCGAGCAGATGCCTTGCCGCTTTCCACTGGTGCTCCATCAGAAGTGGCTCTGGCTTCGAATGCCCTTACAGGCACACGCTTGGCATCCACCGGACGCGGCACAACAACCCGGCCTCCATGCAGCGCACGCTCCGCAATGTCGATGCCCAGTTCACGGGAAAATTTACGCATGATGAACGTTTCACGGTCGGTAACAACCGACGCAACCAATCCTTTGCGACCCATCCGTCCGGTCCGTCCCGCACGGTGAACATAAGCCTGACTGTCCGTAGCCGGATCAAAATGGATCACCATTTCCAGTCCCTCAATATCCAGACCACGGGCTGCCACATCGGAAGCAATCAGCACCTTGAGCTTGTCCGCACGAAACTGGGCCAGCACGTTGGTACGTGTAACTTTGTCCGCATCACCATACAGGGATGCTGTAGTCAGTCCCATATGCTTAAGCTTGGCCTCAATCTCCCCGATGACATTGGTTGTATTGACGAACACAAGCGCTTTTCTCGGATTAAAATGACGCACCAGTCGGCGCAGCATGTCCACCTTATCCCGTTCTTCGGATACAAAGTAATAGTGTTCCAGACCGCTAGCCGTCTTCTGGTCGGGATCAATCCCGATTTCTACGTAATCCTGCATTTCTCGCTTGGCCAGCGCTTGAATTTCGTCGTTCAGCGTTGCGGACAAAAATACTAACTGACGGTCGCGCTGGGCGGTGCCCAAGATGTTCGTAACATCGCCTGCTCCGCCGAGTTGGAACATCTGATCCACCTCGTCGATGACGATGGTTGTAATGTTGTGCATTTTCAGCTTCTTCGAAGCGATGAGTTCCCGTACACGTCCCGGTGTGCCAACCACAAGTTGCGGATGGTCCTTCAGCTTCTCGATCTGGCGATTGACTGCCGCTCCACCGATCAGGCCGAGCACACGGATGCCGCGATGCTCCCCATAACGCCGGCCTTCGCGTACAATTTGCATCGCCAGCTCCTGACTGGGAGCCAGGATCAGCTTTTGCGTAGCCTTTTTCTGTGGGTCAATGGCTTGCAGCAGCGGCAGCAAATAAGCCAGCGTCTTCCCTGTACCAGTCTGCGAACGCGCCAATACATGCCTGCCCTTGATCATTTCTGGTATAGCCTGCGCCTGAACCGGCGAAGGCTGCGTAATCTCATGCTCAGCCAGCTTAGTCAACAGGTCTTGTTCAACGCCGAGCGATTCAAAATTCAATGTCATGAAAAGGTCCAACCCCTATACGTAAATTCGTTACTCTCCATTATATGCGAAAATAGCCCTGCAACCAAATGCAGATATTTAGTCCCACCTCCCTTTCATACAAAATGACAAAAAAAGATGTCCCTCCACCATCACATGGTTTGCGGGACATCCTTTATTTTTTGTTCATCACACCATGGCCCAGCCTGTCGGTCAGTCTGGGAGCAAGCTGGTACAGTTTGAGAAAAGGAGATATCCACCGAGGCAGATTAACCTCCTCTTTGCGAAGCTCCATCGCTCTCACGATGTGCTGCGCCACCTTGTCCGGCTTTAGCATAAACCAGCCTACATTACGGACATATCCGCCCGAAGGATCAGCGAGGTCAAAAAAGGGCGTGTCAATTGGCCCAGGGTTAATCGTCGTTACCGTAACTCCGCTCCCGCGCAGCTCCTGCCGAAGCGCATTGCTGAACCCTAGCAGCGCATGCTTCGTTGCTGTGTATGAGGACGATTTGGCTGTCCCGATTTTGCCGGCCATGGATGCCACATTGACGATCTGTCCCGTACCTCGCGCTGTCATTTGCGGCAGAAACGCCTTGATACAGCGGACAGCGCCCAAATAGTTCACATCCATCATTTGTTCGAACTCCGTCAGGTCTGTTTCATGAAAATAATCAAACTTCCCGTAACCTGCGTTGTTGAGCAAAATATCGACCCATCCGTACTGCTCCAGCACACGGGCAGCCACGGCCTCTACCTGCTCCTGACAAGTGACGTCCAGAGGGATCAGTTCATGCCTGCCGCCAATTCCCGCCGACACTTGCTCCAGCCGTTCCTGCGAACGCGCTGTCAAAATAGGAATCGCGCCCTTTTCGCTCAGCAACCGTGCGCAAAGGGCACCAATTCCACTAGATGCACCTGTAATGACAACCACCTTGTTTTGCAATGTACCCATGGCCATCCCTCCATATTAAAGAAACCTGCTTCTTTAATATTAAGAGATCATCACCTGAATATCCAGCTCACCGATTCCTTCCACAGTAAGCGGAATATAAAGGGCACGCTGAGGTACGAAAGAGGCCAAGTTTTCCGACTTCATGATCTGCGGAGGCATAATGTCGACCACAATCCCCTGATTGGACAAAATCGTGCTGGCATTACCGCTGATCATATTACCCAATTCCGAGATGGCGCTTTCACCCATCTCATCAATTTCAGTCAAAGCGAATCCGCCCATCATCGCCGACACCATGCGCAACGCTACCTGTTCATTCAGGCCGAACACAATATTTCCGCTAAGCTGTCCGGTTATCCCGATCATAATCCAAATATGGTCTTCCACCAGCTCGACATTTTTCACACCGAGATTGCCGGGTGAGGGAGAGATTTGGATCAATTGTTCAATGACTCGCCGCGCCGACTCCAAAAAAGGATTTATCACTTCTGCCTTCACGATCATTGCGCCCCTTTACAATGGGCTTCTAGACATACAACAAAAGTCCCATTTTAATAATAATTTTTAATTTAAATAAGGATACAAAACGAATCGGCCCTCAAAAAAATACTCTACTATCACTTATCGACAGCTTCCCGGCAATTTTTTATAGCCAAATCACAAAAAATGTGAATAATGTCCTATATCTCACTTCACATCGGTATTAAACTGGTTGTTTCTGATGAATATTAGGACTCTAGTCTTTTTTCCCCAATATATATCATACTTCACGGTGCTCTGCTTTGATTCATTGCCCTTCCTGCCCGAATAACCTATAATCTAATGAAATAAAGTATAACGAGGGTTTACATATGAACAGGTAAATTAGTTAAAAATCTCAGTCTATACAGATGCGACAGAATTAAGAAAAGAGAGGAGGAACTTCATGAACATCAGTCAACTTGAAACGCTTATCATGATTTCCAAAACGATGAGCTTCCGCAAAGCCGGAGAACTTCTCAATTTGACGCAGCCGGCGGTATCCGCCCAAATCAAAAGTCTGGAGGACGAGTTCAAGACCATTCTGATCGACCGCAATCAACCCGTCACCCTAACCGACCGAGGGGCTGTTTTTTTGGAACATGCAGAGCGGATCTTGAATGTTGTCGAGGAACTGCGACAGAAATTGTACGATCTGAACGAAACGCCGCAGGGTCATATTGCGCTGGGCACTACAACGTCCATCGCCATTCAAATTTTACCGCGTGTACTTTCCTACTTTCAGGACCAATTTCCGCTCATCAAAACCTCCATTCAATCCATGGCTTCCTCCATGATTTATCAGCAGGTGGAAAACGGGCTTATTGATGTTGGCATCGGTTACTTGATCGAACGTAATCCAAATTTGAGCACTTCGATTTTGTATTACGATTCCTTTGAGCTTGTCGTATCGCCCACTCATCCATTGGCCTCCCAACCGCATGCTACCATTGAAGCCCTTCGGGAAATTCCACTTATTCTGCTCTCACCCGATACGGTAGGACGAAAATTCGTGGATGATGTATTAAAAAAACACCAAATAGTGCCTCATGTCGTGATCGAGTTGTCCAGCAGCGAGGAAGTCAAACGGATGGTCGAGATTAATCTTGGCGCTGCCATTATCTCTAGGCTGTCGGTCACTCCTGAGCTACGTGCTGGCACATTGAAAATGATCCAGATTACCGAACTGGAGGTTAGCCATCCGGTGGGGGTCATTTACAAATCCGGCCGATATCTGAACTCAGCCATGCAGCAGTTTCTAAGCGATCTGAAGGGGATGCCGGAAACGAATTTCACCAGTTCTGAATAACATAGTCCGCTATGAACACCCTACGAAATATAAACCTTGATTACGAAAGGAAGACAGGTTATGAAATTTGATCTGCACACCCATCATTTCCGCTGCGGTCATGCAGACGGCAACATTCGGGACTACATTGAAGCAGGCATTCAGTCGGGCTTACAAGCGATTGGCATTTCGGACCACTCTCCTTTCCTGTGCAGCGAACAGGATCAGGCTTTTCCGAAAATTTATATGGCGAAATCACAGCTTGCCGAGTACGTAGAAGAGGTGCAACAGCTTAAAAAGGAATACGAAGGCCGCATTGACGTCTTGCTCGGATTGGAGACAGATTATTTTCCTGATTATGTGGAGCTGTATCGCTCCACTCTGGCTCCTTATCCGTTTGATTACCTCATTGGGTCGATCCACAATGTTGAAGGGGACAGCATTTTTAATCGTAACCGTTGGAACAAACTAAGTGCCGCTCGTAAAATCGAGGTCAAGCAAGTCTACTATTCACTTATTCAGGAGTCTGCACGAAGCGGGATGTTTCAGATTTTGGGACATATTGACGCGATGAAGGGGAATTTTCCGGCCTTTTCAGATATTCCTGCTAATGAAGCGATTGATGAAACCTTGCGGGTGATTGCGGAATCCGGTGTAGCCATTGAAATTAACACTTCGGGTAAAACCAAACTGAGTGGCGGATGGTATCCGTCCGCATCTATTTTAGAAAGAGCGCACCATTTTGGCGTAGAAGTCACTTTTGGTTCAGATGCCCATAAACCTTCGCGGGTAGGCGAGGATTGGAACGAAGTGAAGGCGATGCTGAAGGATATCGGCTTCCGGGAATGGGTTTATTTTAAAGAAAAACGTAAAATCCCTGTAGCGCTTTAGTGGCGCTTTAAAATTTATTTAGGGTAGCGATCACCGCTCGCCAATCATTTGATCTTACGATCGCTATTGCAATGGGATTATTGGGGAATATATACTGCAAGGTAAGAATCCCATTGCAAAGGCGAACGCATTTATCTGATGACGTTCTCTTCTAAGCTCAAACTTAATCCTTCTTCATCATTGCTGGAGGTCACTTGGTTCGCATACTTTTTAACTTCGTCAGGCGCATTCCCCATTGCGATGCCCAGCCCTGCAAATTTCAGCATATCAATATCATTGAAATTGTCACCGATTGCCATGATTTCTTCCTTTTTAAGACCATAACGGCTGATTATCTGCTGAATTGCTTTAGATTTAGATGCATCTCCAGACATAATTTCCAGATAAGTGTCTTTTGATTTGTAAATGGATAGAGCGGCGTTGTCTTTCTTTAATACTCCTTCAAGCTCTTCGATTTCTTCAGTCGGACCCATACAGAGAATTTTATGCATTTCAGGGTTTGTGTTTATGAAGGTTTTAAGATTTGCCTGAGTAGGCTGGGAACCTATGATATCTTGCTCTTGAACAACCCATTTGTCTTGTGTATTTTCAACAACCCATTGATCATGGCTGTAGATGCTAATATGAATGTTTGAGAATTTGCTTTTTACAGCCTCATAAATGCCAATAACATTCTCTTGAGGCAAGCCTTTGCTGAAAATAGTTGTGTTGCTCCTACAGTCTATTACTAGGGAACCACTGTAGCAAATAATGGGTGAATCGATTTCCAATTCTTGTTGGAGTGGCAAGATTCCACTTGGCATTCTAGCAGAAACAAGGACAAATGGCACACCTAGGTTTGTTGCTTTTTGGACTGCAAGCTTTGTTTTCTCGGTTATCACATGATTAGAATTAATTAAAGTCCCGTCTATGTCACTGAAAACTGCTTTTATCTTTGTCATATTAGCCCCCCCTCGAAGTAATCTTTGACTGCCTTCCCTTCATTAATAAGTCTGATCTCAATGTTGTTTTCCTCAAAATTCTTTCTAAAGCTATCTGGTGGCTTTTCATTTGTAATGATCATGTCAATATCACTAAAATTAACACCCTTATAGGAGCTGATTTGATTAAATTTCCGTGAATCCGCCAACAGAATAACCTCTTTTGATCGTTTGGCTACTAAATCTTTGATGACCGCATCTTCAAAGTTTGAAAAATAGATGCCATCCTTTAAAATACCAGCTGCACCAAGAAAAACTTTATCAAAGTAAATATCATTTAACTGAGATGCCACATGAACATTGAAAAAAAAGCGATTTTCATGATTAAACTTTCCCCCTAGCAGGTATACATCGACCTTATTGTTGTTAGATAGTGCTTCTGCATTATCAAGGGAATGAGTATACACTGTAGAGCTTGTATTGAGATGATCACAAAGAAACTTCACTGTCGTTGAGACGTCCAGAAAACAAAGGTCACCTTTGTTGATATGAGAGGCAGCTATTTTCCCAATTATATATTTATCTTCAGCAGAAGCATTGATCCTTTCCTTATATGCTTTTATTTTGTCCTTAAACTGGGGCAGAGCAATACCTCCATGGGTTCGTATCGCGGCACCTTCATCCACTAATTTAATGAAATCCCGCCGGGCCGTGTCTCTGGAAATACCAAGCATATCGCATATCTCCTGATTCGAAATCATCTTTTCTCCCTGAAGCCTCTCAAGAATTTTAACTAACCTTTCTTCTTGATAAATAAGTATCACCTCCATACATCAATTATAAGCATTATTGCACGATTTGTTAAGTGATTTTAAGTATTTATCCGTTCCGATGAAGCCGCGGATTTTCTGCTTTGGCTCAGTCACTCTCATTTGACAGGACCCGTAAATGCTTGCTCCGACGATACTGTGAGGATCGGAGATGTCATTTCCACCATTGAGCAGATAACCGGAAAGCAAGCCGTAGTGAAAGAAAAAACGGAAGATGAGCATATGTCTCCATTCAGTATTGCGCAATCGTGGTACATGGATACAACCAAAGCACAGTCAGAGGGGGATTCGTTCCTTTCTCTCATGAATGGCTTCCAGAGCTGGTAACCAGCTTGATCCATTCCTGTAAATCGTAGGAACGGCCTGTAATCGCAGGTAGCTGCAATAGAAACACAAAAAAAAGGACCCGAAGCTTCGGGTCCCAGCAACTTATATTATTCAAAAGGGGGTCATGTCTGTATTGTACCCGTCCTGTGTTAGAGTTAGTTTGCAGTTATATTTCATCTCTGTAACAAAATATTCCACTGCCATTTTCATGCATAATCCCCTTGGGTAATTGAGAGCACCAATACACTCGGCACCTCTCCTGAATGATCATAGGCACTGATGGTGCGCAGCAGGCGCATCTTATTTTTGATCAGCACGCGCACCGAAGCCTGATTATCCTCTTGGCAACGACCTTCGATCCACCTGAGCTTTAAAGACCCGAAACCAAATCTCAGCATTTCTCCCACGACCTCTGTAGCCAGTCCCTGACCCCAGAAAGGACGATCCAGAATATATCCTAACTGTGCCTCACCTGCGTTTTCATTCCATTGCTGGAAAGAAGCGATACCGAGCAGCGGCGAGTGCCTGCGTTCATTGAGTTCATTGAGTTTATTGAGTTTATTGAGTTTATTGAGTTTATTGAGTTCGACGGGTTCGTTGTTTGCTCCTTTATTTCCCCCATGCCATTCCACCGCAAAATGCAGCGAATCCAGGGAATCCGCAGCTACTCTGATTTGCGCTACCAGACGCCGCATCCGCGCATCGACTGGCTTGCGAATCCGGTTCACATACCGAATAACCAATGGATCGGACAGCATCCTTTCCAGCGCGGGGTAATCCCCCGCTTGTAGCTGGCGCAACCGGACACGGTCGGTATACAGCTCCGGTAGCCCTGACCCTGAACGAAGCATTTCTCTGGTCAGCACAATGATCCCTCCTGCGAATGGATTGGCTTTTTGCAGCGAATAGGTTGCACACTCAATCCAGGTCCTGAATTCCCCGGTAAATGCCTGTGCGCAGCTCACGGATATAATACGGCAAAGAAGGTACTTCTGCTTCCTCTGCCTGTTTTACCGCCAGTTCTATATCGTAAGGCACACGTACAAACTGAATGGAAAAAGGTACAGGCTTCTCTTCTCCCATGTTCCCCTCCAAAATGCAGTAAGAAGCCTGAGTGACATCCAGCGGATTCCCAACACTGCCGACATTAAAAAGCGTTTTGCCCTGAAAATGCTGTATAAAGGCATTATGCACATCTCCATACCCCACGACATCCGGGGCAAAAGCGACTTTTCCACTTTCCTCGGCTAATGGGTCAAACATGGCGAGTCTTTTCTCCGGCTCATCCCATGGCTGCACGCGATGATATACACTTTGCGGCGAAGCATGCACCAGACGGATACGACGTCCGCTCATTCTGAAATCATGATGAAACGGCAACTGTGCCAAATACTGTAGCCGTTCTGTGCCCAAGCGCTCGGCTTGCCAGCTAAAATTGAGATCATCCGTAATACTAACCAGTTCATCCCAATTGCCACGCACGACCACCTCGCAATGTTGACGGACAGCCTCCAGAACCTCGCACGGGCTAGGCCCTTTGCCGATCAGATCCCCCAAACAAAACACACGGCTATTCTCTCGGGAAGCAATATCCTCCAGCACCGCCTCGCAGGCAGGCCAATTGCCATGTATATCTGAAATGACAGCAATACGATCCATCTGAATATCACTCCTTTGTCCGAAACAGCTACATACTACACTACATTCAAGCCTTCTTTATGTAGTTCCAAGCGTATGCTGGTGAAGATGAAAAAAATATAATGACCTATTGGCCAGATTTTAGCGTAATGGCACTAAGCTCTGGTCTGCATAGTACACGAATCGGCAGTTTGGTCATACCAATCCCCCTGCTGACGTAGAGCGGCATCCTGTTCTCCCCTACATGAAATAATCCCTGAATGTACTTGCGTCCACCGGGAGGCGGCATCGCTGCTCCGATAACAGGCAAGCGCACCTGTCCTCCATGCGTATGTCCCGACAGCTGAAGATCAAAGGACATTCGCGCCGCCACATCCGCATAATCCGGCTCATGCATCAGTAGCAGCTTGCACATCTCATCGGGGAGTCCATGAACGGCACGCCGTGGATTGGGCTTTCCCATAATGTTATCCTCTAACCCAACCATAGCCACACGCTGTCCCGCGCGCTCCACAATCGCATGTTCGTTTCTAAGTAACGTAAATCCGGTCTTCGGGTATAATTCCTGAACTCCAGCTGGTAAACCTCTATAATCATGATTGCCCAAAATGGCGAATTTGCCAAGAGTAGCGTGCATGGAAGCCATAACCGGAACAGCGGCTTTCATAGATACGGCATAATCATCTACAATATCACCTGTAAAACAGAGCAAATCCGGCTCCAGTCCTGCAATCCGGTCCGCAAGCTCCCGCAGGTCCTGCTCATCCATGTGAAAGCCCAAGTGTACATCACTAAAATGCACGATCCTGATACCGTCAAAAGCCGACGGCAGACGGGGCAAAGATAGCGTAAAACGTGTAATTTCCAAATGATTAGGCTCCCACAAGGAAGCGTATCCTCCGGTCAAAAGCGCGGTTCCGGCTGTCGCTAAAGCGGCTTTTTTCAAAAAACGGCGGCGCGAAGGATTGGCTGGCTCATTCGAAATGGAACGCCGCGAAGAACCGGGAGGGATAGCGGCCTCATCGTGTGGGCCATCCTGACTCTCGCGGCGGGTTTGCGGCGTCTTCTCCATATGCGTGCCCCCTTGCTATCTATTCAACTGATCTATTCAACTTGTAAAAACCCTCCACCTGTCCAGCCTCCTTTTCTCCAAAAACGATACACAATACCATAATTATACCATAACTGCTGTTCCGCTCTCCCCCTCCATGGTAACTCCAATCTGTTCTGAGCAGAAAAAAACAGGCTTTCTCCGGTTCAGGAAAAAAGCCTGTTTTGGTATAAAGCACTCGCTGCTCTAGTGCTATACGGTCAACCAGCGCTTGAACATATGCTTGGTCGTTTGCTTGTTCATTTCAGCAATGGAGGTTGTCAACGGAATACCTTTCGGGCAGGAACGCACGCAGTTTTGCGAGTTACCGCAGCCTTCCAGTCCATCGTCCTGCATCAATGCGTCCAGACGTTCTTCCTGGTTCATTTCCCCTGTCGGGTGGCTGTTGAACAGGCGAACCTGAGAGATCGCCGCAGGTCCAATGAATGTTGTCTTCTCGTTAACATTCGGGCAAGCCTCCAGGCAGACACCGCAGGTCATGCACTTGGACAGCTCATACGCCCATTGACGCTTCTTCTCTGCCATTCTGGGGCCAGCGCCCAGATCGTAGGTGCCGTCAATCGGAATCCACGCTTTGACCTTCTTGAGCGCGTTAAACATCCGGCTGCGGTCGATGACCAAATCCCGTACAACGGGGAACGTGCTCATCGGCGCAATGGTAATCGGTTGCTCCAGCTTATCGACGAGCGCCGCACAAGCCTGACGCGGCTTGCCGTTAATCACCATGGAGCATGCTCCACACACTTCCTCCAGACAGTTCGACTCCCAGCATACCGGGGCTGTCTCTTTACCATGGCTGTCCACCGGGTTACGCTGAATCTCCATCAACGCACTGATTACATTCATCCCCGGTCGATAAGTCAACTCAAATTCTTCCGTATATGGATTCGCATTAGGTTCATCCTGACGGGTCACAACGAACTTCACGGTTTTATCCGATTTCACTGCTTGCTCCGACATCTAATACACTCCCTTCCGTATCTTCCTTTTACTTGTTCTTGGAGTAATCCCGAATACGCGGCTTGATCAGCGAAACGTCCACCGCTTCGTACGAGATTTGCGGTCCTTCCGGTGTCCAGTCCGCAATCGTCGTTTTCAGGAAATCCTCATCGTTACGGTCCGGGAAGTCCGGTTTGTAGTGGGCTCCACGGCTTTCGTTACGCAACAGCGCCCCTTTGGTCATCGCTTCGGCCAACTCCATCATATTCCACAACTGACGTGTGAACGCCGCACCCGCATTGTTCCAGCGCGAAGCATCATTGATGTTAATGTTGGAATAACGCTCCTTCAGCTCCTTGATCTTGTGGATCGTAGCTTCCAGCCTGTCATTATAACGAACCACAGTCATGTTGTTCGTCATCCACTCACCTAGCTCTTTATGCAGAACATAGGCATTTTCTTTCCCGTCCATATGCAAAATACGCTCATACTTCTCCGTCTGCTGGTTGACCGCCGCATCGAACACGGAGGAAGCTATATCCTGTGCGGATTTTTTCAAGCCTTTGATATATTCCACAGCCTTCGGTCCAGCCACCATACCGCCATAAATGGCTGACAGCAGCGAGTTGGCACCCAAACGGTTCGCTCCGTGATACTGGAATTCACATTCCCCGGCGGCAAACAGCCCCGGAATATTCGTCATCTGATTGTAATCGACCCACATGCCGCCCATCGAATAATGCACAGCCGGGAAAATTTTCATCGGGATTTTACGCGGATCGTCACCAACGAATTTTTCATAAATTTCAATAATACCGCCCAGCTTCACGTCCAGCTCTTTCGGGTCCTTATGGGACAGATCGAGGTACACCATGTTCTCGCCATTAATGCCGAGCCCGTCATCGACGCATACACTGAATATTTCACGTGTCGCAATATCACGAGGGACCAGATTTCCATAAGCCGGATACTTTTCTTCGAGGAAATACCACGGCTTGCCGTCCTTGTACGTCCAAATACGACCGCCCTCTCCCCGTGCAGACTCGGACATCAGACGCAGCTTGTCATCCCCCGGAATAGCCGTCGGATGAATCTGGATAAACTCGCCGTTCGCATAGCGTACGCCCTGCTGATATACCGCCCCGGCAGCCGTACCAGTATTAATCACGGAATTCGTGGTTTTGCCGAAAATAATGCCGGGACCGCCCGATGCCAAAATAACCGCATCCGCTGCAAAGGTCTTCACTTCCATCGTGCGCAAATCCTGCGCACAGATGCCGCGACAGATACTCTCATCATCGAGTACAGCCTGTAAAAATTCCCAATTTTCATGCTTGGTCACCAAGCCCTCGGATTCCCAGCGTCGTACCTGCTCATCAAGTGCGTACAGAAGCTGCTGCCCTGTCGTCGCTCCGGCAAAGGCTGTTCGATGATGCTGCGTACCGCCGAAGCGGCGGAAATCCAGCAGTCCTTCCGGTGTCCGGTTAAACATGACACCCATGCGGTCCATGAGATGGATAATCCCCGGAGCCGCTTCGCACATCGCTTTTACAGGAGGCTGGTTTGCCAGAAAGTCGCCGCCATATACTGAATCGTCAAAGTGAATCCACGGTGAGTCGCCTTCGCCCTTCGTATTCACCGCGCCGTTGATGCCACCTTGAGCACAAACGGAGTGGGACCTTTTGACCGGAACCAAAGAAAATAAATGAACGTGAACTCCTGCCTCTGCCGCCTTGATCGTAGCCATTAGACCCGCTAGACCGCCGCCCACGACAATAATGTTGGATGCTGCCATTTCTGCTCACTCCTTTTTTTCAGGATCTTATTTTATCGTTTGAATCCCTCGTTTACAGTAGCTGTTGAATAGCGCTGCTTTGCACCCATGCGGTTGCTGTTTCCTGAAATTGCGCGCTCCGGAATGCCAGCAAGGAAGCGATGAAGCCGATGGATACAACTACGAACAAGGTCATGCAGATATAGGAGGACACTTTTTGCGCACGAGGTCCCACCGTAATCCCCCAACTGACCATAAATGCCCATAGTCCATTAGCAAAGTGAAAGGATGCCGAAACGACACTGATTAAATAAAGGATAAAATAGACCGGATTCGTCACAATGCCATGCATCACACCGCCTAGCTCCTCATGTGTTACATTACCCAGGGCCACCTGAATACGTGTATCGTATACGTGCCAGATAATGAACACGAACGTAATCACACCGGAAATGCGCTGGAACAGAAAGCGCCAGTTACGCGAATAGCCAAAACGTTTGACATTCGGATCAGCCTGATAAGCGATATACAAGCCATAGATTCCATGGAACA
This sequence comes from Paenibacillus sp. NPDC055715, assembly GCF_053617595.1. NCBI lineage: Bacteria > Bacillati > Bacillota > Bacilli > Caryophanales > Paenibacillaceae > Paenibacillus > Paenibacillus sp. NPDC055715. The sequence continues at coordinate 97,323 of NZ_JBSHGA010000009.1, forward strand.
GCAGTGGCAAGTAGATAAATAACGTTTCAAGCACAATAACAAGCGGCAGACCATTCAGGAAGGCCACGCTGCGATTGAATCCTTCCTTGCCGCCCTCCACCGCTGAGAAGTTGGTCACCAAATGCTCTACAAAAAACAGAGCCAGCGGAATGACGCCAAGAAGCGAGTGCAGCTTTCTGGAATAAAATTCTCTCATCTAGGTAATGCTCCCTTCTCCTAATAATAACGTTTTCAATAGTAATATAACATATAAAATGACAGTTCACGACAAGAAATGTCCAATAAGGCGCCCCTTAAAAGGAAAAACAAAAGTGTGAACATCTTGTGTCGCTTTCATGTTACTCCTTTTCAGCTTATAATGGAATTGCAATATACGTATTAATTGTTATGTCTTTTTTGCATATAGAGAGGAAGTGGATGATTTGTTTGAGGATTTGAATGCTTTTGCCGTCATTGTCGAGCAATCCAGCCTGAATAAAGCCTCCAAGCTGCTTAATCTGTCCCAGCCCGCCCTGTCCCGCAAAATCGCCAAGCTGGAGGAAGAACTGGGTGTGAATCTCTTTGATCGGCGGGGCAAACGACTCGAAATTACATCAACAGGCCGATTTGTATATACATTCGCGCTGGAGCAACGGCAACGGCAGCTCCGCTTTTTGCAAAAGCTGTCCCAGCACAAAAACGAAGCCCAGAGCATGCTTACACTGGGTGCGAGTCTGACGACACTCCAAACGACGCTGCCTACGCTCGTCGAAGCTTTCATGAGCAAGCATCCCCAAACCGAGCTGAAGCTGCTCACGGGCAAAACCCATGAAATCGTCGCTTTTGTACGCGACAAAAAAGCAGACGCCGGTATTGTCGGGTCTGCCATTCATGAGGCCGGATTGCGTTGCATTCCGCTGTTTGACGATCACTTGGAGCTAGTCGTTCCGATCGGGCATGAATTAACGATGAAGACGGGAACGGTCTTGATGAAAGACCTGCAAGGATTACCGATGATTATTTTTTCCAAAGGAACCTGGTACCGCAGTCTGACGGATGACCTGTTCCAGCGCAGCAGCATCATGCCGGATATTCGTATGGAAATCGACTCGTTCGAGGCGATTGTGCGCCTGCTGCCGACCTGCAAGGCTTCCGCATTGCTGCCCAAATCCTACTTGCGCAGCGAGCTGCTGCGGGATAATGGGCTGACCGCGCTGTACTTGCCTGATTTGAAGGAGACACGGCGCACCACCTCCCTCATCTACTCGGAGACGACCGATCTGGGGCCGACAGCACGGCGCTGGATCAGCGAGACGCGGGCATCGTTTGCGGGCTATCGTATGGTATAGAGGAGATTAGCCTTCCTCATTCACGTTAACGACTTCATCCTCGAAGCGGCCGATATTCTCATTGGAGCCAATGATGACCATAATATCGTCCGCTTTTAGCCGATCCATCGCTGTTGGTGCAATCAGGATACCGTTCGCCGTATGAAGCGCCACGATGCTGCAACCAAAGCGAGTGCGGGCATTCAGCTCAGATAGCGTTTTGCCATGCAGACATGCAGGGACGTTGAGTTCCACAATACTGTATTCCTTGGACAGCTCCAAATAATCAAGCAAATTAGGCGTGACCAGTTGATGCGCGACCCGTATCCCCATATCCCGCTCCGGATAAATGACCCGGTCCACACCGAGCTTTTCCAACGCCCGTCCGTGCAGCACAGAAATTGCTTTGGCAACGACTTTGCTCACACCCAGCTCCTTCAGCAAAATGGCAGTTAGGATGCTGACCTGAATATCAGCACCAATTGCAACAATGCCGCAATCGAAATTGCGGATGCCCAGTGATCGTAGTGAATCCTCATCTGTAGCGTCCGCCACGACGGTGTGCGTCAACAGCTCACTCATACTGTCCACAACATCCTCATTCCGGTCGATGCCAAGCACCTCGCACCCCATATCTACCAATTGCAAAGCCAGGCTTGAGCCAAATCGTCCCAAACCAATAACTACAAACTGCTGCGTTTTCATATCTACTCGAAAACTCCCTTATCCTATAATCATTTTGCCTTCCGGATGACGATATAATTCCTTACCCTTTTTCGGAGTCATTGCATAAGCGAGCGTGAGCGGACCTAATCTGCCCGCAAACATCGTCAGGGTAATGACCAGCTTGCCTATAACTGTCAAATCAGGTGTAAGCCCCATGGACAATCCCACCGTCCCAAATGCAGACACCGTCTCGAACAATATCATCAGAAAATGATGATCTTCGGTTGCCGACAAAATCATCGTCACGCCAATCACAAACAGCAGCCCCAGCAGTGTAATGGTCAAAGCCTTGTAAATTCGCCCCTGCGCAAGCCGATATTTGAACAGCACAATATCCTCCCGACCCCGCAGCATCGAAATCACGGCTCCAATGAGCAGCGCGAACGTTGTCGTCTTAATCCCGCCCCCAGTAGAGCCAGGAGAGGCACCAATAAACATCAATATAACGATGAAAAACTGCGTGGCCTGTCGCAAGCCAGCGATATCTAACGTATTGGCACCTGCGGTGCGCGGTGATACGGACTGGAATAAAGATCCCAGCAGCTTTCCACCCCAATCCAGCGGGCCCAATGTCTTCGGATTGGTAAACTCGAATACAAAGATGACGAGCGTGCCGACTACAATCAGAGCAGCCGTCATACTGAGTACCACCTTGGTTTGCAAGGACAGTCTCTTGCGCTTGCGATATTCAGTCAGGTCCGACATCACGACAAAGCCAATGCCACCCGAAATAATCAGAAACATAGCTGTAAAATTAACAATCGGATCATACACATAACCTGTCAGGCTGCGAAAGTGACCAAATAAATCAAAGCCTGCATTGTTAAACATGGAAATCGCATGCCAGATTCCAAAATAAATCGCCCTGCTTACAGGCATATCAAAGGACCAGCGAATCGCGAATATCGTGGCGCACACGCCCTCAATAATTAGCGAGTACAGCAACACCCTACGAATCAATCCGACAATTCCCTCAACAGAAGTCTGATTCATCGCTTCCTGCAAAATCAGGCGCTCCCGCAAGGAAATACGACGCTTGAACACCAGCGCAATCAAAGTAGCCATCGTCATAAAGCCGAGACCGCCAATCTGGATCAGCGCAGCGATAACCACCTGACCAAAGGTGGTAAAGAAGGTGCCGGTATCCTTAACGACAAGACCTGTCACACAGGTTGCGGAGGCAGCTGTAAACAAAGCATCTATAAATGCAAGCGGCTTCCCCGCTGTATTGGAAATCGGCAGCATTAACAACAAGCTACCGATAAGAATGATAATGGCAAAGCCCGCAACGAATATCTGCGGTGGAGAAAGCCGAAGCCATCTTGCATGGGGATTCATCTATTTATCACTGCTCCTACTTGGTGAATTATGAACATGGAGACGCTCCGGGTGCAGATTGTTCTTCCGATTGCTGTTACCCCCGGATTTTTTTCTGATTTTATAAGCCCTTTTAATGGTTAAAATCCGGTGGTAAAGGCAAACGCTGGCGCTTCTTCAGAACAATTCTGCCCCCTCCGCTACTACCAGCTCATAAAATCACCAATCTCTTTTCAGTTTCTTTAGTCCGTTTTTTTAGCAAACAGAAAAGTATCCGCAAAGGAAGCAGCGCAGCGTTCCATTTGAATCTGGAGAAGCGGTAGCGCTCGCCTTTGTCTCTGAATTTTAACCTTAACAGGGTTTATCTAATCCAATAAAACTCAGTGACAACAGCGATCGGAAGATCAAATGGAGCGCGAAGCGGACTTAACTCAGCAACGTTTTAATCGCACAAAAAAAGACACCGGAAAACCGAATGCCTGACTGGGTTCCTGCTCACAGCCTAAAAGGTTAGCTGGCGGATTCGGGCTGCACAGTATGCCCTATTCACACTTCCAGTCCAAGACCGGCTGTAACATCCACCCCAGTAACATAGTTCCCCCATTTTCCTAAGAAATTCGGCTCAAATGTATATCGTTACCTATGTATTTCATATCCATTGCCTCAAGATTATAATCCTTCTATATACAGAGCACAAAGCCGGTTTCGTCTTAAATTAGTGGTAATTGGAGAATAGGACTCCTTTAATCGCAGCTTATCTTATTTTATTGAAACTTTAAAGTGCTTTCACTCCATTTTCATGAATATCGTAGGTCTGTTGGCGAGAACCTGTGCAGTATGATATCTTTAATGGATGTTCTTATTTACAGATTAAGGAGGAAACTCATGAATCCTATCGGGAAACCGGTCGTGCTCACGGCCAACTTCAAAAGATTAGGCTTGCTGGGCGGGATTGGCCTGATTTGCTTTTTTGTCTTTCAATTGCTTATTCCCTCGTTGAGTAATCCGAATCCGGAGGCACTGACGAGCGCCAAGGTCATCAGCAAGCAGGAAGCTGTCTTACACGCGCTGGACTTTGCCCGCTCCAAGCTGGGGTATACCGAATCGCAGCCTGAAAAGCCTATTGTGACCTATCAGGCTGAAACGGATCTGTATGGTTATTTATCCAGGGAAAAGCTGCTTCAACAGTATGACCGTACATGGAAAAAAAGTTATCCTTACGAGACCTTCCGGGTTGACTTGCCAGAACCTTCTTCCAAAAATAAACTGCAAATTCATGTGGATTTGTCCACAGGCAAAGTTGTTAGCTTTAAACGAATCACCTCCAGCACCAGTTACACACAAGCTGATGTTTCTACGGATGAGGAGGAACGCAGCAGGCTTATACGTGCAGCCGAGGGAGACATGACGCTGGAAGCGAAGAAACAGGCAGCAGGAATCTGGGTAAAACGCTTTGGCTTTAAACCGTCGGACTTGAAGCTCGCGACCGCTGAAGGCGAGGGTGGGTTGAAGTATACCGTGGACGATAAGAAAATCGGCTCCTCGGTGCTTACGCTCGCGTTTACGTTTGAAGACGGGGATGTGCGCTCGTTTACACAAAGCTTTTCTGCCCCACCATCCTATACGGATTATGTTAAAAAACAAACGTTCTGGGCTAATTGGATGACCTATGCAGGCTATGCTTTATTTAGCTTGGCGTTAGGCATACTTGCCATCGTATACGCTTCACTCACACGACGTCACACTTCCTTTGTACGTGGCATTGTTCTTTCTGTTGTATATTTTATTGCCAGCATAGCTGGGACATTAAACATGCTACCTATACTGCAAGCCGAAGCAGGTAGACGGGGCATGCTTGTTTTTCTCATGGTTATGCAAATGGTTATTACTTTCGTCATGGCCGTATCGCTCTACTTCTCCTTGGTCGGCGGTGACGGGCTGATGCGCAAGATTGGACTGAATGCATGGCCACGCGCCAAAGAGCCAGGCTACGGGCTATACGTACTTCGCAGTATGTATGTGGGCTACTTGTGGGCATTTATTTTACTTGGGGTGCAATCCATTTTGTTCTTTGTACTGGAGCGCACGTTTAATACGTTCTCCACAACCGATGCCACACAATCTCCTTACAACATGGCTTATCCATGGCTACTGCCGATTATGGCCTGGATGGCAGGTATTGGAGAGGAAGCCGTATACCGTCTGTTTGGTATTCCGATGGTGAAAAAGATGGTGAGGAATACTTTTGTTGCCTGTCTGATCACCACACTGATTTGGGCACTGGGGCATACTCTGTATCCTGTATACCCAGTATTTTCCAGACCAATCGAACTGACCTTCCTTGGATTGCTGTTCAGTTTTGTGTTCCTGCGTTATGGCTTTATTGCCGCCATGTTCAGCCACGTTATTTTTGACAGTATTTTGATGGGTCTTAGCGTGATGAGTTTGGGAAATACGGTAAACCTGACCGCAGGTTTGTTCTGGATCGTACTACCGGCCATCGTGGGCTACATCATTTACTGGTTTAGTCCAAAGAAGCCCAATCGAGTCATGTTTGAGCCCATAAAAAAAGAAGAGCCGTATTCTACGACTCCTCCTCCCGAAGGGCAGCTATAATCTGACGCGCAAGCTTATCACCGATAGAGAGAGGCCGGAAGTCTTCGACGCTGGCCTCTCTTATTTTTTTAAGTGAGCCAAAATGCTTAAGCAGCAGCTTACGCCGCTTCTCGCCAATTCCCGGAATCGAGTCCAAACGAGAGGTTACCATGGATTTGCCCCGTTGCTCACGATGGAATGTAATGGCGAATCGGTGGACCTCATCTTGAATCCGTTGCAGCAGGTAAAATTCTTCACTGTTACGGGCCAGTGTCACGGCCTCGGGAGAATCCCCCACCAGTAGTTGAGAGGTTCTGTGCTTGGCATCCTTCACCAGACCACACACAGGAATGAACAAACCTAACTCATTCTCCAGCACATCCACAGCAGCCTTAATCTGTCCACGTCCACCATCCACGACGATCAAGTTCGGACGCTCCAGGTTTTCCTTAAGCACACGTTCATATCGACGCCGAATGACCTCACGCATCGTTTCATAATCATCCGGCCCTTGCACCGAACGGATTTTATATTTACGGTATTCTTTCTTGGCAGGCTTGCCATCAATGAACACAATCATCGCTGAGACTGGATCGGAGCCCTGTATGTTGGAGTTATCAAACGCCTCCACCCGATGCAGGCTATCCAGTCCAATTGCACGTCCCAGATTACTTGCTGCCTTGGAAGTCCGTTCCTCATCCCGTTCAATCAGCTTAAACTTCTCATCCAAAGCGACCCGTGCATTTTCCGTAGCCATACCTGTCATTTGCTTTTTCAGTCCACGCTGAGGCACCAGTACCTTTACATCCAGCCATTCAGCCAGAGCTAGAGCCGCCGTAGCTGGTTCCTCCAGCCCGCCCGACAGTTGGGTTTCTGTGTGGTCTCGGTCCATTGCTTCTCCATAAGAAGCACGCTCCTCTGCCACCAGCAGTACATCAGTGAGACGCTCGGACGAATGCTCTACATTTTGCACATCCGATACTGCCCCTGCTTCTTGCGCAGCATCGTTACTGGTCTGTCCGATTCCCTCGGTTGTTGCACGGTGAGGAACAACTTCCGCCACAGCGGATTGACCGACATCACCCTGTTCCGCCTGCTTCATCAGCTTCGGTGTATCCGGTAGCAATATTTCCTGCGGCACCGCCGGGTTATCACTATAATATTGTGTTACATAGGACATAAAATCGCTGTAAGCCTCGCCGTAAAAAGGAAACGTAGACATATGCCGCTCGATCATTTTGCCTTTACGAACATATAGGATCTGCACACACATCCAGCCCTTATCCACCGAAAATCCGAATACATCGCGGTCCTTCGCGTCGGCTGTCGTGATTTTCTGCTTTTCCATCATCACGTCAATGCTGATAATCTGGTCGCGCAGCTCCTTGGCACGCTCAAAGTACAGTTCCTCTGCGGCCTCCTGCATTTTGCGTTGAAGATCTTTTTTAATTTCCTCATGCCCACCGCTCAAAAAGGAACCGATCTCCTGTCCAATCTGGTCATACGCTTCCTTCTCAACCTCTTTCACACAAGGCCCCAGGCATTGATGCATATGATAATAAAGGCACACTTCCTTCGGCATCACACCGCACTTGCGTAACGGGTACATACGATCCAGCAGCTTCTTCGTCTGATGTGCCGCGTAGGAATTGGGATAAGGGCCAAAATATTTTGCTTTATCTTTCAGAACGCGCCGGGTCACCTCTAGCTTGGGGTGCTCCTCGTTCGTAATTTTCAAATACGGAAAGGTTTTGTCATCCTTCAACAGCACGTTATAGCGCGGCTGATGCTTTTTAATCAGGTTGCACTCCAGAATGAGCGCCTCCATATTACTGCCCGTTACGATATATTCAAAATCACGGATGTCGGAAACCAGTCGCTGCGTCTTGCCGTTATGGCTCCCTGTAAAATAGGAACGGACACGGTTTTTCAGCACTTTGGCCTTGCCGACATAAATGATGGTGCCCTCGCTGTTCTTCATCAAGTAACAGCCCGATGCATCCGGCAGCAACGCTAATTTGTGCCGTATGTTCTCCAGCGCCTTTTCCTGATTCCGCAAGTCCTCCGCATAAGATTCCATTCGCCCAGTTCCTCCTTCCATTCTTAAATGACTGCTCGACTACTATATAATGTGCAGGAATAATAATACACAAAAACGCCCCCGGTATTTATAACCGGAGGCATTGACCGTTCATAGCCGCTCCCCAAGGCCCCCATAGGAGCATGGGTCACATGCAATGATTACTGGTGTTTGGTAAGCATGCTTTTCAGCGCTTCTTTGGAGTTCAGACCCACCACTTTATCAACGGGCTGTCCGTCTTTGAAGACGATCAGGGTAGGAATACTCATAACGCCGAAACGGGAAGCAGACTCTGGATTTTCATCCACGTTCACTTTCGCGATTTTGACGCTATCGCCAACTTCTGTGGACAGATCCTCCAGAATAGGAGCGATCATTTTGCAAGGACCGCACCATGGCGCCCAAAAATCAACCAAAACGGTTCCTGTACCTTCGACTTCTGCGTTGAAGGATTGGTCGGACACGTTAACAATTGCCATTGTATGTTCCTCCTTTATAGAAAAGTCAAGATTATTATAACCTGTAATTTCTTTTTTGACACCTTTTAATTATATCACAATAGTTTTTTAATTGTAAGATATCAAAATGGCAAGTTAATTTACAATGATCCTCGCTGATTTTTCCCTTTGACAGTAATGACGTCTACAAAAGGGCGAATCCGATCCATCAAACGCTGCCCCTTGTACAATTCCTCACCGTCCTTGCTCGTAAAGCTCAGATGCTTCTCCAGCCCCTGCAATGAGTAATTCGAAGTATAAAAGGTAGGTTTGCGGTTCATTCGGTAATTTAAAATCGAACCCATCACATGATCCCGTACCCATGGACTCAAATTTTCGGCTCCAATGTCGTCAAATACAAGCAGGTCACAATTTTTAAGCATTTCAGTCGTTTCCTTCAGCTTCTGCCCTTCCTGAATCATGGACTTTAAGTCCTCCACAAAATCAGGCATATACACGATCACACCGTTCAGCCCGGACAGGGCCAGCTCATGCAGCAGATATCCCATTAAAAAGGTTTTACCCGTACCAAACGTACCTTCCAGGTACAGTCCTTTTTTGGATAGGCCCTGACTTTTCGTTTCTTCGATGTAACGGAATAGCTGTGTGACTGCGGGCATACGTTGTGCGTCCTTACGTGCAATTTCAAGGGCATTATAGCCTTCCAACAGTGCACGTTCATCCACATAAAAGCTTTTGATCCGCTGACGCACCCGCTGTTCGTGCTGTGAAGCTACCAGCTTGGCGCAAGGGGTACGGATGTCTACCATTTCGGCTGTACCATTCGGGTATTCTACGCCCAGTTTGCAAAAATGTCCTTGAAAATCGTTAGGACACTGTTCGAGCCCCGGACAATTGTCGCAATTTCGACGATCCCGGGCATACTGAAAAAGCATGCTCATGTTTAATCGCAGTTGTGTTTCGTCAATACCGGGATACGCTGCGCAAAACTCCTGTACCAGCGGATCATTGAGAACCTGATCGGCCACATTGCGCGTGCGCTGGCGAAACGAAGGGTTCTGCATCTGCTGTAGCAAATCGCCCAGTGATTCCAAGAACGCTCCTCCTTTCTAAAATGTGCAGATTTATGGGGGGGAGACGCTTCGCGTGCAGATTGTTCCTCCGATTGCTGTTATCCCTGGATTTTTCCTATTGAAATAAGGATTTAAAGGTTAAAATCCGGGGATAAAGGCAAACGCTTCGCTTCTTCAGAACAATTCTGCCCGCTCCGCTGCCGACCACCATAAGGTCGACACATATTTGAATTGGCTTCGCTGAACATTTTAAACCTTAAAAGCTTAACACCTTAAAATCTATCTATACCTTTTTCTGTTTACCCGATTGCATTCGTTCGGCCAGGCGCAGTAGTTCATCCAGTTCTTTCTCGCTTACCGGCTCCTCGGCAGGGTGATCCTGTACGATGGGAATGGATGGCTTGGATGGGCCGCTGTTTTTGGCATACGAACGCGAACGGCCTCCGGAAGGAGAAGCGGCCGACTGCTTGCCTTTTACCTTGGCTTGATCACGTATATATTGAACGGCCTTTTCATAGGTACTCACTTGCTTTAACAGCATATTAGAAGCGATGGCCTCAACAAAATTGCGGTTGATCCGCTGATCGCTTCCTGATACCAGCATGGACATTAAATAATGGATAAGTACGTTAATGACTTCACCAGGCAGCTTGTAGCTGATATCAATCTTTTCGAATATATCCAGCAGGTTACCAGGAACCGTGCCGGGGAAAAAGGTTTGCAACAAACGACGATAAGGCTCATTGCGCAGCATCATATTATATTGGTGAATGTCACACTTGGCTGTGAACTGTGGTGGAACCTCTACATAGAATTCCATCTCCACGGCCTGCTCCGCAGGCGGCTCTTCTGGAGTGGCAGCTTCTCTCTGGCGCAAGGCAACCACTTTGGCGGCCTGCACCTGCTGATCCTCCTGACGCTTCCGATCCTGTCTGGAATGCTGGCTGGCCCTAAGCTGAAGCTCGTCTAGCAGCAAATCGCCCGCTTCGGTAAAAATACCATCCTCATCCAGTAAGCGGCTGATGTCCTGTACAGATAAGTCAAATTTGCGAACAACGTAATTGACCATGCCTAGCTGCTCGTGCTCAAAACGCAGACGCTCTACATGCTTGCGATTAACAGATTCACGCGGAAAACGGAGAATGATGTCTGCATAATTCAGTCCTTCCTCCGACTCTGCGGCCAAAGCCCCATTGTGACGGCCCGAAGACACTTCGGATAGCGCCTGCTCCAACTCGTAATCAATGACATGGGTGTTCAGCTCAAATAACTCATAAAACGGAATAGATATATTTTCTTTATTATAGGAAGATTGCGACCATTCCGCAGATTCGCTGCTCCACAGCGATTCTCGCAGAGAAAGCACTGCAAACTTGCCGATTTTGTCTCTCAACAAAAGAGTAAGATGCTGTGTCCTGAAAAAATCAGCAGGCGCAAGCGGTGGCTGCATCTCATATTCATACATATAGTCGTCCGTTTCCGGTGCATACAGCCTGGACGTCTGCAACAGACCGACAGCCTCCAGCTTGGAGGTCTGTTCAATTAGATACTTGCGTCCCTTCTCACTCGGCTCCAGCCCCAGTGTCAGAAAAAGACGACGCTGCTGCTCCAGCGGCGAATAACCGATCTGTCCGGCTGGAACATGCTGGAACAATAGCCGATACAGGCTGACCGCAAATGCTCCTACCATCGGCTGATAGACGCTTCCCAGCATCAATTCATCCAGTGCGCTCAAGCCGAATTCCCGATAAACGCAGTAGCGGTGGTTCTCAGTATAGTGCAGCAGGTTTTTCATCCGCATTCCAACATTCTTCCTTTCCTGACATAACGGTCTCCAAGATGTTTTTCTATTCTATCACACTTGCCCCTTGCTGAGACCAACAAAATAAGGGCAAATGTTCTCCTTTTTGGCAGTCGCATTCGTCCGTATTCTTCTTTTTTCGCGAATACTAACTATCTTATGAATTGTGATCTGCGTCATAGAAAAAATATACTTCTTCACATTTCGTTCATTGGAGAAAAACTTCACTTTGAGCTACAATATAGTGGTTAAGCCACACGCACGACCTATTGAATTTCAATTGTAGTACACGTATTCGGTTATACCGATGATTATTGCAGATTGCAAAGGAGTGACAATGGTGAACCAACATCAACCTCAACAACCCCCATCAACGCCAAATGAAGTAGCATCCACGCTGGAAGGCTGGTATGCACTTCACGATTTCCGATCCATCAACTGGACGGCATGGAAAACAGCAGACGATGAAGAACGCGCCGGGGCGCTGGACGAGCTTCAAGAGTTTATGAAGGAATGGAGCGTTACTGAGGAGGCGGGTCTGGGTAGCTCTGCCGTATATACTGTAATCGGGCAAAAGGCTGATTTTGTTATGTTACATCTACGCGAAACGCTGGAAGACCTCAACAAACTTGAAAATGAGTTTAACAAAACAACATTTGCCAAATATACGACTAAAACCTACTCTTACGTGAGTGTGGTGGAACTGAGCAACTATTTGAGCAAGGACGAAGATCCGATGCAAAATCCGCAAATTGTGGCACGTCTGAAGCCTGTTTTGAACAAGGCTCGATATATTTGCTTCTATCCGATGAACAAAAAACGCGATCTGGATGATAACTGGTACATGCTTTCAATGGATGAACGTCGCACTCTGATGCGCAGCCACGGTTTGATCGGACGCAGCTACGCTGGCAAAGTGAAGCAAATCATTTCCGGCTCCGTTGGCTTTGACGATTGGGAATGGGGCGTAACACTGTTCTCCGATGATGCCCTTCAATTCAAGAAGCTCATCTACGAAATGCGTTTTGACGAAGTTAGTGCCCGTTACGGTGAATTCGGCTCCTTCTATGTCGGCAGCGTGTTGAACGAAGAAACATTTGAAGACATGTTAAAGCTGTAAAACGTAAATCACCAGGACCCTTTTAAAATAAAACGACCAGGGATTTCGTGAGCTCCCGCTTTAGGGACTGCGGAATCCTTTTTTAAGTGCTTCAAAGCCACACAAGATGAGAAAAGGCCCCCTCACAGGCGCCTGAAAAAACCATATTCTTGTATATTAGTGTAACACAGGTTCAACGACTACAGCAGCGTCCTCATTTTTGCCAGCTTTCTTTTTTCCAATGTAATCAGAATAAAGATCAGAAGCAACAAAGCACTTAACAGGATCAAAAATCCTCCAAGCTCAGGAATGAAATACTTCAAGCTTCCGCCCTTGAATCCCATCCCTCTCAAAAACTTGAAATGCCAGGTCAATGGAAGAATGTTACTTACATACTGCAACGATGGGGGTAGCATAGCTACCGGCAATTGAGCGCCACTCAGTAAAAACGAAGGCAGTATAATCAGCATGAGACGTGGAGAAGCTTTTCCCGGATTCTCCCCATTCCATCCCAAAGCCATTGCAAGCAAGCTCAACGTAATCGTGTACAGTAGAAACGGAATACTCATCTGCCATACATTTGCTTCAAAACGGAGTCCGCCGATCTGCTTGAGCAAACCAATGGACAGAAAAAAGGATACGCATCCTACTAGCGCATACGGTATCACTCTCAGAATCAGGCCGTACGAATGCTGTAACTCACCTTTTAATCTTCCTTCCTCCCGTAAGCGAGGCACAATCGTCAGCGCAGCACCACCAATCAGCGAAACCATAACTGTATTCATGAACCCGATAACCGAGGTCATCAGGGTAACGTTGGTAGGATTATACAATAGCCGCTGCTGGAGCAGCATATTAGAGGTAAGCCCTGTTACCTGACTATCGCTCATCCCCATAGATTTAAGCCCGCCACCAGCCAGCATCGCATTTTCCGTAGCAATGATTTCAGTCACCGCCGAACGTAGATTCCCTGTAGCTTGCCCGAGCGTGTTATCTACATAAAAGCCAATGTTACTCTGCACTCCCTTGAGTCTGTTCTCCTCCAGCCCCGCTGGAAGATAAATAACTGCAAGAAACTTTTCATTATATAAAAGTAAATTCGGGTCGGTATCATTCTCTTGCACATAGCGTACATCAATATACTGCGAAGCATCCAGCTTATTAATAAGCTGTCGGCTGTAGCTGCTATGGTCTAAATCCACTACAGCTACAGGGGCATCGTTAAGCTGGTTATTTTTAAATACAAATCCGAAGATTACGGCTACTACGATAGGAACGAGCAGCATCATGAAAACCGTTTTGCCACTGATCAATAGCTTCCATTCTTCTATGAACGCCTTCATTTCGTCACAACCTCTACCGTCATTCCAGGAAGCAGTTCAGGTGTTCGCTGAACATCTACACGCACCTGGAAGGAGCTTATATCCGACAGACCTTTATCCCGGCTCATTCTCATGTTGGTATACTGTGGAGCAGAAGTGACGTACCTCACTTTCCCCTGGATATCTTTGTCTACAGCTACAACGTGGGAAGTTACATTACCTCCTGCTTTAAACTGTGACACGGAATCCTCGTCCACATAAATATCATAGTATAGCTGCTTGGTTTCAATAACGACACCCGTTGCACCCGTCGCCACGATTTCTCCCATCTTCGGTATAATACGTGACACCTTGCCGTCTGTAGATGCTTTCAGCACCATACGTCCACGCTGCAATTCCAGAGATTTGAGCTGAACGGTTAATGCCTGCTTTTGTTGAGCCAGAAGATCCACATTGTATTCACTATTTTTAACATCTTTACGTGTTTGAGAGGTCTGGGTTAGTGCTTCCTTGGCCTTTTCTGTTTTGATGCGGGCCTGTTCGCGTTCCTCTGCGGTTGCACCTGCCTCCATTTTTTCCAGAGCGGTTTGCTGCTGAGCGATACTATTTTTAGCAATATCGGATTGCTTGCTGGTCGCAGTAATCTGATTATTGGCAATCTCCACCTGATCCCGGGCTGTATCCAACGCAATTTGGGCTGTATCCAGTTGATTTTTGGTGTTATCCAACTCCGCCTTGGTTCCAGCTCCGGCATCGTACAGAGCTTTGATACGGTTGTAATTGACTTTAGCCAATTCAAGCGCCTGTTGCCTGGAGGTCACTGTTTTTTGTGCGATTTCTGCATTTCTTTTAGCTGTCTCCACTCCTGTCAGAGAAGCGTCCAACGATTGCTTCGCCGCTTCAATAGCCAGCTTTTGCTTTTGGATATCCTCCGCACGTGTGCCTTGGTTCAACAGGGATTCTCCCGCTTGCGCAGCCTGAATATCGAGTTGCCCCTGTATTTCTGAAGTCGAAATTTTTTCCGACTGGTTTTGCAGTCCATCTTTAGCCTGTTTTATTTTCACATCAGCCTGTGCGATATCTGTTTTTAATTTCTCAATTTGCAGATCAAGATCTACAGGATCGAGGGTCATGAGAACATCGCCTTTTTTTACTTCTTGTTCTTCTTTGACCTCAATGGTGTTTACTCTTCCACCTACGCCCTGAAAAGCAGCATTTACGGTATCTGACGTAAGCAGCGTGTTTTTTTGTGTGGCAGCCATACTCACAGCATCCTTGCCGCTCATTGCCATCAGTGTACCTCCAGTACCTAACGCGGCAACAAGTAGTACGTACACGATGATCTTTTTATTCATTGAAACAAACTCTCCTTCATGATGGTTTAGCCAATAATAAGCAGAAAATGATTGTTTAAAAAACAAGTACGGAACCTGATAGTAAGATGTCTAACTATCGGCCTCGGGAAAGGTATTATTCCCGTTTTATCCGCTCAAGACCTGTGGAAAGCTTCTGTAGCAGCCCAGCGAAGTGAACATGATCTTCCTTCGTAAATTCATTCAATAAATCCGAAAACAGCTGAATGAACAGCGGAATTGTTTCCGTCATTAACTGCTTTCCTTTCTCAGTTAAGGAGATCGCAGTCATACGACGGTCCGCAAGCGCACTTCTCCGGATGATGCCGTCACGCTCCAGCTTGTCGATTACGCTGGTTACCGTTGAACGCGTTACTCCTGAATATTCGGCCAGTTCGGATGGAGTCAACGCACGGTCATACAGAAACAGCTGAATTAAAATTTTCAGATTTCCAACAGATAATCCATATTTGGACAATCTGGAGGACGCACCATTGTATACTTCATGAGCTGTCTGCACGAAAAGCACTAACGTACTCAAACATTGGGGGTCCACATTCGGAAATTTTTCTGCCCATAAATTTATCTTCTTGGGATCAGCCTTGATGTTAAAATCAGAATACAACGTAAAGGCCCCCTCTGTAATTAGTATTCATACTATACGTCGTCGTATAGTTATGTGTCAATACCCTTTCTGGGGGTACTTTATTAAAAAGTCGCTCGGCTAACGTAAAAAAATCCTGCGCATCCGTCAAGCCTCCGTAGATCGCACAGGATTTTTTTATGTCATGCTCAAGTTTAGAAAAACCGTCCTTTTTTCAGCACCAGCGGAATCCCGCCAATGATGAACAGATAGCGGATATCTACGATTTTTTTCAACTGTGCTGCAATCCAGCCCTTTATTTTGCGATTGCCCACGACCGCGACAGCCTCGCCTTTTCCAAGAGAAGCAACTGTTCCTTTATTGGAAAATACGAACTTGTGCAGCTCCTTTTTCCGAAGCGTAGCTGCCAAATTCTTCGCACAGAGTACCCCTTGCTGCATCGCAATTTGGGCGGTCGGCGGATACGGGCGTCCTTCGGGATTAAACATTAAAGAACTGTCCCCGATAATGAAAATGTCGTCATGACCCGGTGCACGCAGAAAATCGTCGATCTTCACACGTCCGCGCATCACTTCAAATCCGGCCTTCTCGATCAGACCGTTACCCCGAATACCTCCAGTCCACACGACCGTGCAAGCTTCGATTTTCTCACCCTCACCGACGATGACGCCATCCTCAAGGCATTCCTTAATGGGAACACCGATGCGGAAGGTAACGCCCTTGCGCTTAAGGACATCCATCGCGTATTCTACCAGCTCCGGATCGAAGCCCGGCAATGCCGTAGGAGCCGCCTCGACGTTAATAATTTGAATCCGGTTAAAATCAATATCATAGGCTCTCGCCAAATGTGCCAGACGATCCGCCAGCTCCGCCACGAACTCAATGCCGCTAAAGCCCGCACCTCCGACTACAAAATTCAGCCGTCCGGGGTTCCCGTCATTCTTATACAAAGCAAGCTGGTATTCGATATGCTCACGGATCAAGCGGACCGAGTTAATGCTTCGAATTGTAAGCGCGAACTTATCCATACCCTGAATACCGAAGGTTTCCGGTTCCCCGCCCAATCCGATTACCAGATAATCGTAGGATAGCGATCCATCCTCCAGCACGATTTTTTTCTCCTTCGGTATAATTTCCTTAACCGTCCCTTTGATTAGATCCACCTTGAACTCATCGATCAACTGCGAAATTGGAATCCGTGAATGCTCAATTGTATCCGTACCTGCCGCAGGCATGTGGAGATGCGTTGTTATATAGTGGTAATCATGGCGGTTAACCAGCGTGACATCCGCCTCGTTGTGCTTGAGCTCCTTTTGCAATTGCTGAGCCGTCAAAATACCGCCATACCCGGCTCCCACAATGACAATTTTGGGAATTCTGCTCATGCTTCTACCCCTTCCGGTTTACGTAATCAGTGATTATTCACAGCTTTGCTCTCAACATGACTAATTTATACACGCCCGATAACCTTCATCAAATATTAATCACTTAAACTTTCCAAGCGGAACCCGGCAGTTTATAATGATAAACAGTGAATCATGCGTTCGGCGGCTTTCTTAACCACTATGCGGCTGATTCTACATTCAATATCCATTATCCATACTATCCCTTTCGGAGGTGTTTTTAGAGTGACAGCTCAATCCACAGGTGCGGAACTCCGCGATCTGATGATCATCGGAGGCGGTCCAGCCGGTATTTTCGCTGCTTTCTACGGGGGAATGCGTCAGGCATCCGTCACCTTAATTGAAAGTATGCCCCAACTCGGGGGCCAGCTTGCAGCCCTTTATCCTGAAAAATATATTTATGACGTCGCTGGCTTTCCTAAAGTGACTGCACAGGAACTGGTCAACAATCTGGTTCAGCAGATGAACCACTTTAATCCAGAAGTACAGTTAGAAGAGAAGGTCGTATCATTAGAGAAAAAGGAAGAACGCCACTTCATCGTCAAAACAGATAAAGGCGGCGAGTATCACGGAAAAGCGGTCATCATTACCGCTGGCGTGGGTGCTTTCGAGCCGCGCAGACTGGAACTGCCGGGCGCAGATCGTTTTGAAAAAACGAACCTGCATTACTTTGTCAGCGACCTTAGCAGATTTGCAGGCCGGAAAGTGCTGATCAGCGGCGGCGGCGACTCTGCGGTAGACTGGGCACTCATGCTGGAACCGATTGCAGAACAGGTTACATTGATTCACCGCCGCGACAAGTTCCGTGCGCATGAACACAGTGTAGAAAACCTCCTCGCTTCCAAAGTAAACGTCGTTACACCGACTGAAATTACAGAGCTGCACGGGGAAGACTCGATTACGAAGGTTACCCTTGCTCATGTAAAAACCAAAGAAACTCAGGAAATCGAAGTGGACGATGTCATCGTTAACTTTGGATTTGTATCCACTCTCGGCCCGATTGCCGAATGGGGAATTGAAATCGAAAGTAACTCCATCGTGGTCGATTCCCGTCAGGAAACGAATATTCCCGGCATTTTCGCCGCAGGGGACATTACGACCTATCCGGGCAAGCTCAAGCTGATTGCTGTCGGCTTCGGTGAAGCGCCTACGGCCGTCAACAACGCCAAGGTTTATGTTGATCCGGACGCCAAGCTGTCCCCGGGTCACAGTAGTAACATGAAACTGTAGTCTATTCTAGACTATGACAAAAAAGGGTATTTTACTCCAAATTTGATTATTGGAGTGAGATACCCTCTTCTACGGTGTGCCTTTCCGTTGTAGATTGTCCATAAAGTCAATTCGAATCCTGAATGACTTTACAGTCGCAGTAATGAGAGCTTGTCCGGTCTAATGAAGGACTACGGCTGTATTCAACTCTAAGTTTCTTTTGTGAATCTCAGCCAGCAACAGTGCAATGAAGTCACATTCAAGTTTAAGCTCGATTGCCATCTGATAGGAATCTAAAAGCATTTCATCCGTCAGTATAGCCATCCTCGACACAACCTTTCCTTTTATTTCAAATTCTATTCTATCAAAATACCAAAAACGGAACAAGCGTTCTGTTATCCACAGCATGTTGTGGAAATCCTGTGTATAAATTGTTGGTAAGTGTCGTAAAGCCATATATGTGATAGGGGATAATGTGGACAAAACTTATACACAGGATTTTGAAGCTTGTAAATAAAATAAAAAAAATTTTATAGTATACACATATCTATTATATTTACAATCTACTAAATTGAATTTTTTGGGAGTTAATTTAAGAATATCAAGGATTATTGGGGCCTCGTGTTTACCTCCAAAATCCATATCCGTCCATTCGGATCAAGTCCATAATCAAATCCCAATTGTCCAATCCCCGGAAATCTTTTCTCCAGTACAGGAATACACCGCTGTGTAAGATTAACGATTTCACGTCGCTTTCGGGTAGCCACCCGGCGGGGATAAATCTTACGAAGTGCATCCATTCCCTTCATCAGAGTTCCTCCTCTGCACAGGTTCGTAATGACCAGCCCGGGATGAGCATGACGTGCGACCACCGACCGGAAAGCCCATTTCTGGCCCACCTTCACCACTTTTACCCGATAGTCCACAGGTCTACCCTGAATAGTAGCCAACAAAATACCCTTCTGAATCAAATACGGACGCTGAAGCCGGAGCTTTCCGATTCCGACAGCAAGCGCTCGAAAGCTGCTGAACCGGTATGTGCGTTTCATGAGTGTGCAGGTGTATTCCCTGCGCCCCCTAGCCACACGCATGACTCCGATTCCACCGCCGCCCTTTACGGGCTTTATGAATACAAAAGCATATCGTCTTAGCATCATATGCAACTGTTCCTCATGATATAGACTGGTTTCCGGTATATAAACGGCGATATGTGGATGGTGGAGCAGCGCCTTCGTCTTTAACCATTTGCTTGCAAGTTGTCTCATCATACTCTTTCTCCTTTCGCCGTCAGGTATACTTATACATACTCAACAGCAATCGGCTATTCTTGGATAATAGTCCAAGGCCCAAGTCCATTTCGACAAGATCCCTGTCAGCGGTAGCGTGCACCTGATATCACTGGTACAATGACAATAATCTGACTACCATTTGCACGTAGCAGCGAAATTTACGGGCAAATCGTTTTTTTTCGACAAGGAGGTCATACCATGAACAGCAAAATCGGCATCATGGACATTGGATCAAACTCCATTCGTCTAGTCATCTATGAAATGACAGAGACAGGCGCCTACCGGATTGTGCAGGAATGCAAGGAAGCCGCACGACTGAGCGAGAAGGTTGGGGCGAATGGTCGTATGGAACGAGAGGCCATTCGTAGCATTGCTCCATTGCTGAATCAATTTATGGCAGTATGCCGTATGCAAGGGGTCATTCGTATGCGGGCAGCAGCTACAGCCGCCATCCGCAATGCGGCGAATTCAGATGAGATCGTTCAATGGATCGCAGAGGAAACGGGTTTAACGCTGGAAATACTGAGCGGAGAGCAGGAGGGCTATGCGGGCTTTCTGGGCGTGGTAAATACAATGAATGTGAGCAATGGGATTATTATAGATATTGGGGGCGGCAGCACCGAAATTACGCTGTTCCGCGAGCGGCAGCGGCTTCATACCGTATCGTTTCCTTTTGGCGCGGTCAACATGAATTGGCGATTTGGTCGGGAAGCCAGGAACGGTGAATGGTCCACTCAGCAGATTGAGGAGATGGAGAGCTTCGTTCGTTCTTCGCTGCAAAACCATGATTGGATCTTTTCCAATCCGGGCCTGCCGTTCATCGGTCTGGGCGGTACCTTGCGTACCTTGGCTAAAATCAATCAGAAGCGGCGGGATTACTCGTTGCCCGTGACGCACCATTACGAAATGAGGGCAGAAGATGTCAATTATTTTTATGTCAGTCTGCCCCATCTTCCCTATGAAAAACGCAAAAAAACAGCCGGTCTGTCCAAAGACAGAGCCGACATTATTGTACCGGGGCTAATTATATTGAAAACGATATTCGAGGCCGCTCAAGGCTCCACCTATTTGGTCAGCGGAGCGGGCTTGCGTGACGGTTTGTTTCATGAACTGGTCAATTCCGAACAGCCTGTGGTCGACAATCCACTCATCGCTTCTATCCGCAATATACTTTCATTCGCTGTCCCGGTTAGCGAAGCACACGTCAAGCGGGTTAACGAGTACGCTGTGCGACTCTATGACGAACTTGTTGACGTATGGGCTGACGTGTCGTCCTCAGCGATGGACAAACGTTTGCTGCTGACCGCCGCAACGCTGTACAAAACCGGAGCAGCCTTAAATTACTACCATTTTCGCCAGCATTCCGTGTTCTGGATCCTACATGCGGGCATCGGCGGTCTGTCCCACCGTGAAACGGTACTGGCCGCGCTGATCGCGGACTACCATCCCAAGAATCGGACGCCTCGCCTGTTGCGCACCCATGCCGACATTCTGGAGGCCTCTGACGAGGAGCGTGTACATCGACTAGGTTCTCTGCTCCAGCTCGCGATTGGCATGGACCGGAGCGAATCCGGCATCATCACCAGCATCCATCCCACCACAGGTGACGATGCGCTACATCTTCGTCTGGAAAGCACCAGTGAACCGATTCTGGAACAGCGGGAGCTGGAGGCCGTCGCCAAAAATTTTCAAAAAGCATGGAATTTTACGTTGTCGTGGTCCATTCTTCCTTCTTCCAATTTCTAACCTTCATAGCTTCGAATTGGCTCCGCATAGGGGCCTCTTCGTCGTTTCTGGCCACAAACTGATAGCTGCCGTTAGACAGAAGCTGCCGCGCCTTCACATTATCCCTCAGGGACAAATGCAAAATATCCGACAGCATCCCCTTGATTCGGTCATCATAAATCGGGCACATCAGTTCAATCCGACGTGTCAGGTTGCGAGTCATCCAGTCCGCGCTGGACAGGAACAACTCCGAAGCCCCTGCATTTTCAAAATAGAACAGCCTGGAATGCTCCAGAAAGCGATCCACAATACTGATGACACTGATATTCTCGCTGAATCCTTCCACACCGGGACGCAAGCAGCAGACCCCTCTAATGATCAGATCAATCTTCACACCCGCCTGAGATGCTGCATATAGTTCATCAATCATCTCCTGACTGGATAAGGAGTTGATTTTGGCAATAATGCGGGCGGGCTTGCCTGCCAAAGCTTGCTCTGCTTCCCTGCGGATCAGCTCGAACAGCTTATTCTTCATCCCTGTTGGAGCCATCGTGAAAGCCTGCAAGGTCTTAAGCGCGGAAAAGCCCGTGATTTCATTAAACAGCTCCGAAGCATCCTCGCCAAGCACCGGGTCGGACGTGAACAAACCGATATCCGTATACACCCGTGCTGTGCTTTCATTGTAATTGCCTGTGCCCACATGCACGTAGCGCTTGAGCGCGTTGCGCTCGTGACGCACCACGAGAATAATTTTGGCATGCGTTTTCAAGCCGACCAGCCCGTACACCACATGACAGCCTGCTTTTTCAAGCTTGCGTGCCCAGGCAATATTACGTTCCTCGTCAAAGCGGGCTTTCAGCTCCACGACCACCGTTACCTGCTTGCCCGATTCAGCCGCACGAGCTAATGCCGGGATCAGCTTGGATTCTCCGTTGACACGGTATAAAGTCATTTTGATCGCCATCACATCCGGGTCCTCGGACGCTTCAATCACAAAATCAGTCACCGCATCAAACGATTCATACGGATGGTACACCAACACGTCCCGTTTGCGGAGTACGTTGAAAATATCCTCCTGCGGAGGCAGCTCTTCCGGGTACAACGGCTTAATCGACGGAAACTTCAAATGCGAATACCCTTCCAGTTGATCGGCAAAGGACGACAGAAACGTCAAATCCAGCGGCCCGTCCATCTCAAACACATGATCGAACAGCTTGAATTCGCGCTGAAGCTCCATCAGAGCAAAGGGATGAATCCCTTTTTCCACTTCCAGCCTTACCGGCGCACCGCGTCTTCTTCGACGCAGCTCTTTTTCAATCTCTTCGAGCAAATCTTCAATTTCTTCTTCATTAATGGATAAATCGGAATTGCGCGTGACACGAAAGGCTTGAACCGATTTCGGCACATAACCCGTGAACAGCGTTTGAATATGATGCTTGATCAGCTCTTCAATTAAAATGAATGATTTCTTCTTGCTATTGGAACGTAGCGGCACAGACACGACACGCGGAATATTGGAAGGCACCTGCACGATGGCAAAAAACGGCTTATCCTCCTCCGTGTCCCCTTGACGTCTCAATACAACTGCCAAATATACGTATTTATTGTGAACCAGTGGAAAAGGACGGCTCTGATCGACCGCCATTGGCGTCAGCACCGGAAATATAATCTCATGAAAGTAGGTATCCAGCGACTTGCGCTGTGTCGCATTCAAGCCCTCATATTCAAGCAGCAAAATCCCCTTTTTCGTCAACAGGCGAGAAATTTCGCGATAGGTTCGATACTGCTCCGATACCATCGAGACCGTACGCTTGATCAGCCGTTTGTATAAACCGGAGGGGGTATATCCGGTGAAATCCTTTTGCATAAAACCGGCCTTGATCTTCTCTCGTGTCTCTGCCACCCGAACGGCCATAAATTCATCCAGATTACTGGACACAATCGCCAAAAATTTGGCTCTCTCCAGCAACGGTGTATCTGTATCCTGCGCTTCCTGAAGCACACGGCGGTTAAACTCAATCCAGCTTAAATCCCGATTTAAGTAGCGTTCTGACCCGGCTTTATCTTTATCCTTATTCTGACTCTCTATTAACATATGGCCTCCATCAATCATGCAGTATAGTCATGCTTCATTGTACTATTAGATGAAACGCACTAGCATCACAGCTGTGTAAACTGAATGTAAAATGTGTGTAAACGCAGCCTAATGTTGAGAAGGTCAATCGGATACTTTACAAAAATAGCATTAAAGGGTACAGTGTTTACGTCTGTTTCATTGAGGTAGATTGTCGAACCGTGCTTTTTCACCGTTTTTTATATTTATCATTGTTCCTTGCCACACACCAGCCACGCTCAATTACTTCATTTTCAAATGGCATCATATAGGGAGGATTTACGTTATGGAACCCAAGAAAACGCCACGCGTACTGCAAAAAAACATCGAATTTTTCACCGCGGCGCTGTCTCAGCATCTCGTTACAGTCTGGCAGGAGGACCCGACGGGCGTAAACTGCGAGATTGGCAGCGGATATATCGAATTGTTCAGCAGTGAGATGATTCGGGTGCGCAATCAGGATGGAACCCAAAGCCATTATGACCGCAATATCACGATGTTTCAGTTGATCACCAAGGATCAGCCGATATAATTATTATATGCTATGCCCGTGCTGTCCTTCCAGATTAGGAATGCTTTTTTATCATGACAATAATTGTTATCGAACTGTTACCATAGGCTAATCGTTATTCTTTAAGGCAGCTTTACTGCTGGCTTTCGGTTTGTGAAAATATTGCAGGTTTATACAAAAGGCGCCACAGAGCGCTTTTTTTGTCGTGCTTTTTGAACATCGTTTCAAAAAGCAGTATGATAAAGTAGCATATGAACTGAATTTAAAGGGGTATCAACCGATGGAGCATACAACATCAGACGGACGCATCCTGATCATGACCGCGGTTGAGGGCGAACGGGAAGCCGTGCTGCGCGGGCTGAAAGGCGACAGCCGCTTTGCGGTTGAGCTGGCTGGTGTGGGCGCTCCGTCCGCAGCAGCTTCGACCGCGCTGGCGCTGGCTGGCGGGGGCTACCGCATGGTCATCAGCACCGGAATCGGCGGGGGCTTCGTGGATGTGGCCGCACTGGAGAGCGTCGTCGTCGCTGACGCGATCATCGCCGCCGACCTCGGGGCCGAGACGGCGGAGGGCTTCAGCAGCGTGGACGAGCTGGGCTTCGGCTCCAGCCGAATCGCCGTGAACGGCGCAACCACGCAGCGGCTCGTTCAGGCGCTGCGTGCCGCCGGACAGACAGCCGTCGCCGGGCCGATCCTGACCGTCACGACGGCGACAGGTACGGCAGCAACCGCAGAACGACTGGCTGTGCGCGTTCCCGGGGCTGCTGCCGAAGCGATGGAAGGCTACGGGGTAGCCGTAGCGGCTAACAGGCTGGAGCTGCCTGTGTTGGAAATCCGCACGATTTCCAATGCAGTGGGTCCACGTGATCGCGCAGCCTGGCGGATCAAAGAGGCTTTGCAAACATTGGAAGCGGCATTCTCTACATTAACGGAGGTTATATAGATGCAAATTGCTTTTTCACCTTGTCCCAACGACACCTTTGTCTTCCATGCCTTAGCGCATGGATTAATTCCGGGCGCATCCGCGCTGGACATCACATTTGCCGATATCGACATCACCAACAACCTGGCGGTAACACCAGACGGACTGGATATCATGAAAATTTCGTATGCTGCACTCCCCTGGGTGCTGGATGAATACGCCCTGCTGCCTTGCGGCGGCGCGCTGGGTCGGGGCTGCGGGCCGCTCGTGCTGACCAAGGAAGGCCCCACGACGGAAGGGCCGAAAGCCCTGTCCGGCAAGCGTGTAGCTGTGCCGAGCGAACGCTCCACGGCCTATCTGCTATTCCGCCTATGGGCGGCCAAGCATGTGCCGGGAGGGGTCGGCGAAATTGTCGTGATGCCGTTCGACCAGATCATGCCCGCTGTCCGTGACGGACATATGGATGCCGGACTGGTCATTCACGAGGCACGTTTCACATATCCATCCTACGGACTCAGCAAGCAAGTGGATTTGGGCAATTGGTGGGAAGAAGATACGGGTCTCCCGATTCCGCTTGGAGCCATTATTGCCCGCCGTTCTCTGGACCTCGATGCGATCTCAGGCTGGATACACGCCTCTGTCGAGTATGCTTTGAAACATCCTGAGGCTTCGCGCGAATATGTATTATCCCATGCGCAGGAGCTATCTTCGGATGTGGTTCAATCGCATATCGACCTGTACGTGAACGACTTTACCGTCAATCTGGGCGACAGCGGTTATGCAGCCATCGAAGCACTGCTCGGACGTGCTGCTCAGGAAGGGCTTGTGCCTTCTTTTGATTTAGAAAAGCTACGCCTTGCGACCACAACCCGCTAATGAACCTACATTGCATGTTTTCCTGCTGAATGAGCAAATTTAAACATATAAAACCTCCCGAGCGAGCACATTGCCTAGCCATGCGCCCCATTCGGGAGGTTTTATGATTTCATCTTGCGAATCATCATCCAGACTCGCTTGATCCTATTCTTAGTTCTGTTCCACGACCTCGGTCTTAAACACGTTATCCAATTTGGTACCCAATCTTTTGACCAGTGGTACCTTAATATCCCGACTCAGCTCTTTGAAAAAAGCGTCCATATCACAATTAATCTTATCCAACACGACCTTTACGGTGCCCTCTGCCAAGATCTGCTCATTCAGATCTTCAGGTACGTTAACCGAGATATCATACTTCTTGCTTAACGTTTTAATGTAGCGGGTAAAGATTTCGATAAGCTCCTCATTGTTAAACTTCTCGACTGCAACTTGCCCTTTGTTCGTAAATTTCAAATTCACTCTCACGTTAGCATTTCCCCTTTTCCTTTTAACCATTTATTTTGGATAAACGTTGAACCTTACGAGGCTCTTCAAAGAAAGGGCCTTACCGGTCGTTTTAGACTCTTGTCCTTTGATATACTAAGTATAACACATTAAGTCCGTTTTCATTTCTCAACTTGTCGTTTTATGATAAAAAATGATACAATTCACGCATTTTCAACATTAATTCTTTCTTTTCATGCCAATTATTAGGAATGATTATACGCAAATACACAAAAAAACGCCTATCTCGCAAAAGAAAGACGTTTCCATATAGATGCTTATGCAGTATGCAATTACAAAGGTTTTGTACATTCCCAACCATGTGAACGATACTCACGCACCGCATCCCGTACATCCTCGATATCATCGGTATGCAGCAGAACGGATGGTAAAATCACCCAATATTCGTTTTCTGCTAGATCAATAAACACGTCCTCGACGTCATAATATTGCATATCGCCAAAAGCCGTATCCCTAATTTTCTGTCCAACCAAAGGTGTAAAATGGGATTCAAATGTTTTGATCACCTTCGTATATTCCTTCACGCCCGTTGCTGTAATCTGCTGTGAAATAATGACGCTCAATGCTGTTACCTCCCTGATTGATAATGCTCATTATAACCTCTCATCAGGCCTTCTACAAAACCTTGTGCTGCAAAAATCCAGCCAAATAGAGGGAGCACCCAGCCCTGCGGCTCACTCTGTTTCATCTGCCAGCGTTCCCTCGCTGTCGGCGTTTATCTGTCCATTCCCTTAGCTTCCCCTCTCTTCAAGCAATCCTCAAGAAAGAAATTCGTTCGCCTTTTCCCGATGGGCTGGCTTGATATGCATGTCCAACACTTTTAAGGCCGTCAGCACGACACCCGCATCATCCGTGAATCCCAGCACTGGAATGACATCCGATATCGCATCCAATGGAGAAATAAAATACGCCAAGGCCCCGAAGGCTACCCCTTTGGCATAAAGAGGCGTTTCAGGATCTATCGCACAGTAGTACATGGCCACCGCATCCTTCACAAAAGGAACCTTCCCGGCCGTGGATTTCACCTTTTTGAAAAATCCCTTTTTCACCTGTTCTTCCTGCTTCGGATCATACTTGGCTTGGGTTACGTCAAAATCCTTCATAGGTTCCTCCTAATTCTAACTGGCAAGCTTGAAAATGCCACCTTCCCGCTTTCCAAGTTCATCATTTTGTACCGTCATTTCTACCTTCGTATTTTTATCCCATATCGGAAGCTTGTTAGGCGCATTATACTGTTTCATGGCTATGTTTATGACTTCTTCCGCCTTCTTCGTCGAAAGCCATATTATACTTCCCATAACCTTTATAAGCCCCCTCAAACCTAATATTGGGTTGGTTATTCACATTTAAAAGCACCCCCTTCAACGTACCATCATCCGTCACGACAGAGGTTTGCCCCAAAATATGAGATATGGTTCACAGGTTGGCTGCCAATTGAACCCGTTCAAGCAATGCTTCCGTATCCTTTTGCGGCTCCAAAGACTGAGTATAAATACTTAATTCCCCCAAAACGAACTTCCTCTCTATCTACATAGTCATAATTTACTATGATCCCCTTTTATAATCTAGTATATTTTTCCTACTTTCGCATTCCCTATTCATTGGTACAGGATTTCGTTTCATGGACCTTCGAGCTTCGGTTGCCTCGTTTTCCCGGTGAAGCTGTATTCACCAGGTACACACTGCCCGCGATCAGCACCAATCCCACCACGAATGTCAGGGTAAGCGACTCCTTGAGCATCACCATACTAAAGATCGTAGACAGCACCGGAATCATAAACGTATAGGAACCGACGGTTCCTGCTTCTCCATTGTCGATCAGTTTAAAATAAATCATCCAGCCCATCGCAATCACGAATACAGATATAAACAGCAAGATAGCGATAAAGGAGGGGCTCCAGTGAATATCGCTCCATTTCTCCGTCGTAAGCCCAATCCCATTAAGTATAATTCCCCCAAAAATGAGCTGCATCGCCACCGCCCAAATGGAGTCCAACTGCTTGCTTTTTTTCTTCATATAAATCGTTCCGAGTGCCCAGCACAGTCCAGAGGCCAGCCCCAGCACGATACCCAAGACGGACAAATGCCCTCCCATCCCGCCGGAGCTAATCACGATCACCCCGCCAAAGCCGAGAACCAGTCCAATGACCTTCATCGGAAACATGCGCTCACCCAACCACAACCAGGAGAACAATCCAAGCAAGATCGGCTGTAAGAATACTAAAGTGGAAAATAACCCGGCAGGCAAATACCGTAGCCCCACCGTCTGAAAGCCATAGAATCCGGCGATATTAAATATCGCCAGAACGAGATACGTCCACGCATTCTGTCTCAAACGCAAGGTTTCCCTGTGACGCATAGCGAACAGAAGCAGGATTAGCCCGCCCAGCAACGTGCGTATGCCTGAAAATAAAATCGGCGGTGTATCCGACAAAGCCAGCTTGGCCAACGGCCAGTTAATTCCCCACACCATCACTAATATTGATACAAGCCACAACGTAGCTTTAGGTGTTAATGTTTTCATAGATATCTTCCTCTCCCCTAGCGATGATCATCGCTCATTTCATACGGCTATAGTCATTTACAGCCATTTGCAGAGCTTTACTTTACTAGCGTATACTATGGCCACTAATAAATAAAATGAATGTTTTCGATAAGGGAGATAACTTTTCGCTTATGACCATTACCCAAATTATGATCTTTGTCCGCGTAGCTGAAACACTAAATTTTACCCAAACTGCCCATGAACTGCATATGACACAACCCGCAGTCAGCCATGCCATCGCCAGTATTGAGAGTGAGCTGGATGTCCAGCTATTGCTGCGTGACCGAAAAAAAGGCGTACTGCTTACAGATATCGGGCAAAAGGTACTGCTGCAATTCCGCATGATGTTGCAAAGCATGGAAAAAGTAGAGCAGCAGGTCGCCGCCGAAAAAGGGCTGGACGTTGGCACAATCACCATCGGAGCCTTTCCTTCGGCATCGGCCTATTTTCTGCCCCCGATCATACATCATATTCGCCAGCATTACCCAAATCTCATATTCGATCTGCATGAAGGCTCTACCAATGAAGTCAAGGAATGGCTGCATAACAGAGAGATTGAAGTAGGTATCATTCTGCTGCCAGACCCACAGGTGGATGTCATCCCTTTATGTCAGGATAATATGGTTATTCTCCTGCCGGACGGTCACCCTTTGCAATCGCAAAGCAAAATCGCCATTCGAGACTTGAACCAGCAGGATATGATCTTTTGTAAAGGCGGGCATGAGGTTGCTATTATGGAAGGCTTCGAGCGTGAACAAAGCCAGTTGCAGGCACGTTTCACCACTCACAATGTCAGCACCCTGGTCAGCATGGTTCGACAAGGACTGGGCATGGGGATCGTCTCTTCATTAGCCTTGTCCACATTCCCCCATGATCTGACCGTTAAGGAAACCGCACCCCTGATTACGCGCCAGATTGGTATCGCTGTGCCATCCCTGCACAATGCTTCTCTGGCTGTACAGTTATTTGTGCGCACCGCGCAGGAGCTGTTTACCGATGTGGAGAAGTAGAAGCTACGGATATGCAAGTGTTGGACCAAAAAGTGATTCTGCTGAATGGTACTGCGGTAACTGTGACGAGAGTTTCTTTACGAGGAACGGTAGGTAATGAGCCCATTGAAGATGAAATGTGCTATACCCGCGTTTGGCACGATATGGATGGGGCGTTGAAGATCATTTCAGGGCATTGTAGCACGGTGAAATAGTTAAGACTAACACCATTTGTAGAAAAAAAAATAGCACTATGCTATACTATAAACAGAAGCTGTATCACGTACCATGTGTCATATAACATATGATACGTGGGTAAAATAAGAATAGCCGCGATGGTTGCACATCGCGACTTTCTGACAAAGGCCGGTGGGCGACCACGGCGAGAATTTCATACTGCGTACGAAAAACCACCGGATCAGGGGCCAACCTATTCCCGGTGGTTTTTCTTGTCTTTACGTGATTGTTTCCAGGCTTGAACCAAAGCCTTTAGACCAGTAGTAATACTGACCAACTTTAGCACAACGTCAAGAATCTTCACGATTAGATCAAATGACACGGCGTCACCCCCTCTCGGGCTAGCTTCGCCGTATCTTCCCCACCGGTTATTTTGTCCAAATCATTATAGCATAAATGGGATAATTGGAATATAGAAGGAACCATAAGAAAAACAATACTGGGCTTACAGGTTTCCCTTTGTTTTTACAAGGTTAAGCTCAATGTGGCTTCGACCATGTAGCCATAACAGTTCATCCAGTAAAAACGCCAATCCATTCTTACTACACAAACGCTCGATCAGCTCTGTAACGACCTCCATGATCTCACGTTGTACATTCTCTGCTAATTGTAGCCCTCCACTTTCCCCATCCACATAAAGTTGCGGGTGATCCGGTTGTTCTACCTTTCGTACATGCCGCAGATACAATATTCCATGTTCAAGATAAAAGAAATAGCTACGCTCATACAAAACTCCCTCAAATAACTCATACATATGAGGATCATCATTAGGTCCATATACCATAGTAACTCTTTTCAATTCAACTGATTGGGTCAT
Organism: Paenibacillus sp. NPDC055715; assembly: GCF_053617595.1. Lineage (NCBI taxonomy): Bacteria > Bacillati > Bacillota > Bacilli > Caryophanales > Paenibacillaceae > Paenibacillus > Paenibacillus sp. NPDC055715. The sequence continues at coordinate 128,194 of NZ_JBSHGA010000009.1, forward strand.
AAATAATTCCCCCTACCTTTTATAGCACTGATTTAATTATGTATTAATATCCAGCATAAACATGATTACTGTATGAATTATCTGGAAAACATAAACAACACACCTCTCTCTCGCTCTAAATCATTGTTATGGGAACTTTTTATCAATACTTAATTTCAGTATCGACACCGCTCCACTTTAGAACCAAAGTACCAAGTGATCAAATAGTAACAATGCTGAGAGGAAATTAATGTTTTATACTTATATTCGTATATACGTTTATTAGTAATAATATATACGAATATAAGTATAGAGTCAATAACTATTTTACGGATATTCGTATATTGGATATAATGGGCTGGAGGGTGGTGTACATATGAGAAAGATTCGGCTTAAATTGAATGAAGTTATGACACAACGGGGACTTACGCAAACCCAACTTTCCGAACTATCTGGTGTTCGTCAGGCGGCTATATCAGAAATGTCACGGAACATTCGTGAACAAATAAACCTTAAAACACTTGTGAAAATTGCGGATGCACTTGAGATTGATGATATATCTGAACTCATAACCATTGAGAACAATATAAAGGATCGTTTATAGCCTGCGAGCCTTTTTATATAGTTGTTTTTAAATGCTAGTAGTTTTAAATTCTCATCGGACAAACACTCTTTGTACCGATGCTCAGAGGGCATTTTCCACCTATGCAAAAAGCATCGCAAGCAACTATCAAAGCAGTTTAAAAGGTTGGGATACAACGCTTTGATGACACGGCAGCTAAATTACTTATTAAGAACGTATCCTTCTAAGAGTTAAATTGTTTCAAATATGATAAAAAAGGAAGCTAAAATGATTGAAAATGTAAGTCATATTACATTTGTGGTGAAAGATTTAGAAAAAACAACAGAACTGTATAAAGAATTATTTGAAGCTAAAGAAGTATATTACAGCGGAGAAAAAACACATTCATTATCAAGGGAAAGATTTTTCATCATCGGTGGACAGTGGATAGCTGTTATGGAAAATGAAGAAACAGTTAATAGAACATACCATCATATTGCTTTCAAAATAAGAGAAGAAGATATAGACAATTATCTCAAAAAAATAAAAGTGTTAAACTTAGAAATGAAGCCACCTCGATCAAGAATTAAGGGAGAAGGGTACTCTATTTATTTCTATGATTATGATAATAACTTTTTCGAATTACACACTGGTACGCTAAAGGAAAGATTAACCAGTTATAAAGAAGTAGATAGTAATGAAAAAAGTATAGATTCAAAAAAAACATCCATGGCCTGATTCGTGCAGAATGGAAGATTCATACGTCCATCGACCGAGAATTCGCCGGAACGCAAAGGTAGAAGAATTAGAAATGCGCTTTCTAAAAGCTCTTTACTCGAAACAAAATATAAATAGTTCAGTTCTCTTTTTTGCATTTTTAATTCTATACAGTGTTTATTTTGAGATTGAAATTAAACCCGTAGCTCTCTTACTTTTTACAGTTGTATTTGGCTTTTTTAATGCCCTGAGTAAATTTGTCCAATCCACACGTAGTAATAATGATCTTAAATAAAGTTTCTTAAACACATTCAAAAAGCCTCCATAACAATATAGTACGCGACTATACCGCTATAGAGGCCTTTCATTTACAATCTTAAAATCACATATTTCGAGATTAAAAACTTTCGCCAACCAATCCGCAATCCCCAACCATGCTGATATTTGGGCTTCTGCGGCTCAGACCACCGCTGGGAAAACCTTAATTAACAAGGTTCTTCGTTCGGCTTCCCTGCATCCGTAGCAGTACGGAAGCTCGAACCGCAGCCGCACGTCGCTACTGCATTCGGATTATGAATCGTAAAACCGCCGGACATGCCGGACTCTTCAAAGTCGATCTCAAGACCGTTCAGGTAAGGAATGCTCTCCTTCTCCACTACAATCTTCATATCCTGTACGTTCATATATATATCCTGATCCGTCTCGTTGTCGTCAAAGCCCATGGCATACGAGAATCCGGTGCAACCGCCCGGCGTAACACCCAGACGTAAAAACATATTCGGCGTTTCCTGCTGCTCCAGCATATCTTTCAAGCGCTCGGCAGCGGAATCGGTGATGTTAATCATGACTCCATCCTCCTCTTTTACTTCATGTACTCCTTCAGTATACTCCACTATTTGCAAGTGCTCAAGTCATGGAATGTCCTTCCCTTACAGGCTAAAAGACCTGTTTTTCTGTTCGTTTGTATTGAACACCTGTGAGGTGAGGTTTATAATAGATGAAGAGTGTGTAAAAGAACTGTCAAAAAATTGTCATTTCAAAGGAAATGTTCTGAGACATTTGTCAATGTAACATTTTTTAACATATCATACTTCCGCGCTGCCGGATTCGTACCGACGGAACGGGACATTCTGTGTGTATTAAGCGCTTGTGACGCTTATCTGGCGGACAGCCTCGCACAGAGCAACTTGAAGGAGGAATAGAGGCATGTCCACATTAGTTACACCCTTTACAGACCGCAGAATGGCGGAGATTGTAGAAAAAGTTCAGAACGGCATCCGTTTGAACCTTGAAGACGGTATATATTTGTACGAAACTGACGATATTCTCACACTGGGTCAGTTGGCTAACGAAGCGAATTTACGCAAGAACGGAAAAAAGGTTTATTTTATTGAGAACATGAGCCTGTACTTCACCAATGTATGCGAAGCGCACTGCGCGTTCTGTAATTTCCGCAAGGATCAGGGGGAAGACGGCTCTTATACGTTGTCCGGGCAAGAAATGATTGATTATGTTGAGCAGCATATCCACCCAGGAGTAAGAGAATTCCATATCGTCGGCGGTCATAATAATCATGTGCCTTTCCAATACTATGTAGACTCATTGAGGACGCTGAATGAAAAGTACCCCAACGTTACACTCAAAGCTTACACCGCAGCGGAAATTGACTTTTTCACACGTATTAGCGGTTTGAGCATTAAGGAAGTACTTCAGGAGCTGCAAAAGGCAGGGCTTCAAACACTGACCGGCGGTGGCGCAGAGATTTTATCAGATGAGTATCGCCAAAAAATGCGTGTCACCAAAGCGAATGTAGATCGCTATCTTGAGGTTCATCGTACGGCTCACAATCTCGGTATGAGAACCCATACGACGATGCTGTACGGTTCGGTTGAATCCTACGAGGATCGTATTCAACATATGCTGCAAATTCGCGCATTGCAGGACGAAACAAACGGATTCATGGTATTTATTCCACTGTCCATGCAGCCGAAAAGCAAAAATGCCAACATCATGCGCCGAAACTCCGCTTACGAGGATCTCAAAACCATTGCGATCAGCCGCCTGATGCTGGATAATATCGATCATGTCAAAGCTTACTTCATTAATATTGGCCCGCAATTGACGCAGGTCGCTCTGACTTTCGGCGCATCGGACGTCCATGGTACGATTGTGCGCGAGCAAATCAGCCATGCCGCAGGCGCACTGACCCCGACCGGATTGACCCGTAAAGAGCTGATCTGGCTGGTCAAAGGTGCAGGACGCATTCCGGTTGAACGGGACACCTTCTATAACGAAATCGAGGTTTTCGAATAAAAGTAATATCGGATTCTGATTTCCCACGCGTATTTTATCCCCATTACTCACACCATGCAGCGTCAAGCTGCCCCGGAATTTTCTGGTCTGCCTTCCTACTGGTGGGCCGGGAACCCTGGGTTTTATAATAACAAAAAACCTGTGTCTGGTCGGAAACATTGAATTTGCATGTCGCCGGGATAAGACGTTAATTGAGCTAAAAAGGGTTTCCTAGTGAGGCAACAGACCATTTGCCAGGGACACGACAGCGAAAGGACGGCGAATTTTGATGAAAAATTTCGTTATTCTGGGAGGCGGCTACGGTGGCCTTACCATTACCAAGGAATTACTGAATAAACATATTCCCAATGATGTTCAAGTCATTTTAGTAGATCGGATGCCTTTTCAGGGATTAAAAACAGAATACTATGCTCTCGCGGCGGGTACGGTATCTGATTTTGATTTACGTGTGCATTTTCCCGATGAACAACGGCTCATTCGCAAATACGGGGAAGTCACTTCGATGGATCTGGAAAATAAAATTGTACATTTTCAGGACAGCGAGCCATTGCCGTATGAGCAGTTGGTGATTGCACTGGGCTGTACCGACCGTTTTCACAATACGCCGGGGGCTAAAGAACATAGCTGTACCATCCAGTCCTTTAACAATACACGTCAAACATATCTGCGCCTGAATGAAATCAAACCTTACGGACATGTGCATATTGTAGGCGGCGGTCTGAGCGGTGTTGAGATTGCTGCGGAATTGCGCGAAAGCCGCACGGATTTGAATATTACCATTATGGATCGGGGCGAGCGGGTACTATCGGCATTCCCGCAGCGTTTGTCTGCCTATGTACATGCCTGGTTTAAGGAGCATCAAGTCGATGCGTTGAATCATGTTGCAGTTTCCCGCATTGAGCCAGGCGCTATTTACAACTGTGATGAAGAAATTGTGACAGATGCGGTCGTATGGACAGCCGGGATTCAACCGGTAAAAATCGTACAGGATTTAGCTGTGCCTAAAGATCCTCAAGGCCGCATTGTGCTAAACGAATATTACCAAATCCCGGATCATCCCGAGGTGTACGTGGTTGGAGACTGTGCCAGTCTCCCCTACTCTCCAAGCGCTCAAGCGGCGGAGGTGCAAGGTGAACAGATTGCACACATTGTACACGACCTGTGGAAAGGCCAAACGCCTCGCCCGCATCCTTTGAAGCTGCGTGGTACATTGGGCGCGCTTGGCAAGAAGGCCGGATTCGGCTACGGCTTCATGGGCAGCACCTCGTTGCGTGGTCGTGTGCCCCGCCTGCTGAAAAGCGGCGTGCTCTGGAAATCCAAACGCCATTTTGGCTGACCTGTTGGTGCAACAGACAAAGAAAACCTATTCTGGGAGTGGGTCTTCTGTTTTGAACATGTATGGACGGTGCATATATCATAGACAGAAACGAAGCAGGCTGACGAGTGATTACACCTTAGTCGAGATCAAGGTTATCCCATGCCTCGGATTCTTTGATTTTGTTCATAATCACTTCGTACAGCAGCTCTGCTGAATCGGCAGATACAATCTCGCCGTTGACCATCGCATACGGTTCAGCGTTACACTGACCACAATTGCTGAGACAGCCGTATTCAATGACGTCGTAATCCGGATTTTGCTCCAGTCTGGACATCATTTCATCGGTGCCAAAATGCATATTGCTAGTGCAAAATTCAATGATGGGTCTTAACATTTTTTCACCTGCTTTGGTTGACGGGCATTTTAATTTGGCCCGCTTTGTAATATAATAAATAAAGATAGGAAAGGGGTTGAATTCTAATGAGTGAAACACAAAACATTCCAATGTATGATGAAGTATCCGAAGTATTGGATAAGCTTCGTCCATTCCTGCAACGCGATGGTGGCGACGTTGAACTGGTTGATGTAGAAGACGGCATCGTTAAACTGAAGCTGGTAGGCGCTTGCGGCAGTTGCCCAAGTTCCACAATCACGCTGAAAGCAGGGATTGAACGCGCTCTTCTCGAAGAAGTCGACGGCGTCCAAGAAGTGGTACAAGTATTCTAATACTTGATGATTATGAGAGTCTTGACTTCGGTAACGAAGCTCAAGACTCTTTTTTGTGTGACGGAGTCTATTGGATTTTAATCCCTTATATGGTCGGTCGAATTGGGTCTAGCCCTCCCGACACATCCATGATGTTGCCTGTGATAAAATCCGAATCCTCATCACACCAATAAGCAATCACTCGCGCAATATCCTCTCCACTCCCCGGACGTCCACGTGGTGTCTCTTTATCCTGCAAGCCGATGACGTCGGCAATTGATTTTTCCTTGTTCGCACCCCGGATATCCCCGGGACAAATCATATTGACCGTGATACCATAAGGAGCTTCCTCCACAGCCAGTGACTTCGTAAAAGACACCAGGCCTACCTTGGCGGCTGCGTATACCGCCCGATGCGGCCAAGCCCGTGCTTCTCCAGCATGACCAAAGCCAAAATGAATAATACGTCCCCATTGCTGGTCCCGCATATGAGGTAATACCAGATGATCCAACAATATCGTCCCAACCAAGTTTCCCTGAATCATGGCATGAATCTCGGCTACACTGTAATCCGCAAACAAGCGACGTTCCCGGATGAACGGTCCGGCGTTATTCACCATAATATCTACACCGCCCAGCCGATCCTGTACTTCACCGATCAGCCTTGTAATATCTTCTTGAATCGAAATATCTCCTTGCAAAGACAGACAACGTACTCCCTTGGCTTCAATCACCTGCTTGAGCTCTTCGGCTTCTGTTTGGCTATGCACATAATTCAGCGCAATATCACAGCCTTCATCAGCCAGACGCAGAGCGGTCATTTTACCTACTCCTTTGGCACTGCCCGTTATAAGCGCGACTTTGTGTCTCAACAGTTTTCCTCCTCTTCATAGAGAACGGTCACCCCCAAGTATAAAATATTTAGGCTTCGCCTACAACTCCAAGCAAAAAGAAACCCCAAATCCTCTTGTTCAAGTGAATTCGGGGTTGGGGTTTAACGCGTTCTCGTTCCCTGCTTAAAATGCCGGGATAATCGCGCCTTGATATTTGTCTTCGATGAATTTTTTAGTTTCCGGGGATTGCAACGCTTTGATCAGCTTCTGAATCGCTTCGGAATCTTTATTATCAGGACGTGCTACCAAAACGTTAGCATATGGAGAATCTTTATCTTCCAATGCCAGTGCATCCTTCGTCGGGTTCAGATTCGCTTCCAGAGCGTAGTTCGTGTTGATCAGTGCAATGTCCACTTCAGGCAACTGACGTGGCAGCATAGCCGCTTCCAGCTCCTTGAATTCCAAGTTTTTCGGGTTTTCTGTAATATCTTTTAAAGTAGCTTCGATGTTGCTTGTGTCTTTCAGCTTGATCAAACCTTGTTTCTCCAACAATAACAATGAACGGCCTTCATTAGTTGCATCGTTCGGGATGGCTACGGTAGCACCGTTCGGAATTTCATCAAGTTTTTTATATTTTTGGGAGTAGATACCGAATGGCTCCAGATGAACCGCGCCTACAGAAACCAGGTTCATGTTGCGCTCTTTGTTCATCACATTCATGTAAGGTACATGTTGGTAGAAGTTAGCATCCAGTTGCTTGTCGAACAATTGTACGTTCGGTTGTACGTAGTCGTTAAACTGAACGACTTGAAGACGAATGCCCTCTTTTTCCAACTGAGGCTTGATCGCTTCCAAAATTTCCGCATGCGGCACAGGAGAAGCTCCAACTTTCAGCTCTACTTCACGTGGTGATCCACCTTTATTTTCGGCTGCATTGTTTGTACCGCAAGCAGCCAGCACAGCAATTAATGTCAAGCTTAATACAGCCAATACCCATTTCTTCATGTTATTAACCCTCCAATGAAATGTAATGTTAGCATTCAGACACCCTGATCAATAAGGCTATCTATATAGTTTCCCTATTTTCGAGTATAATGCCGCACCAGACGGTCACCCGCCATTTGCAGCAGTTGCACCAGTATGACCATCAGTACGACCGCAACGATCATTATAGCCGTTTCATAACGGTAGTATCCGTAGTTGATCGCCAATGTACCCAGACCACCGCCTCCAATCATACCGGACATCGCTGTATAGGATACGAGCGTAACGACGGTAATCGTTAATGCGGCGAGCAGACCCGGCAGTGCCTCACGCAACAGCACCCGACGGATAATCTGCCCTGTTGAGGCGCCCATGGCTTGTGCAGCCTCGATGACACCCTTGTCCACTTCGCGCAATGACGTCTCAACGAGACGGGCCAAGAATGGCGCAGCACCAATGACCAGCGGTGGAATCGTACCCAGCACCCCCGTGGAAGTCCCCACCAGCGAACGTGTAAAAGGAATCAGTGCAACAATCAAAATAATAAACGGTACGGAACGCAAAATGTTTACGATAAAGGAAAGTACAACGTATATCACCTTCATCAGACTCCATGAAGAGCGGCTTGCCAAAAACAATAAAATACCGAGCGGCAAACCAATAATAAGGGTAAACAACGCAGATGCACCGAGCATCTGAAGTGTCTCTAATGTAGAGTTACCCATTTCTTCCCAATTCACTTGTGAAAAATCAAGTTCACTCATTGTCCGATCACCTCCACATCAAGTCCCTGACCAGACACTTCGCGCAGCGTATGCTCAATATCCTCCTGATTTCCTTCAAAACGGACGATAAGCTGTCCATACGGTACATTTTTAATTGTGGAGATGGTTCCCTGCAAGATCGCAAAATCAACACCGGTATTACGAGCCGTTCGCGACAGAATCGCATCGTATGTCTTGCTGCCCAAAAATGAAATTCGTACAACCTGCGCCGATTCGCCGCCTCCTGCTGCTGCAATCGCTGCTTGCAGCTCCTCGGGATGCTCAGACTCACGCTGGATAAAGTCTTTGGTTACTTGATGCTGTGGCTTCAGGAATACTTCCGCCACTGGCCCCTGCTCCACGATGTTACCATCATGAATGACACCAACATGATCACAGATGCTTTGAATGACATGCATTTCATGCGTAATCAGTACGATGGTTAAATTAAAGCGCTGGTTAATGTCTAACAGCAATTTCAGGATGGACCCTGTCGTCTGCGGATCAAGCGCCGAAGTCGCCTCGTCGCACAGCAGTACATGAGGATCACTGGCAAGCGCTCGTGCAATACCTACCCGCTGCTTCTGTCCACCCGAGAGCTGTGACGGATATTTCCCGCTGTGTTCTTCCAGACCGACCAGTTCCAGCAATTCACGAACCTTCTGATCCAGCTTCTGCTTCGGCATATTCACCAGACGTAATGGAAATGCAATATTGTCATACACCGTCGCCGAGGATAACAAATTAAAATGCTGAAAGATCATTCCGATTTTACGACGCTGTTTCTGTAACTGTGATTGGCTCACCGAGGCGAGATTTACGCCATCTACCCATACTTCGCCCGAGGTCGGACGTTCCAATAAATTAATACAGCGGATCAGCGTGCTTTTCCCTGCCCCGGAATGACCGATGACTCCAAATATTTCACCACGCTTTATAGAAAGATTCAATCCGGACAGCGCGCTAACGCGCCGGCTTCCTTTGCCATAATGCTTGGTTAATTGCTTAAGCTCTATCAACGTGCTGCAACCCCCTTCACTCTTCCTTACCCTTTTCAACGACTTCATCTCCAGGATTTATAAAATCCCATCTCATGATTATACAAAAAGAGCCCCTTTCACAGAAATGAAAAGGGCCCCACCATGCGAACCTTTTCTCATCTATCAAAACCGTTATAAGTCTAGCGGTTTTGTAGGAATTAGCACCATAATGTTCCCTTCCGGTGTTTCACACCGGAAAAGAACGGGTTGCCGGGCTTCATCGGGCCAGTCCCTCCACCTCTCTGGATAAGAAAATATGTTAAACTCCAGCTTTAGCTGTCCGTTAAATTTGCTATTAAAATTATAATTCGAGCATTTTTCTGAAACTAGATTTCAGTATAGGATAGTTTACATAGCTTTGTCAAAGGATATTTTCTGACATAATCATGGACGAGATTCCCGGTTCTCCCATTGTTTCACCGTATAACGAAAGGCAGTCGCCAGGGAACGGTTCACCATCTCCAGACCTTGCTTCAAATCCTCCAGGTGATGATCCAGATCCTCCAGTTGTATCTTGCCATACAGAGCACGATGCCGTTGCCAGAGATCATCCTGCATTTCCGTATTCATATAGTGTATTTCGGTGTTGCGCCGCTTGCGTAACCGATTAATCGCGTCAGTGTATGAGTCCTTGATATCATTTAAGCTGTCCGTCATATCAGGATGCAATTTCAAATATCTGAATTGCCGCAGCACTGTAAAATACGAATAATGCGCCTTGTACTGACCTGTTTTCAGATCATACAGATCATTGAGCCAGTTCCCGAGCTTATCCAAAATAGAAAATACCCGCACAAACCCATCCTTATAAAAGTAAACATACAGCGCGTAATCCGATTTTTCACCAACGCTCATATCCTCGGCATATCCGGCTTTGACTTTCATTCGGAAAAAGGCGGCAGCATGATGGCTCTGCTCCAGCTCATCCAAAGATGACATCAGGCCGCGTGTCAAAATATCCGCCTTGCGAAAATCATGAGTCGGATCTCCACTGGCCTGAATTTGCCGCTTCAGCAGTTTCAGCATATCTGACATGCTGTTCATAGCATCCAGCAGGATGCCCTTGTTCACACGTGGCGGCTCGCCTAGCAGCTTGCGTATCATGCCCACGCCTCCTTTTATGAATGTAAAATCCGGTTGTTGGGTTGATTAGGGCGTCAAGCGAAATAACTCGTCCACCGTTGGTCTACAAGCTTAACAATATCCTCGCGCGGCAACACTTCATCCGGGTAGCCGGGCTTCATGCGTGCATCCACCACAATTGGCAGCTTGTAGTTCAGATGATGCAAACGCACCTCGCTGTCTGCATACATATCCGTAGCCGGGTTAAATCGCGTAAACACCGTCCACAGGAATGATGCTTGTGAACGAACGACTTCCTTGGCATCATCTACAATAAAGACAAGCGGCCATTCCTGCTCGCCCACAGACAAACGCTCCAGCACCCGCGCAGCCAGCTCAGGCTCCTGCTCAAAGCTCGAACCGGATACAACGAGACAACCTCCACAATACGGCTCAATTTCGTCAATACCCGGCAGGTCGCCTCCTACATAGGCACGAGGCAGTTCACGTATAGGCTCACCTACACCCATCAGAATCGCTTTACTGCCGTGATTCAGCTTACGGCCCGTATAATCAAGTGTATCGTGAGACGTATGATTGAAAATAAATAAATCTGTCGCTGGATTAAATCTCTCCAGAATGGTTTCCAGCAGCAGGTTAAAGTCGGATAAATCAATGACCCGATCCGTCAGCATCAGGAATTTGGTCAACGACAATTGGCCCTGTCCCAAAATGGTAAAACCTGATACCAGCGCTTCACGGGAATAGCTTTCACGCACAACTGCAGCTGCCAGTGCATGTACACCCGTTTCTGCGTAAGCCCACAGCGACTTGACAGAAGGCATCACAAGCGGATAGGCGGGTGACAGCAGACGTTGTAAAAATTCGCCCAGATAGTAATCCTCCTGCCGTGGTTTACCTACAATAGTCGCTGGATAAATAGCATCCTTGCGGTGGTACATATGCTTGACATGAAATACAGGGAAATCATGCTGTAAAGAGTAGTAGCCAAAATGATCGCCAAACGGCCCTTCCGGGCGCCGTTCATTAGGCGGCACATAGCCGCTGATTGCAAATTCGGCCTCTGCTGGTATCCGGTGACCGCCGAGCGGGTCTTCTGTCATTGGCAGCTTCCCGCCCATAATGAGCGAGGCAAGCAGTAGCTCAGGCAGATTTTCTGGTGCAGGAGCAATTGCGGACGCAATCAAAGCAGGCGGTCCGCCGATGATAACTGTCGTAGGCAGCGGCTCATTACGAAGCTCAGCTTCATGATAATGAAAGCCGCCGCCTTTATGGATTTGCCAGTGAATCCCGGTGGTCTGATCATCATAAATCTGGATACGGTACATGCCCAAATTATGATCCTTGGACTGACCCGGCTTCTCGGTATATACGAGCGGAAGCGTGATAAACGGCCCCCCGTCATCTTGCCAACTCGTCACTCTTGGAAGTGGAGCCAGCGGAGCATCCGTACGGCGAACTCCCAATACAGGAGCCTCGCTATGGGATACCGTTTTAAGCCCTACTTTTAGCATGTCCTTAATCAGCCCACGTTCATTCCACAATGCCTTGGGGGTAGGTGGAAGCAACGTTTTGGTCGCCCCTACAATCGCATCCATCAGTTGTTCCGGGCGAGGCCCAAAGGCCATATCAACACGACGGTTTGTGCCAAACAGATTACTGGCTACAGGGAACGGAGTACCTTTTACATTGGTGAACAGCAATGCCGGGCCTTCTTCCTCAATAACTCTCCGATGAATTTCGGCCAGCTCCAAATAAGGATCGACAGGCGCTTCTATAATTTGAAGATTACTTTCCTTACGTAGCGCTTCAATAAATTGGCGCAAATTTTGGTAGATCAACTGGACGATTCCTCCTAAGCAAATCAAGCCCTCGAGAAACTCGCGGGCCTGGTTTGTTTCTTATATGCTATTATACGTGCTTAAACGCCACTTGGGCAAAATATCCGTTTCACCAATCCTAAAGAAGTACTTAAGGGCGCTGTGTGTGCGTCCGAACGATGTTGCGATCCGGCGACAATTGCCATACCCGATAACTCAAGTAGCACAAAATGGAGAACAGCGTTGCAATAACCAGCATATGTCCGAGTACGACGAACATGTAAATTTCCGGTCTGGTGAAGTACAGCAGGCTGATACCAATAATTACCTGAAGAAAAATTAACACCACAGAAACAACGCCCAATACACGAATATCCCGATGATTTGGGTGATAGCGAAAGGAGTAATGTCCCACGGCTAAAATGATCACGAACAATAGCCCGGCGGAAAGCTGATGAAGCAATAGCGGAGATATCACACCGCCGAGATCCACAATTTTCCGAATTTCCGAGTGACTGAGCAGTGCGCCCGAATACACAGCAATATACGTATAAATCGTCGACAGCCATATGAAATTACGATAACCCCGGTTAACAGGTGTGGTGGCTAGACGCGGAGTAAACCGTGAATCGGCATGTTCCTTCCAGGCTCCCAGCGTCATCATGGTTGCGCTGGCGAAGGCGATAAGGGCAAATCCAAAATGCAGCGCCATGACCGCAGCAGATTGGGAAAAGATGACTGCCATCGCCCCCATCGCTCCTTGTATAATGACAAACATTAACGTCAGTAACGAGAACAACTGCAAATCCTTCCGATGCTTCATAAACAGCAAAAAGCCAACAAAAGAGGCGATGGAGAGCATGCCGGCCATGGCACTGACAGAGCGATGCGAAAATTCAATAATGGATGCGATCGTATGTGCTGGAACCAACTTGCCGTTACAAAGCGGGAATTCACGTCCGCATCCGAGTCCCGAATCCGTCCGCGTCACGACGCCTCCACCGAAGGTAGCCAGAAACATGACAATACATGTTACGAGTGCAAGCCACTTTAATATTCTGATTTTGTTATCCACAGAATTCACCCATGTCCTTCCAAATATAATATTTATCCACTTCATTTTGTTGTGAAATGATCACTTACAATAATTATAACTGATATATCGTTCCTTGACATACGCGCTTTGTTGACAAAATGTGAACGTGTCCCATGAGAAAGCCGCCCCCTTTGGAAGGAAGCGGCTTTCTGGAGGCCATGCACAACATCAATTATTTAGCCAAGCTGGCGTGTACTTCCACAGTCCGATCCAAAAACTGCTCGATTTCCTCACGGGATTTACGCAATCTGTTCACCAGACGCACCAACTCGCGGCCCTCACTGTAAGCGATAAAGCTCGGAATACCCAGCACGTTTTGCTCCTGGCTGACGCTCTCCGCCTGCTCTACATCAATCTCAATTAATGTAAGCTTGTCTGCATATTGCTGTTCCACATCAGGCATGAACGGATCAATGAAATGACAATCCCCGCACCAGTCCGCCTTAAACACAGCTACTGTTACGCCAGAAGTGGATATTGCCTTATTAAAGTCTTCATGAGAGACGATCTTTTGCATGGATGATTCCTCCTTGAATTCTGTTTGTAAAAAAGAGCTTGTGCTTTCTATCTATTGTAACGCCAAGTGGCGCCTTTGCACACTCCCCTATTATTCCCGAATCACCGATTGGAAGCCCTGCCATCGAGACATACTAGCAATATACTTAAGAACACGCTTAGCATATCCCGGCATACTTAGCCGGGTACAGAGTGCTCTCAGACTTTGAAAGGAGGTTATCAAGTATGTCTTTCGCCGAATGGTTTCATGTGGCATCACAACAGCTTCAGGGTGGGCTAAAGCTGCTCGGTTCCGTACCACGTGCTGCGGAAGAAGCGTGGAAAGGCAAGCGGGTAGCCTGGACCGAGTCCCGCAAACTGCGCTACCCATTGTGTGAGTTACCATGGGATGATCAAACCGCACAAGCAGCCATGGATGAAGCCGAAGCACTGATGCTGGTGAATGGACCCGCTTCCCGTCCCTCTTCTCTGAATATGCCCTTATGCGAAACGGACTGTGAGCTGATCGAACGGATCAAGAACAATACGGCACAGGAGAATCGCAGCAATGTCACCCGGACAGCCGCTTACCTTGAATGCTATCATGGCTACCCCGAGTTACATTGGGCGCTGCTGGCTCATCTGGTTTCTCGCAATGGTGGCTATAACATGACCGATTTGAAGGGCGGCCTGATCGACACTCTGTTCGGCGAACAGGAAAAGGAATGGTTATATCGATTGCTGGAGCGCTGCAATGCCCTTATTTTTCAAGATGCCTACCCGCAGCTGCAACTATACATGCACAGCCGTCATCTGGGCCGAAGCTGCTTTCATTTGCTCCCCCATTTTCATGTATCACCATTCATGAGACCCTTCTGGGAACGTTTCTGGGCTTGGCGGGACAGTTCTCTCATAAGCGTAGCCCTGATCATCAATGAACAAAACTATATTGAGGGCCGGGTAGTAAAAGATCCATATTTTCAAAAATTTGTGACACACAAGCCGGGCTTTTATTTGCACGATTGGCTCCAGTTGAATCAGGTCATATTTCCGCTTGGGCTAAACGGCGGCCTCGCCGGACTTGTGATGGAGCGATTCGGCCATCTGGATGAACGGATCGGCTTCGGTAAAAGCCTGTATGCCATGCTGTTCGGACACCAGCAGGTGCTGGATCAAGTAACCGCATTCGCTACCAGCGTGCCTCACACTGGCTCACGCAGCGACTATTGGCCGGGACTGTTCACGTCGGACAAACAAAAAGCGCTGCGCTCTCCTGAAGAGAGTGCAGCGCTACTGGCACATGAATGGCTGCCGCCGGGACAACGCCTGTACAGCCCCGAGCTGAACGCCGTCTGGTCGGATACGTCTTATGACCCGATCCCCCGTTACGACTGGTTTCAGGACGGTTCCACGCTCGGGCATCTGAGCGTGCCAAGACGACCACTATTATTTGCTATGCGGCATGAGCATCGCCACGGCATCCAAAAAACAGCGATGGCCCATGACGCCCATGCCAGCCTGCGACCTTTCCACTGAAAAAGCTGGAGGACTGCCTATGCTTCTTTAGCCTCGTTGTTCTGTGGACTCACGCTGGAGACGCATCAGTGGACGCAGTACCTTTTGCAACACACGCGGGTAGTTACCTAGCTCGTCCCGGCGCAGTACGCGCAGTACAACCAGCAGCACCAGATAGCATACCAGTACAGCCGCCCCGGCAATACAGCATGCAATGAAGAAGGCCACACGTGCAGGCATGATATGAACCAGCAGAATACAAGCCTCATTCACACCATATCCAATGGCTCCAGAGAGCACGACTGCGGTCAGAAAGCCTGCCCAGCGACGGCCCATGATGGAGAAGGATACGATGCCTTTGAGCACATGCAAATTCAGCAGCGTAATCACGAGGAAACATAATCCGGTTGCGGCAATGATGCCGTAAATCCCCAGCCAGCCAGCCAGCAACCAGCTCGCAGCCAGCTTAACGAGGATACCGACCAAGACATTAACCATTGAAATACGCGGTTTGCCCATACCGATCAAAATGGAGTTGGAGGTCATCATCGTGATCTGGAATATCGTTCCGAGTGTCAGAACAGCGATAATCCCGCTGCCTCCAAGCGAACTGAACAGTAAGCCGTTGATGGAATAGGCGGTTACACACAAGGCCATCACAATCGGCATTCCGGTCAAAATAGAGATACGCAATGCCACAGTCATCTGATTTTGCAAATGGCGTTCATCCTTGCGGGCAAAAGCCGCCGAAATGATCGGAATGAGCGATGTGCTGAGCGCAATGGCTAAAATCGGCGGAATCCCCGCCACACTCTGCGCACGTGCTCCCAAATAACCCAACTGGGTGGTTGCCTGATCCAAGCCGATTTGGACGGACAGCAGTCTAACCACAATCGACGTATCAATAAAGTTAACGGCCGGAACCGTCAAAGAAGACAATACAATAGGAATAGACAGTGTAAAAATGTCTTTGTAAATGCGCATCATCGGCAGCGCGGAGCTTTCCTCCTGGAATTGCTCTTGTCGATCCTGACGATCCTGGCGACGCATTTTCACCGTGTAATACAGCATAACTGCCAAGGCACCAAGGCTTCCCATGACACCCCCGAACGATGCCCCGGCCGCAACCTCGCGATCTCCATAACCGAGCTTCAAAATAATAAAGGCGAGCAAAATAGCAGTAGCCACCCGTGCGACCTGCTCCACAATTTGTGAAATACCGCCTGCGGTCATGTTACCGCGCCCTTGGAAGTACCCGCGCATCATGGCAATGGCTGGAAACAGCAGCAAGGCTGGTGCCAATGCCTGAATAGCTAAGGCGGACTGCGGAACCCCAGCCACATGCTCAGCAAAATAAGGCGCGCCAAAATACAGCAGCGCTGTAATGATAATGCCTGCCACGGCCGCGAATATCAAAGCCGCATGATACACACGTCGCGCGTCTGAAGGCCGATTCAGCGCATAGCGCTCGGAGACCATTTTGCTCAACGTACTTGGAATACCTGCTGTAGCCACCGTGAGCAGCATCAAATATGCGTTGTTCGCAATGGTAAACGAGGCGTTCCCCACGGAACCGAGCAAATGCTCCAATGGAACGCGCTGTACCAGACCCAGCACTCTCGCCACTAAGGCGGCTGCGGCTAAAATAAGCGTACCTTTAAGGAATGTTTCTTTATTAGACAAAATGCGTTCCCTTCTTTCTTGCTTTTGACACGCATGCAAAAGCTCCGCAAAGCAGTCATGGCCTGAGCCATCACCGGTGCGGAGCCGCATGTCGATTCTGTCTCTGCAAATCTCAATAACGATATCGGGTTATAACACCCAAATCAAGAATACAATAATCATGGCAAGCTGCAAAATCACTTTCATCACGGTGCTGGTAAACAGCCCCAATACAGAGCCAAAACCCACTTTAATCGCTCGATCCAGCGGGGCCTTGCTAATCAGCTCACCCAGCACAGCACCAATAAAAGGGCCTAAAATCAGGCCAAATGCAGGAATAACGAAAGGGCCGATAATAATCCCGATCGTACTGAGTATCGCGGAGAGGCGCGAACCGCCAAATCGTTTGACCCCCCACGCATTGACAGCGTAATCCGCAACAAACAGTGCAATAACAATTAGCGTCTGAATGATCCAGAACAATTTATCATATAAAGCAAACGAGAAAAACCAGCCGTACACAAAAAATGCAAAGTAGATGGCGAGCGCCCCTGGCAATACGGGATATACTGCCCCGGCCATGCCAACAATGAACAGCGCAACGATAATAATCCAGCCTACAATGTCCATTGGCTCCCTCCTTCTCGTCCAATTATCCTATATGCTTCATCATTCGTTCTCTTAGACAAGTACATAATCGCGGATAACTTCAACGATGCCATCTTCATTGTTCGAAGCGACGACCAGATCGGCCGCTTCTTTTAGCGTATCCTGTGCATTGCCCATCGCAACACCCAGTCCAACCGCTTGAATTACAGCCAAATCATTCAGACTGTCACCCACTGCGACTACCTGCTCCATTGTAATTCCGAGCAAATCGCATACTTCAGCAATCCCACTGGCCTTCGATATGCCAGCCGGGTTGATTTCCAGATTCGTCATCGCTGAGTTGGAAATTTCAAGCCCGCCCATATCCTGAAGCTTGAGCAAAATTTGATGACGAATTTCGTCATTTTCCGTATTATAACCGAATTTGAGCCATTCCTGTGTATCCAATGTATCCGGCCAACGATCTCTGTTATATAATTCCTCCGTCGAGTATGCCCAGAACCAGGACCCGGTTTCTACAGCAATCTGGTGCATTTTACGAACTAGCTCTTTATCGAGTAAATAACGGCGCCACAGTTCATGTGGGGTTTTCCATACCTCTCCGCCATTTACTGTTACCATAGGTGTGTCCAGGCCAAGCTGCTGTCCGTAAGGCAAGGCATGTATCGCCGCCCGTCCGGTAGACAAGCACACGTGAATCCCCTCATGAACCGCCTTGCTAATCCAGTTGATCGTTTCCAATGTAATTTCATGATTGTCGTTCAGTAAAGTTCCATCCATGTCGAGCGCAAGCAGTTTGTATTTATATTGGTTTTCTCCCATGGTTTCTCTTCCTCCTGTGCGTCCCTTATATCCAACGACATTTTACCATGAAAAAGAGAAGCCCACAAAAGAATTCAAGTATTCACTTCGCCGCCTGCGGCTTTTTAGGGATACCCTCCAACCCGTAAACCTCGTCATAAGCGTCAAATATTTTACGCGCCACAGGTCCAGCGCTCGTCGCGCCAAAGCCTCCTTCGGGAATAATGACCGCTACGGCCAGCTTCGGATTTTGACGTGGAGCAAAAGCAATGAACACCCCGTTATCTTTAACCACACGTCCCACCACCTGCTGGGAAGTCCCCGTTTTACGGGCATAATCATACGGAAAACCATTAAATGCGTTAACATCCGTAGCCATACCGCGAATCACCGTATTCCAGTACGTATCTGAAAAAGCGACCTCATTCAGCACCTTGGGCTTGAACTCACGCACGAGGTTGCCCTGATCATCCACCATTTTACTGACCAAATGCGGCTGCATACGCTTGCCTTTGGTTGCAAGTACAGTTGTATACTGGGCAAGCTGCATCGCCGTATATTTCCCCTGTTGGCCAAAGGATGCCTGCACCAAGCGTGTCAGCGTACTTTCACGCTTGCTCGTATACTCAAGTCTGCCTGGCCACTCACCCGGCAGATCGACTTCAGTCGGAACGCCTAATCCAAATTCCTTCATATACTTGTCCCATACATCAATTCCCTGATGCACCCCTGCATTACTTCCGTACTTGGCATAGAGAGGCTTGCCCACCATATCAACCATAAACGTATTGGATGAGAATTCAATGGCTTTGCTAGGGGTCAAACTACCATACACGTGCCCGCTCGAATTACCGACCCGGCTAGAACGATTTTTACCGTAGTACGCGCTTCCCGTATCCAGATAAGTTTGCCCGGGAGAAAATAAGTTTTCCTTCAATCCGACCAGCACGGTTAGGGGTTTAATGGTTGAACCCAGTAGCACCGAGGATTCCGGGTGCGGACCCGCTTTTCCGCTAGGTACGGATTTAATCGTTCCGTTCCCCATTTTATGCTGAATTTCGTCATATACCGAAGGCGATGTACTCCCCGTCTTCCATACATTGGGGTCATAGTCCGGCATACTTGCCATCGCTACGACATTCCCTGTCTCGACCTCCATCGCTACAGCGAAGCCAGTAGTGGCATCGCTGTGGAGCTTACCCGATACCGGATGGGTATGAAGCCAACGAAGCTGATCCACAATCGCTTGTTCCGTCTTTTGCTGAATTTCCTTGTTGATGGTGGAATACAGATGGTATCCCTTTCTCGGCGGAGTAATGGATTCAATGCCCTCCGGCATACTGCGCGGATTTACCTCTACCGTTTTATAGCCGTTTTTTCCTCTCAGCTCATCCTGATACTGAAGCTCCAAGCCACCATATCCGACGGTCTCACTTTCCGAGTAAACCTGTTCGGGTCTTTGGACTTCCGAATTGGCTTCATATAGCTCCTTGTACTTTGGCCGATTGGTCCGCGCTCCTTTGAACTTGTACGTATACCCAATGGTTTGCACCGCCACCTGATCCGGGTCATAATGACGTACACTTTCTTCTACAATCTCAACTCCGGGAAACTCCTGCCGGTGCTCCAGAAAATATGCGATTTCCTTCTGATTTAAGTCAGATTTGACCAGACGCGGAGTAAAACCCCTGTATTGAGTGTAGTCCTTGTCCAGCCGTTCCTTAATTTTTTCTACATCAAGTTGCTCACTCTCCGTACTTCCTAACTCACTCAGCTTGGCAGCAAGCTTTTCAGCAAAAGCATTAAACTCAGGAAGCAGCTTTTTTCCCGGCTTACGGTCTTTTTCCGCACGTTTGCTATAATCCTTTGATAAAGTCACATACAGCGACTGTACCGGAACTGAATACGCCAGCTTGACGAGACCCGTAGAGTCATAAATTGTACCGCGACTCGGGGCTAACGGAACATTTTTCGTATTTACGGATTGTTGCTGCTCCTTCAGCTCTGCCGATTGCACAAACTGTAAGACCGCTAGTCTGGTAATGATAATGACAAATAACACAAACACACTGAAAAAAAGAAGATTGGTCCGAAAAACCGTCCGCTTTTTCTGTACCTCTTCATTTTCTTCATGACTTTTCTTTTTGAATGAAAACTTCTTATCCAAACTTCCTCTATCCATATTCTCTGGTCATTACTCCTTTCACCGAGGTTATCATATCCCTGATCCTACCATAATAGACGTAAATAATGATGAATTTGATGGTGACAATTTTGTAAGAAAACGTAGAAAAAGCATAAAAAAAGCTCCTCTTAGCACAAAGGCTGAGAGAAGCTTTAATGAATTGTTACGTAGTACAATATTATGGCTGAATAAAGATAGTTAAGCATTCATCATAGATGCTAAAGCATCCTTAAATCCACGTGCAATGTCTTAATGACTACCTCCTGCTTTTAACCTGTCTATCGGGACTAAAGATCATAGGAATTTACCCTAACACAACGACTTACATTCTAAATTTTAAGGTTGGCATAATTTTTGTATAACAGCCATAGTCAAAAATAAAAGTTGATGCACAGCTAATATCTAAAAGAAATATCCATCAGAATAATTTCTGTTAACCTCCTTTTAAACACTTTCAAAATATATTTTATACATTACGGAAACACAACAACATAAGATAAAGCTAGTTACTTAGCCTTCAATAGTGTTACTCAAGAATATAGCTCAGGAAAGCACAGTGCACCAACATGATTTTAGAAGCCTACAAAATTTCTTTTATTACACTATCCCAGAAAACAGAGAAAATAATTAAGAGAAAATTACCGACGAACTGAGTATCAATTATGTAATGAGAGTATAATAATATAACTATCAAAAGAACTAAAGAAAGCCAATACATTGTATCTCTAATTAGAGTCGAGTAGTTCTAATTTCTCGGCTAATTAGGAGAGTAACTTTCCTTCTCTTGGATCCTACACTACTTATGTTAAACTCCTTCACCCTAGATTTTTTGCACCATTTTTCCATGTTATTCATACCAACTTTTTTAGTTAGCATCACATAACTTCCTTCTCTGACTAATCCATGATAAGTCTTATTGGTCCCTCTATTGTATGGAATATTACTGTATTTTCTCCTCTCCATTCTGGTGCTTCGTAATCAAATATTTCTTTTTGAGAAGGATCAAGGGTATATGGATAATCAATAACTATCTCTTTTTTAGTAAGTTGTTTTGTAAATACAACAAATTTCACTTGATAGATCCTGTAAAACGAAACCTTTCCATCAAGTAGAGATTTTCGATGTTCAGTAAGAATAACCTTGTTATTTATAGGGGATGTTACTTGTTCGTAGCTGTAAGGATGCAATAATTGGGTAAATAAGGCCTTAAGTAGTAATAACAAAAGTAATCCTATTATTACAACAAAAGTTACCAAGAAATTTCCGCTACTTATAGTAGAAAGTAAAATTAAAGCAATGATATTAATGAAGATAGGTATTAGATAACTACTTTTTTTAAAAAGTAACATATCATAATTAATGGAATAGAGAAATAATAAAAACAAGTTCATAAATAACACGATAAAAAACAGATAGTATATTAACTTTTTTTTGTTGGCAGTCATAAAGCCAGCTCCCATACTTATAGCTCAATTTAATTTTTATGTAAAAATAATGGCTCAAAACCAAAATTAGCAGTTGAAAATCGAAACACGGAAAAAACGAGGATACAAATGGAAAAACATCTGTATTTCCTGTATTGTTGTAAGTCCTACCTCAACAACAAAAAAAGGATATGACAGATGTCACTCCAGTATATAACGAACTGCTCGAATTACCAGAGCTACAACTTCATAGCGTTCTCTCCATCAATGAAACGGAAGTGCATTTGGAAGCTTCACCGGTGGCGTATACACAGCCCTGTCCGATCTGCTACTCCGAACAAGCGGTGAAGCGAGACGGCCGAAATAAGCCGCGTAAGATTCGTCATGTCAGCATCTTTGGTAAAAAGTGCTTTTTGCACATTCCCTCGCTACGCTTAGCCTGCTCGCGGTGCCATATTGGTTTGGTTTGGTCGTATACGTGGGTTGGCCCCAAGGAACAATACAGTCGTCTTTTCCGCTCACAGACGGTAAACCAGGCGCTAGGCTCCACGGCAGCGCATAGTGCGAGAATGCAAGAAGCTCCCGCCAGCACGGTTCAGCTCATGCATCAAGAAGCCCTTCCCGCAGAGAACGAACGTCTGCTCCAGCAGGCTTGGCGTCAAGCTAAAGACAAGGCCGAGCTGGTACTCGGCATCGACGACTTTGCGATCAAAAAGAGGCACACCTACAATACCGGTATTCACGATCTTCGAGGCGAAACCATGCTAGACCTGTTTGCGGGGCGAAAGCTGGATGCGCTACGTACGTATGCCCAGGGACATCCCGATTTTTTGAACCTGAATCCCAAGGCGGTTGTGATGGACCTGGCTCAAACGTATCACACCTGGATCAGCGAGTGTTTTCCGAAAGCAATCCAGATCGCCGATCGGTTCCACGTTCACGGTTACGTCATTGAAAGTGTTCAGGTCGTCCGAAAATCAGTTCAGTCTACCCTTTCCCCTCGGGCCAAAGCCATCTGAAAAGTCATCATCGCCTGCTGAATCCGCCTGCCGATTCTTTACCGGACAAGAGTCGGATTCAGCTAGATCAACTGCTGGCCTTCTCCCCGCTGCTACGTGAGGTATGGGAATGGAAAGAGTCGTTCTCTCACGGGTATGATTATTCGCCAAATCTCCATGTGGCCCAGCTTGGTTTTACTCGCTGGTGTCAGCAGGGGGAGGGGATTGAGCATGAAGCGGTGCAAGCCGCCTTGAAAACGATGCGGAATTGGAAAGAGGAAATCGTGAACTACCATCGCTGTCGCTGGACCCATGCGACTGTGGAAGGACGACATAATCGCACCAAAGCGTACCAACGCCGACATTATTTCACTCGCAATCGTAGATGTTACAAGGCTGGCATTTTAATCGAATGCAATCGGCATCGTTTAGTTCGCTAAAGTATTAATCGCTAATTTTTAGGTTGAGCCAAAATAACAATAGTTAAATTATTACAAAAATCTTATGTGTTATAAAGTTTAAAAACTATATTGCGTTTTACAGAGAGTTTTCACAACAAACTTTACGACCTCTCCCCAATTGAATTTCGAGAAAAGATCGCCGCTCCAATCGATTTTTTTTATTTCTAATGTCAATTTTACTGCCTCTTTTGACAGCACACGACAATGGAACTCAAATGATCCCTTACTTGATTTCACCTAATGGTAAAGGGAGTTGCCGAAGTCAAAAGTGGAACAAGTCCTCCCTCTGATCAAAAACCATCCACGAAAATATCCAATATACGAAAAACGGCTCATGAATCATCTACAGAAGTTCTGTTTCACTTGACTTGATAATCCGCAAAAAGTACTCACAATTTTTAATATTTCAAAACTTGTTAGTATTCAACATAGAAGATTCCTTTTCCAGAAGAATCATTTGGGACGTTACATGAAAATAACTTATCAACTGTTATGATCTATAAGTGTTATACGGAAAAAATACGCTAATCATTTACAGAGATTCGTCCACATGACATAAATAAACTTTTTTCTCATTATAAAAGATGAATTTTATACCATTAAACAAACCTAATAGATTTAATTTTTAATTGTAACCCACATAAAAAGTGCCTTTCATAGAAGAAGAGGACGGTTCAACATTAATATAATAATAACCATACAGATTTTTAAAGGAAACAGTATTATTATATTGCTTAGCATTTTGTAATGTATAAGAATCTACTGACACAGGACTTCCTGCTTTATAGACTGAGACATAAAGTGTATCTCCAAAGTAATATTGTCCTTTTGGAAAAGTATGCACAGTAATTCTTCCTGAACAATAAATAGCTGCAGTAGTCTGGCCCCAATTATACGATTTAGAAGTACCCATCGTGCTAATTAAACCATTTTCTTGTGTAGGAACTTTAGAATAAGTATCAGAAGTTACAGAAGTTGTGGAAACATCCGCATAAGCTGAAGATGTGATTGTTAAAAACAAGAGACTCGCCATAGCCACGACTTTATTTTTTTTATTTTGCATAAAAACCCTCCTTGTTTTTGACTTACAACTTGATTTTATGCCTCTATGCCTTAAAAAGAGTATATATATTTGTGACATTTTATGTTTTTTTAATGAAGGATTGTCAAGCCAAGTGCGACAGTTCTTCTGAAAAGGATTCGTGAGCAGTCTTCCAGCCCAAACATTTTCGTGGACTGTGGTTGATGAGGTCTAGTGCACGCGCCAATTCATCGTCCCTCACTTGGGCGAAATCAGTCTTTTTGGTGAAAAATTCGCGCAAGAGCCCATTGGCGTTCTCGTTGGAGCCGTGCTGCCATGACGAGTAAGGGTCAGCAAAGTAGACCTGCACTTCATGCGTAGCTTCCAGACTGGCATAACAGGCAAACTCCTTGCCTCGGGTCGGCGGTTGCGGTCTGGAAGGCGCCAGCAGGGTACTGGGAAGCGGCAACGCCAAAGGCAAGCTCCATGGATAGCGCCGTGCGATCGGGCATCTGAATGGCGGTGTACAGGCGTGTCTTGCGTTCCACAAATGTAGCTACACAGCCTTTACTTTTCCTACGCCCCGAAACCACGGTGTCCAGTTCCCAGTGTCCAAACATCTGACGAGAACGGACTTCTTTCGGACGCTGGGAAATCGGTCTGCCTACAGCAGGCTTCTGCGTTTGCCTTTGTGCCGAAGGACGGTTAACACGCCCTTCACCAAGCGACCCACATACAGCCAACGATAGATGGTTTTAAAGCACACGATACGTTGTCCTTCCTGACGCGCAGTCGCTCCACGATCTGCTCTGGAGACCAGGTCGCCTGAAGCTTCTCTTTGATGACCGTCGCCAGCTCGGGTGTCCACTTCCCTGCGGGGATCGAGGTTTTACGACGCTTGCCATAGTTCTCATGAGAGTGTTCGGCGTGGTAAGCCTCTTGCTCTGCATTCCGGCGGAGTTCCCGGCTAATGGCGGCATGATGTCGGCCAAGTTCCTTCGCAATAGCCCTGGCACTCTTCCCCTGCTGATGGAGGATTTCTAGCTTGCTGCGTTCAACTATGCTAAGATATGTGTAGCTCATGGTGGATTCTCCTTGTGTGAATGGGACGTAGGAATTTTCATTCTACACGAATCCGGCCATGGACCCTTTGTTTATTTATTTCCAGTCATTAGCGTTGCATAAAAATTATCGATCAAAAAATCTATAAATTGTGCTATAAATATTAAAAACTTGTTGTCCACTCCATAAAAAAATCTCCATAATTAGGGGAGCAGGTAATCCTGTCCAAATCCCTAACTATAGGAGATCACACATGGACAAGGATACACTTTTTTCGTCATTTGGTAAATGGGTAGCACCCTTAAATCGCAAATTAATTTCGGATTGGACACTCGAATTTGGTGATGATCGATATTGTGAAGAAGCTTCATACCTTAGCCTATCTTCTCATTTTCATCGACGCTCAGCTTCAGCAACATCTGGGTTTACGAGATATTCTGGCCGATATTCAGCATCATGAAGGGTTCCACAGCGAACTTGGAATGGACTCCATCAGCACCTCTCAACTTTCCCGGAAAAATAACAAGGTATCGCCAGAACTTCTTAGAGAAGTCGTTCACCGAAAACCGTTACGAAGCTCCAAAGGGCGCCAAAAAATCTCTAAGAGCTAAAAAGCAACACCGATCTTTGATCTACAGTAAACACCAAATGGACTGGATTACTTGCTCTCAAGCACCTGTTACTTTTTTTCGTTGAGAGCATCGAAGTAAATGTAATAATTTTATAAATATTGGATTATAATTAATTTTCTTCGATCCAGGAATTTTTAGGAGCGAAGATTGCTCAGATGAAACGAACCATTAACAGCTATAATAAGTATATCGGCCCATCATTTTGAAACAAATGATGGGCCGATATACTTATTATAAGACATACAAGATGTACGCTTGCTGAATTCTCTTGGAGTACTTAGATATAATGAGTCTCATTTTATTCGCACAATTCACGAATCTTTATTATTTACTTTTACAATCTTACTTTCCATCATTATCTGCTGAATTCCCAGTTTTTTTCTTCGGAACACCGTCCAATCCATACACTTCGTCGTAGGCATCAAAGATCTTACGTGCTACAGGTCCTGCGCTCCAGGCCCCGAAGCCTCCTTCAGGAATGACAACCGCTACGGCCAGCTTGGGATTCTTGCGTGGCGCAAAGGCGATAAATACCCCGTTATCTTTCAGCTTGCCGCCTACACTTTGCTGCGAAGTACCTGTTTTGCGGGCAAAGTCATAAGGGAAACCATTAAATGCACTGACGTCGGTCGACATCCCGCGTATAACCTCATTCCAATAGGCATCCGGGAAATCCACTTCATTCAGCACTTTAGGCTTAATGCTTTGAACCACATTGCCGTTGGTATCTTTAATTTGGCTGACCAGATGCGGCTCCATCCGTTTGCCCTTGTTTGCAATCATCGCTGCATATTGCGCAAGTTGCATAGGTGTATATTTACCTTGTTGCCCAAAAGATGCATAAGCCAATTTGGAAAGTGCTGATTCTGTTTTGCTCCTCGCGTACTCCCGATACCCCAGGAACTCACCGGGCAAGTCTACTCCAGTAGAAACGCCTAGTCCAAACTCCTTCATGTAACGGTCCCATACGTTGACGCCCTGGTCTTCTGAGGTGTTATTAATATATTTGTTGTATAAGCGCTTGCCAACCATGTCGACCATAAACACATTGGAGGAATGGCGAATCGCGGAAGCTGGGTCTAACGAGCCGTATACATGACCAGATGCGTTTCGCACCCGCGAAGAGTTGTTACGTCCGAAATAAGCCGCACCTGTATCTTGGTAATACGTATTTGTTGTAAAAAGTCCTTCTTCCAATCCAATAAGAACAGACAACGGTTTAATAGTTGATCCAAGAAGTACAGTAGAATCAGGATGCTGTCCAGATTGACCAGATCCAACGTTCTTAATTGTACCGTTTTGATAAACATGTTCAATTTCTTTATATTTTTCTGTCGAAATATTTCCGGTTTGCCAATAGTTTGCATCATAATCCGGCATGCTCGCCATGGCTACAACATTACCAGTATCCACTTCCATAGCCACTGCAAAGCCTGTTTTGGCATAAGGGTGTGTACTACCAGATACAGCATGTGTATGGAGCCATCTCAATTGATCCATAATAGCATTTTCCGTCTTAACCTGAATCTCTTTGTTAATCGTTGAATAGATATTATCTCCTTTTTCCGGGGGAGTAACGGAATCTACACCTTCCGGCATGTTGCGCGGGTCAATCGGGACGGTTTTATAGCCATTTTTCCCCCGCAACTGTTCCTGATATTGTAGCTCCAGTCCATCAAAGCCAACAGATTCGTTATCCATATAAACGAGGCCTGGGTCATTATCTGCGGAAAGAGACTTTTGAATGTCTTTATATTTTGTTAAAGTTTCACGCGCACTTTTATAGCTTTTAATGTAACCAACCGTTTGGACAGCCACCGTATCAGGATCATAATGGCGCACGGTTTCCTCAACAACATCTACCCCTGGAAACTCGCTCTTATGCTGCATGAAATAGGCAACTTCATCTTTATTAAGATTGGTTTTAATCAGACGGGGCGTAAAACCGCTAAACCGTTGATAGTTCCGATCCATAGCGTCCATAATTTGCGCTGCCGTCATTTTGGGCTCATCTTTATTCCCATATTCGGCAAACCGATTCGCCAGCTTCTGTGTCATTTTCTCCAGATCAGGCAACAGTTTTTTATCATTATCACGCAATTTTTCCATACTATCACTGTAGTTCTTGGAAAGCGTGATATACAGCGATTGTACAGGTGTAGAATATGCCAGCCTGTTCTGTCCGGTTGAATCGTAAATCGTTCCGCGAATCGGCGTAAGCGGTACATTTTTGGTAACATTACTGGCCTCCTGCTGCTTAAGCTGAGGGCCCTCCACAAATTGAAGTATCGCCAGTCTTACAATAATGACCGTAAATATAATGAACGAGCTGAAAAAGAACAGATTGATCCGGAAGCTGAATCTTTTTCGGTCGGACGTCTCGTTGTCTTTTCCTTGCTCGTTGTCCATCTTTCTCATGTGCCCTTTTCCACTCCTTTTTAAATCACTTTATCCTTGATATGTGTCTGGGCAAAACCAGGCGGATTAAACCAGTCTCCACTCTGTGCCCAGGTCGGGTCTAACGGTACCCACTGATTCTGCCCACTCAAGTACACTTCATTCCAGGCATGTGAACCGTAGCCTCCCTGCCCGTTGTAGCCAAGCCCGGTCACCACCTTGACGTGAAGTCCCTGAGAACGGGCCATCACCGCATACAGGCGGGCATAGTCAATACAGACACCCTTTCGTGTATCAAACGTATCTCTGGGAGTCTGCTCATGCCAGTCACCACGCTGCTCATAGGCTTCCACCTTACCGTAATCATAGCTAATGCGCGTGCCTACCCACTGATACAACGCTCTGGCCTTTTGCTCATCGCCGCTTGCCCCCTCTGTAATCTTGGTCGCGGCCTGCTCAATATTGTTCGGAATACCCTGGTCGATCATTTCATATTTACGCTGCAAAATGCCGTTCAATTCCTTGGTGACGGCCTGCGTAAATACAGGCAGCTTATCCTTAATCAGCGTACCTGACAAAGGTTCAATGACTGATTGCGCCCCTTGTTTATAAATCGGTGAAGCCTGAACATAGCTACTAAACGCGCTGTTCGGGTATAGGCTTACACCTATAAACAGTAACGCTATGACCATTACAGCGCGTGCTCCACCGATAAGCGTACCAATTCCAGCCCCCGCCAGTCTGCTGAAAAAGCCCGATCTCTTTTCCTGCTCACGTAGAGAGTTATCCGATCTGCCACCCACCATCATCACATACATCGCTCGCAGCACAAATTGCGCGACAGCATAGCTGAGCATGAACAATACGGCAAAACGCAGCAGCGGAAAGCTCTCAAGCCCTGCTACAAGCGTATAATAAAATTGCTCAATTCCGCTCAGTCCACGTTGTGGCAAATGCTCCATATAAGCGGCCAGCCATTGCTGCACCTTCGGTGAAAGCCACATAGCCAACCCCAATGAGCACAATATTCCGGCAACGGTCAGTATGCCATCCACAATGAGACCGAACAGCGCACCTACAGATCTGGAAGCTCCTCGCCGCCAGCCCTGTATTAACGACGAAAGAACGATAGCGATCAAAAATACCGTCACACCATTCCAATGAAGGACAGGCTCCAGCCAGGATGGTTTCATCATGCTCCCCCCTGTCTTTACGGCGACTGCGGCGACTGTTGTGTAACAATCGAGCTTTTCGCACTTTCGATATATTTCTTGACGGTGTCGCTCATGCTCCACTCGCCCAGCGGCATACCCTGAAACCATACCTTGACCTTATCGCCTTCGAACGGACCTTTTACCTCCAGATTGGAGCTGGTTACCGAAAATGTACCGTCTCCGTTAGAGGTGTATTTGGCATCCCGTCCTTCCTTGATCATCATGTTCAGGGCCTCGCTCTGAAACTTGTTAATCGCATCATCCTTCGCCTGGGTAACTACCTTGCCGACCTGATCAAAGGAAATACCGCTGTAGATCAGCAAGCCCACAACCACCACTATGACAATCAGCCATTTAACAAGTGCTCTCACAACCTTCAATATGACAAGCAATAGGACAAGCCCAATGAATATATACAGCCAGTTATCCTGAACGATCTGCCAATTGTGTTTTAAAAACTCTGTCCAGACGCTCTTATCCATTTCACTACACTCCCGTTTTCAACTGCATCTTTTGAATTGTAAAATCGTCTATGTAATTATACATGATTACATAACGCCCTGTCAGCTTAGCTATTTTCCGCCCCTTGTCCGCACAAAAAGGGTCTATGTTCGTCCACTCCAGCGTACAACTTAGAAAGAGCTAATGCACATAGCAGCATAGAAAGTCCATTTAGGAAAAGGGGGTCATCACTTGAAAACAGCCCTCTGGCTGTATCTTTTTTTGTTCATCGCTTTTTTTGATCTGCACGCACAATATCCTATTCTGACACCATTCGCCATCTCTCTGGGCGCAACGCCCACCTTTATCGGCTGGATGTTGGGGATATACTCCCTGACTCATCTGCCCGGTAATTTAATGGCAGGGCCAAGGGTAGATAAACACGGCAGCCGCCGATATATTATGTTCAGCCTGACAGCCGCAGGGATCATCCTGATCATTCAAGCATACATTCATACGCCGTGGGAGCTGCTTTTTCTTCGTGCCATCAGCGGCTTTGTGCTGGCTTTTTTGTCCCCGGCTTGCATGACTATGCTCGCCCAGCTATCCGATCATCCGGTTACGCAGGGTAAATACATGTCGGGACATGGCGTAGTTCACACGCTAGCCTCTGTCCTGTCTCCAGCGGCAGGCGCATTCATTGTAGCCAGCTTTGGCTTTAGCGAGACGTTCCGTTCCTTAGGTATCATTCTTGTGGTTACAGGACTCACGGCTTATTTTACATTGCCTAAAAAGGCACCTGCTCTCCAGGCTCAACTGTCTGACGGGCATGTAGCACCCGCTCCACTGACCGGGGCACAGCCGCTTTTACCTTTCAATTGGCGTTACCTGCTTGTGCCTTTTGTTTTGGCGTGCGCACAAGGCATTTTATTTTACGAAATCCCATTACGCAACAATGGTACTGCGTCCATGATGTCCACGGGACTGCTCTTTTCCATTATCAGTCTGGGAGCGCTTTGTACACTCAGTCTGCTTTTTCTAAACAAGTATTCACCGATGGTACGGCTGATTTCCGGCATCATACTGATGTCCCTGTGCTTTTATGCCCTCGCCACCTTGCCCGAGTCAGTGATTGGAATCGTACTCTTTATACTTGGAACAGCCAAAGGCATTACATTTCCAGCGCTAGCCTCACTCTTTATACGCCTTGGAGGAGCACGGTTGGGTAAAACCTTTGCGCTGCAATCCATTGCAACATCTATCGGCTCCTTTGCCGGACCGGTGCTGGCTGGCCAGCTCCCCGTTCATTTTTCACCTTTTTTTATCGCTTTCCTGTTTTTGATGACCGGCGTGCTGTTCATTCCCATTCAGCGGTTATTCCCGACACCGCCGCTGTCTGCCTCAGGGACGCATCACTCCTAGATCGCTTGAAATACTTTCCCTTTAGCGCCCAAAGTACCTTACAAGAAGGCGAATGCACAGTACCTAAAGCACTTATCAACATAGACTGGTTTGACTGAACATTTATGTATGAAGGGAGGTGCATTCCGTGAGCCACTGTCATCCTGTGAGCCCTGTTTCTTGTGGTGGATTTGGAACTTCGACCGGCACCATTCTCGTTCTTTATATTCTGCTCGTCATTATTCTCCGTATTTGCTGGATTTAATGTCTGAATTGCCCTAACATGCCGTCCTTGTACCCATGCCTGCCGCTTCTGGCAGGCTATTTTGTTGCTTTTTGCATGAGAACCCTGTTTGGAGCTACACTATACACATATTCTTTCATTTCCCGGGGAATTTCGAGCACAGGCTTTAGGCAGGGAGTGAGCAAGATGACGATTACCGTTATTGTTGAAGGGAAAAATGACCGCAGTAAACTCCGTCGTTTACTTGATCCCGAGGTTCATATCTTATGCACCTTCGGCACACTAAACTCAGTAAAACTGGAATCCCTCCGCAAGCAGGCCAAGCATGACGAAATATATTTATTTACGGACAATGACAGCTCAGGCAAAAAAATACGTGGTGTACTGGCAGATTCTTTTCCGGATGCGCATCATATATATACCCGCAAAGGATACGCAGGAGTAGAAGGCACACCAGATGAATATGTCATCGCACAGTTGGAAAAGGCAGGGCTGGAAGAATATATTTTATACCCGTCTGTTCCCTAGCTATAAAACCATAGTCATGAAAACCATCCACAAAAAAAGCTGTCCGCCAGGCCGCTTTTATGCCTGATGGACAGCTAAATGTAACACGCAACAAATTTCATTAAAAATGTCTTGTCTTAGAACTTGTGAACCGTATCCACGATCATCAGCAGAAAGCTGAGTGTCAGATGGTTAATGGAAAAGAAAAATACTTTTTTAGCCCAGGAATCCGTCTCTTCTTCTTTAATGATAAAACCTTTAAAGGCATAAAATGCCCAGAGAACGGACAGTAATACGGAAACAATCATGAAAATCATGCCAGCATATCCATAAGCATACATCAGGATCGGTACCGGAATCAGCAGCACGATATAAGGAATCATTTGAATTTTAGTACGATGAATGCCTTTCACAACAGGCAACAACGGAAATCCGGCTGCGCGGTATTCTTCGACCCTGCGGATTGCAAGTGCCCAAAAATGAGGCGGCTGCCATAAGAACAAAAGAGCGAATAAGAGCCATGCGCCCATGTCAATACGACCCGAAGCGGCTACATAGCCGATCACAGGAGGCATTGCGCCCGAAATACCGCCAATGGATGTACTCCAAGTGGATGAACGTTTCAACCAAAGTGTGTAAATACCGACGTATACGAACATGCCGAGTACACCGAGCAATCCTGCCTTGACACCAGAGAAAAAGAAAAGTTCAGCCAGCCCGACAACACCCAAAATAATAGCGTATGACAACACCGTTGTGGGAGTCAAACGCCCTGTTGGCAGTGAACGATTGCGTGTACGCTCCATTTTCAAATCCAGTTCACGATCAAAATAGTTGTTAAAAACACAAGAAGACGCCATAACCAGCATTGTACCTACCAACGTCAGAATCAGCTTTATATAGTCAACGTCCCATTGTGAGGCTAACCAAAAACCGCCAAATGCCGCAACCAGATTGGTGCGGAGAATGCCTGGCTTGGTGACCGTTATAAAATCTTTCAATGTACCCGCCTTACCGGGTGGTTTGGATTTAACCGAATGGGCAGCCGTATCCGAAGTAGCCTCATAACTAATATTATCCACTGTGAGTAACTCCCCCTTAGAAATGTGTGAATTCGGGAGTAAGTTGAACTCCGATATAAATTTTATCATATAGTACTCCTAAAAAGTTTGACAGAAAACGCACAAAACGTTCACATTTTCGATGACGAATCGACCCTGCTAATCGTTTACAGTAAATTTGGGTAGTAATAAGTACAGGATACAATACAAAAAGGAGCGACAGAAATGGATACAGCCACACACTTTGTCATGGGGATCGGGTTGGCTGGGCTGGCCTACACCGATCCTGCCGTCGCCGCAGATCCAAAGTTGGCGGCAGTCATACTTATTGCCACGGTCGTAGGGTCACAGGCACCGGATTTTGACACCTTGCTGCGATTAAGAAACAATGCAACCTACATCCGCAATCATCGTGGACTATCGCACTCCATTCCCTTCTGGTTGATATGGATCTTGTCTATAACGGGATTAATTGGCCTTATTTTCAGGGACGTGCCTATGGGACATGTCGCCCTGTGGGTCACGATTGCCGTCTGCTTGCATGTGTTTGTAGATTTGTTCAATACGTACGGGACACAGGCATTCCGGCCGTTTACGCCCAAATGGATATCATGGAATATTATCCACATCTTTGATCCCTTTATATTCGGCACCCATGTTGCTGCTATTCTACTGTGGATCACTGGACTGGTTACACCAGCTCCCTTATTTATTACGTTGTACATCATTACAGGCCTGTACTATATTTGGCGCACCTGGAGTCATTTCCGTACCAGAAACGCGGTACATGATATGGACACCGAGCGTCAGCCGGACGATATCTATTATATCATTCCCACGGTTTCATGGAACCGGTGGCATGTGGTAAAAGCTCATCAGAATGGAAGTTATGACATTGGCGGACTGAACGGGAAGCATCTTTTTTGGACAAAACACGCGGTTCCGTCCACACATTCGGCCGTAGAAGCATCCAAATCCTACCGTGATGTGCAGGCATTCCGCTATTTTTCTTCCTTTGCTGTTGCGGAGGTGGAAGAG
This sequence comes from Paenibacillus sp. NPDC055715, assembly GCF_053617595.1. Lineage (NCBI taxonomy): Bacteria > Bacillati > Bacillota > Bacilli > Caryophanales > Paenibacillaceae > Paenibacillus > Paenibacillus sp. NPDC055715. Next base: position 162,575 of record NZ_JBSHGA010000009.1, read on the forward strand.
CTGAAATGGGGCTACATTGTACGTTGGGCAGATGTTCGTTATGAGCACCGGAGACAATATCCCTTCGTGGCCGTGGTCGCCATGGATAAGCAGTTTGGACTGATCAACAGCTACATCGGCTGGCTCAGCCATGAAAAGATGCAGAAACGCCTCTCCCTGCATACGAATTAAAAAAGCATATCAGCAAGCAACACAAACGACAAACAGCAAGTCTCCCCTGACCCCGGAGCTTGCTGTTTTTTTGCCGTTCACAGAAAAATCCATCCCTCCATGAAATATCCACATGAAAGCGCCCTCTTGACGAAGCGGACTTGTGTGATTCACAATGGTCATAAGCCATGCACGCAAAAAATCCGGAGCATGATTGCTCCGGACTTTCTTCATCACAGTTGCTTATAATACAGCTTCCAAGATGGAGTGTTTATGTGTATTACTGCATACGGCCACTGCCCGACAAGGATTGCTCTGCTTGTTGGACCAGCTTTTTCGTGATGTATCCCCCGAGAGAGCCTGTTTCGCGGGAAACGACGTTACCGTAGTAACCATCCTGAGGGATTGTGATGCCGAGTTCTTGAGCGGCTTCATATTTTAATTGTTGTAAAGCGGCGTTGGCCTGCGGTACTTGCAGGTTGTTTGAACGACGTCTGCTCATATTTGAATCTCCTTTCAGTTTCTTTGTGAGTGAGGTTCATTGCAAGCTTGCAAGATTATTATGGCTCGCTTACACCTGCTTATTCCTAAAATTCAACATTCGAACGCTGGAGGTTTTTCCCATGAGCAAAGGTCTATCACTGTGGTTCGCCGTTTCATCCATTGTCCTGCTGACGGCATCCGCCATATCCATCAGTTATTCCGCTTGGCTTGCCATTTTACTGGGCCTTCTCTCTGTCGGCAACATCGGCTGGGGTTTTGTTATCAAGGCCAGACAACGCCGCTCCTGAGACATTCCTGTTAACGCCTGATCGCGTTGGCCTGCGGTTTGTCTTAGCGCTTGCGGGGCAGAAACCCCATACGTTCTTTGACCGCAGCCAGCGTGATTTCAGCCGCTTCTTGCGCCCGCTCTGCGGATTGGGCCAAAATGCGTCCAATCTCACCGGATTCCCGGATGTCACGATAACGCTGTTGAATAGGCTCCAAGGTGGCTACAACCGCCTCTGCCAGCTCTTTTTTGAACGTACCGTACATTTGACCTTCATAACGATTCTGTACTTCCTGAAGCGACAGGCCCGTACACTGGCTGTAAATTCCCATCAGATTGCTGATCTCCGGTTTGCTTGCCGGGTCATATTTAACTTCACTGCCGGAATCAGTGGTAGCGCGACTGATTTTCTTGCGAATGACTTTCGGTTCATCCAGCAGAGCGATATAGCTGCCCGCATTCGGATTGCTTTTGCTCATTTTTTTAGAGGCATCATCCAATGACATAATTCGTGCGCCCACCTCAGGGATATACGGCTCGGGAACAGTGAAATAATCTCCGTAGCGGTGATTGAAACGACCTGCCAAATCGCGTGTCAGCTCCAAATGCTGCTTCTGATCTTCACCTACCGGAACCAAATCCGCATTGTAAAGCAAAATGTCAGCTGCCATCAGAGCTGGATATACGAACAACCCCGCACCTATCGAGTCCTTACCCGCCGATTTGTCCTTGAACTGGGTCATGCGTTCCAGCTCGCCCATATGGGTCAGGGTTGTCATCAACCATCCCAGCTCCGCATGCTGAGGTACGTGGGATTGTAAAAAGACGTTGGACTGCTCGGGGTTAATACCTGCTGCAATAAATAATGCCGCCACGGCCTCCGACTGTTCACGCAATTGAGCTGGTTCCTGCGGCACCGTAATGGCATGAAGGTCTACGACCATAAAGTAACAGCGATGATCCTCTTGCAACTTGACAAAGTTTTTCATTGCACCGATATAATTGCCCAAAGTAAGTTGTCCGCTGGGTTGAATACCTGAAAGTACAGTTTTCATATTCATCATTCCTCCTGAAATTTATTTAAACCATTGAACGCAAAAAGGCCCCGCATCATCAAGGGACGCGAGACCGTGGTACCACCCTTATTCATTGCCTTCAGCCTGTTACTTGTCGGAGTCATGCCCCGTGGCTGCTTGCAATCTTATAGCTCCATTAACGGGGAGCAATCGGCCGTCATACTGAGGAAGAATGCTTCCTGTTCTGTTCGGCACTCCAAGGTCCATTCAGCAGTGCAGGCTCACCGGTTCGCATCTACCACCGGCTTTCTGAAGAGCGTATGCGAAGGCTTACTTGTCCTCATCATCGCGTTATCCATGTCATTACATTGTAAACTACATTTATGATAATTCTGCATCCTGTTATTGTCAAATGACGATTGTGCCCTGCGGTCAAAAATCTGTTATCATAATGACACGAAGCTTCAACCGATTATAGTGGACAAAGGAGCATGGATATGAAACAAGTGACCAAAGAACATTGGAATGGTTACGACACGTATGTTTTACATAGCCCTGAGCTGGAAGTTACGATGATCCCCCGTCTCGGGAATAATATTATCTCGGTGCGTGATCTGAAGCTGGATCGGGATATCGTACGGCGTCCTGGCGAGGAAGAACTGGCCTTTTATTTGCAAAAGCCGTATCATTTTGGCTTGCCGATTCTGATCCCTCCCGGCCGAATCCGCAAAGGACAATTCGAGTTTGACGGTATTCCCTATCAGTTTGATCGGAATACGGCCAACGACAATCATATACATGGGCTGCATCGTAATCAATCCTGGCGTTGCAGTGATATTGAAGAAGATGAGGAAGGTTGCAGCGTGACCACCGAGCTGTTGACGGAAAGTGATCCGCATTGGATCGAGCAGTTTCCTATTCCTCTGCGTCTGGAGATGACTTACCGCTTGCAGGGACCCGTATTGAGCCAAACGCTGCGTGTAACGAATCTGGGTGACAAAGCAGCCCCGTTCGGCTTGGGATATCACACTTGGTTTATGGTAGATGGGGAGCCTGAACGCTGGAGCCTGAAGCTGCCTGTGAATGGCGTATATGAGCAGGACGCTGAACAGCTCCCAACAGGTGCAATTGCCCCTTTGCATGACTTGGAGTCGCTCTCTACGGGACTTTCCCTAAAAGGAACGAATCTGGATACGCTGTTGCGTGCATCGGAAGGACCTGCTGAGGCCCTGTTGACCCGTGATGACGGTTATCAGATTCGCTACACGGCGGATGAGCAATACTTTAAGTATTGGGTGTTGTATACCAAGGGTGAATGCGATCAGTATCTTTGCATCGAGCCCTATACCTTATTGCCTGATGCACCCAATATGCACGATCCTGTGGGAACGGGCGGACTGATTCGACTGGAGCCTCAGCAGTCCATTAACCTGAAAACTCAGGTTCATATGATATATCCGTAATTTCCCTCTATTCATTTCCCTTCCTTCGGCGCATATTTTCATAACTCTGTCGCATAATAACCTCATCACAGCCGAAGGAGGTGACTACACATGGCTAATGGAGCTAATCAAGGCAGAGGACGCCGCAGTAACAACCTGGTCGTACCTCAAGCCAACAACGCACTGCAACAATTGAAATATGAAGCAGCACAAGAGCTGGGCATCACCATTCCGGCAGACGGTTATTATGGTGACATGCCATCCCGTGAGGCTGGTTCTCTGGGAGGTTATATCACTAAACGCTTGGTACAGCTGGCCGAACAGCAATTATCAGGTCGTTCAGGTCAATAAGCGTCATTATTCCACATGAAGCATTCCGTTTATCGCATTTAACCAAAATGCGATAAGTCGGGCATATAACAAAGGCGGTCTTCCCCAGGAAGGCCGCCCTTTCTTTATCCTTTGATATGAACGATTATTCCGAATTAGCCGCTCGGTATGTAGGCTTGTTATAACGGATCATGAGATTCGCCATGTTATAATTCGATTCCAGCGTAGCATCCACCAGAATGGTTCCCTGTCTGACGGCAAAATCAAAAGCAATCTCACCATGAGTCCAACTACGCTTGTGATTTAGTGTATCCAGCGCCATACGACGGAAGTCCGCCCGATGATCTACAGACAGCCCAGGTTCCACCGCTCCAAATGTACCGCCTTTACCTGCAATCGGATTATGACGGATACCAAATTTCCCAACCACGTTGTTACGTATTTGTACAAATACAGTTCCTGACGACAAACCTGCCAGTTCATCATCCAGTTCTTTAAAAACGATATCCATCTGCCTTACTAACGACAATTGACCTATTTCATTCATTAAAAAAATGCCCCCTATATACCTGTTTCAAAACCATTAATAGGTCTTATGACTCAATTATATGCGAAGTTTTTTGACGTTACAATCATAAATGAGATAAATGGGTATTTATAACTAATTTCTAAGTATATACATCAATTTAAATTTCGCCAACAGGTAATACCAAATCTAATTCGACACATTACGACTTTATTCTTGATATTCTGCAAGAATTGCAAAAAAGGCCCCCCTTGCGGGAGACCTAATTTGGAGTATATATCCGTTATTCCGTCATTTGCAAAAATTGCTCAATATCCTGAACTGTGACTTGCGCGGCATTACGCCAGAAGTCAGCCTGTGTTAAATCAGTCCCCAGATGCTTGAAGGCCAATTCTTCCACGGTCATGCGACCCGTATCACGCAGCAAGGCATCATATTGATCGGCAAAGCCATCTGAATTTTTTTTCGCAAAGGCGTAAATCCCGGCACTGAACATGTATCCAAATGTATATGGGAAGTTGTAGAATGGAGTGTTCGTGATATAGAAATGCAGCTTGGATGCCCAAAAATGAGGATGAGTCTCATCCAAAACGCCGCTGAACGCTTCACGCTGTGCTTGCTCCATTAATTCTCCCAGTTGTTGCGCTCCTACGACCCCATTTTTCCGCAGCTCGTAAAAACGGGTTTCAAACAAGAAGCGGGCATGAATATTCATGAAAAAGGCTACGCCGCGCTGAATTTTATCCTCCAGCAACGCTACCTTCTCTTGACCCTCGGAGGCCTCCAGCAAAGCATCCGATACAATCAGCTCTGCCAACGTCGAAGCCGTCTCAGCTACGTTCATCGCATAATTTTGATTCAATGGATGCAATTCATTCATCACATGTTGATGATAACCGTGTCCAAGCTCATGGGCCAGTGTCGAAACGTTGGAAGGCGATCCAGCATAGGTCATGAAGATACGGGTCTCTTTGCTAAGACGAAGGGAAGTACAGAATCCACCAGGACGTTTTCCCGGACGATCTTCTGCTTCAATCCAGCTTTTCTCAAAAGCCATTTGAGCAAAATCAGCCATTCTTGGACTGAATTTACCAAATTGCTCAACAATCGTTATGGCTGCATCGTCATACGAGATTTTAGTAGTAGACGTTCCCAGTGGGGCCTCAACGTCATGCCAGGACAGTTTCTTCAAGCCCAGCAGCTTCGCCTTCCGCTCCAGATATTTAACCAGTACAGGCTTCGTTTCATGAATAACCTGCCACATCGTATCCAGCGTCTGTGCGGACATGCGGCTGATTTCCAGCGGCTCCTTAAGTACATCAGTCCAGCCTCGGTTTGCATACAGCTTGAGGCGGAAGCCTGCCAGGTGGTTCAGTGTATCCGCACAATAGTCCTCAACCTTCGTCCATGCTTCTTCCCAACGTGTGAACACTTCTTGGCGCACACTACGATCCGGTTCATCCAGCTTGTTGGCAGCCTGTCCTACGGACAGATTTGCGATTTCTCCATTTTCTGGAACAGGTATCGTCATATTTTTGACAATCGTGTCATAAAAATCCCCCCAACCGTGGTAGCCGTCCACAGCCAGATCCAATGCGAGACTTTCCAGCTCAGGTGCCATTTTCTCACGAGCTTCGTTCCGGTATTCATTCAGGACAAAAGAGATCGACTTCATCGCTTCCCGTTCCATCCACTTCTGCCAAATGTCTTCACTCGTTTGTGCCAGCAGATTCTGGAAGGAAACCAAAGCACTTTTTCCCTCTGCATACAGCGCATTTACGCGTGCGCCCAGTTCAACGGCCTGCTTGTCGTGTTGGTTTTGGGCAGTTAGACAGGAAACAAAAGAACCTGCTTGCGATACTCCGTTAAACAGCTCCTGTATAGCATTCAGCACATGATCCATACGCTCGGTATCCAATACCGTTTGCGGTACTTTGGCTGATTTAAGCTGGGACTGCAATTGTTGAACCTTGCTCTCCAGCTCCTCCAAAAATGCTTTAAATGAGGGAGAGGAAGACCCCCCACTAAATATGGATTCCAAATCCCATGTTTGCTTCAACGGTGTTTTCATAGCAGTTCCACCTTTCCTTTGGCGAATTCATGTGGTTTCATATACAATAAAGCTACATCGTGATGGTAAAATCACTACAATTGGGAGGAACACAGGATGAGACCTTTACAAATTTCGCCAGAAACGGCTGTGAAATTATCCGAAAAGCTCGGCATTCCGCTGGAACATCTCATGCATACACCCCAGCATATTTTGATGCAAAAGCTGGCCGAACTGGCCAAAGAAGAAACCGCTGACCCGAACGGCGGTGAATCGGACAAATCATGATTCCTTTTCACAAAACCTGGCCTTATGACATTGTCATGGGAGACGTTTATGTACAATTTTGTCCGTTTTGCGACCATGAGAACGTCCTGCTACCCCTAAAGCCCAAAGAGCTTAAGCTCATACATGAAGGTATGAAAAAGCTGCTTGTGTTTCCATGCTGCCACAGCAGGGTTACTTTGGTGGATTGTGACAACGATTATCTGCTGTCAGATACCACCCTGCGCCATCATTAATTCATGAGGCAGTTTAGAGAAAGGTAGCCGTTGTTGATAAACAAGGTGTGAACCATGAGCCTGAATCGGCCATAGTGCACACCTTGTTTTATCAGGAAGAGCTTGCGTTCTGCATTTCCTCCGGCAACTGAATATTTTTAGCGAGCATTTGCTCCCTTAATACCGTCCATTGTTCACGAGAAGCCCGGATCATAGACGCGTCCATAATTTTCTTGTCATTAATGACACGTGAAAACCAGCGTACCGCTTCGTGATAGTTGCCTGTACGTCGGTGCAATTCTCCAATCAAATATAACAGCCTGGCATTATTCGCCCCGACACCCTCCAACTCATAGACCCGAATATAGGAGTCCAAACTAAACTTGAGAAACCGAAGCTCCTGCTCCTGATTCCCCTGGTATCGGTACATCCACGCGATATGCTGCAACAGGCTGGCTATCACCCGTTCCTTTTCTCCGATGACCTGCGCACACAGTAAACCCAGCTTGTACGTATCCAGCGCCTCTCTCCAGTTACGATGTCCGCCATATTCGCGGGATTGCCACCGATTACCGATTTTGTCCTTAAACAGCTTGGTCTGCTGATCGCTTAACTGAACGCTAGAATGCTCTGTCGAGGTAAATCCGCAATGAGGGCAAACCCGTACGACATAAAAATCGGGATTTTCATTCTTGTAATACGCGCAGAAGTCTGAATCCGTACGAATTGCCTTCTTTAGGCTCGGTCTGACACGGGATGTCTGATATTCTTGTTCACAATGCGGACAAGAGATTTTAATCTGATATAACGGTTCAAGTTCCAATGTTTTTACATCCCTCTCCAAAATTCGGCAATCTCCGCAAGTTTACGGGGTATTTACAAAATGATGCGCAGGACCAGACAATCGGTTAAGTATAAATGAACGAAGCGGCTCCTCAATGCCTGTATCCGTTAACGCACCCGCCATACAGGACAACCATGCCTCTGCTCGCTCCTCCGTTACGGGAAACTTCATATGTCTTGCACGTAACATCGGGTGACCATAAGCATCTGAAAACAGGGATGGTCCGCCAAAAAACTGACTCAGGAACATATACTGTCTTTCCTTGACCGACTCCATATCTTCAGGAAACAGCGGACTTAACAACGGATCTTTATAAACTCTCGGGTAGAAGGCCTCAATAATAGCACGAACACCCTCTGCACCCCCAAGATTGTCATAAATGCTCAGGCTAGGATTCACTTTTCCTCCAACTTTCTATGCTATGGTAATAAATATACACCCGTATTATAACAAAAAACAAAAAATGACGCTAAGAATAAGCGTCATCTTATCATTTCACATATACAGACAGGTTTGCACGACTTACAAAGAGGTCCGCCATTCTACAAACGCAGCTAATAACTCCGCCAATCCTCTTCACCGGGATGGACGAGAGAGGCACGAATAACATACACAAAAGCACACACGAGTAGACCGGCAACGATACTCATCCTGATCACTCCATCCTTAAGGTTATAGATCGTTGTTTTTTAATTTTAACATAACCCTTACAAAAATACAGCATTTCGCGCAAACGCTTTCTTTCCTTTTTGGTACTCTTTGTCCATCCTCGTCCATAGAAATAGTAGTAGAACTCCAAAGGAGGGGCCTCTATGCCACTGTACCGTCGTTACTCACTCCCTTTACTCATTTTTATGCTGCTATTCCTATTTATACTCATGACGGCGCACCCGCAATCTTCTCTGAATGCCGGACTTCGTGGCCTAGCCATTTGGTGGGACGTGCTGTTTCCGTCTTTATTCCCGTTTTTCGTTATTTCCGAGCTCCTGCTCGGTTTTGGCATCGTTCATTTTATAGGTACGCTGCTGGACCCTCTCATGCAGCCTTTGTTTCGTGTACCCGGTTGCGGAGGCTTTGTCGCCGCTGTCAGTTGTGCATCCGGCTACCCGATTGGAGCCAAATTAACGGCCAAGCTGTGGGAGCAAAAATGGATCACCCGCATCGAAGGAGAACGGCTGGTCGCCTTTACAACTTCCTCTGACCCGATATTCCTGATCGGTGCCGTTTCCGTCGGCTTCTTCCATCGACCTGAAATTGCAGTCGTGCTGGGCGCTGCCCATTATGGTGGCGTGCTGATCATAGGCCTGCTCATGCGCTTTCACGGTTCCCGCTTGGGGGACGCTGATACTCACAGCAACCGTCCCCAGTCTGCTGCAACCGCAGCAGGCCACATCGGGCAGCCTACACCAACATCCCTCGCTGTCGCTCCAAATGCCAAATTAGATGCGTCTTGCGGACGACTGCGCCAAGCGTTATTTGCTATGCATACAGCACGCTTGGAAGATGGCCGTCCGTTTGGGGAGCTACTCCGTCAAGCCATTGCTTCCTCCCTCCATCTTATTATTGTCGTAGGAGGACTGGTTGTATTCTTCTGCGTCATTCTGGAAGCTTTGACGAACTCCGGTTTAATGAGCGGACTTCGCCTGCTTACAGCAAGCTTATTGTCCGCCTGCGGCCTTCCTCCTACATTAACAGATTCCATTGTAGGCGGTATCTTCGAAGTCACCTTAGGGGCACAAGCCGCTGGTGAAGCCACAAGATCGGCTTTGCCGTTCAAGGTAGCCGCAGCAGCCTTTGTCCTCTCCTGGGGCGGACTATCGGTTCATGCGCAGGTCGCGAGTATTTTGAATACGACGAATCTCCGGTACCTGCCTTTTTTGCTGGCCCGCGCTGCGCACGGCATCATCTCTACTCTGCTGGCTCTCGTGCTATGGCGTCCGCTCATGGGACAGGGAAGCTCGCCAGCCTTTTCTCCGATATACGATATCACCTGGTCTCCCGGCTTCTCATCCACTGTGTTATGGCAAAGCCTGTTATTTCTCACCTGCCTGCTGATAGCCATGCTCTGTCTCTCTTGGTTGAGTGCAGGCACAAGCCGCTTATTCGCACGTCTCAGGGGATCGTCCAGGCAATGAACGATTGTGTTCTTGCTCATAATTGATTATGATCGGTATATACCCATGACAAAGGAGCTTTTCATCTTGAGATATTATGTTCTGGATCGCGGGGATCAGCACTCCATGGACTTGAGTCAGCAGTTTCACCGTCTTGCCCAAGAAAAGAATTTCAAGCTGGATGCCGAATCGCCGGAAATCGTCGTGTCTATTGGAGGCGACGGTACTATGCTGCATGCGTTTCATACCTTCATCGACCGACTTTCGGATATTGCCTTTGTTGGTGTACATACCGGTCATCTGGGCTTTTATGCCGATTGGCGTGCGGACGAGCTGGAGGAGCTAATCCACCTGATGAGCCAAAGCGGATCTGAGGGGCCCCTTAAACCGAGGATCGTCAAGTATCCATTGATCGAGCTGGAGATTCACAAGAAGTCGGGAAATGCTTCTTTTATTGCGTTGAATGAATTTACGTTAAAAGGGGTCGATGGCACTGTCGTTGCGCAAGTGGATATTAACGATGTCACTTTCGAAATGTTCCGTGGAGACGGAATATGCGTTTCTACCCCTTCAGGCACGACTGCCTATAACAAAGCACTCGGCGGAGCTATGGTTCACCCCACCATAGAAGCGTTGCAATTAACTGAGATTGCCTCCATTAACAACCGGGTGTATCGGACACTTGGATCACCATTGCTATTGCCCAAGCACCATCATTGTGATATTTTTTCGAGAAAAGATCAGCGTCTTCTGCTAACGGTAGATCATCTGAACTTCCCTGTGGATGATTTGATTTCTGTTCGTTGCCAGGTTTCCAGTCACAAAGTCAGCTTCGCTCGTTATCGTCCCTTTCCATTTTGGAATCGGGTACGCAATGCTTTTCTTAATTAGGCAAGCTGCTTTGCAAATACACATAGAACTGAACAGCACTAGTACATGTAAAAGAGCCAACCTTGGCTCTTTTTTTGTATGATAGGGCCAACTCAATTCATAGTTGATCTGTTTACCGGTAAACAAAAACGGCTCCTGAAATTCAGGAACCGCTTTGTTGTGGAGCTGTGAATGTTTCATTCTTTTTGCTTCCCTCAGCTCTTTCGGCCTTGGCAGCAGGCTGCGCCTGACGCTGGCCTCCGGAATCACGCGAGACGCGGGCTTGCCGTCCATCCCTGTTTTCCTTCGGTTGACGCTCATAGCGTGGGCCACGGGATTCCTTTTTATCGAAATCCCCTTGCTGATTGCGCTGTTTCCGTGGTTCCCGGGCTTGCTGTCCTTCACCGGAAATTCGCCCGTCCTTCGCCTCACGCTGCCGATTCCCTTCACGTCCTTCTTTGGACGGACGGCTTTCAGAGAGTTTCCGTGGCTGTCGCTCACGCGGTTCCTGGACTACTCTTGGTTCCCGTCGTTGCAACTCCCGTGACTCCCGAATTTCCTGAGCTTCACGCCGCTGCTCCACTCGCGGCTCCTCGGTTTCCCTGGACTCGCGCTGTGGCTCCGGCCATTCCCGTTCTTCTCCGTCTGCGCGTTGCAGCACTTCTTGCGGCTCTCCGGTTTCTACCGTTTCCGTTGGTTCCGTTTGAGGTTCTGCCAACTGTTGATTATCCGACGAAACGGATTCATCATTGTTTTCATTCTTGTTGAGCACATCGCGGCTCTTAAGCAACACAAAATAAGCACAACCGAAATTACAATATTCATTAATGTAATCGTCCAGTACCGCTATGGATGTATCTTTGTTGGCCTTGGGATGCACGTCACGGTAAAAACCCTTTAGACGCAGCTGATTGTAACCCCAATCACCAATAATATAATCATAGCGCTCCAGCACTTCACTATACCGGTCACGAAAAGCTTCGGGATTCCACCCGTTCTTGTGATCCTGCAACACTTCATAGTTTTTACCACCGATATGAAACAAGCTAATCTGACCGCCTTTCCCGGATCAAGCCTGCGAAAGGGTGCCTTCTTCCTTATGCTGAGCGGCAGACTTCACCTGCTCATGCGCTTGGTAGGAGCTGCGGACCAACGGACCGGATTCGACGTGGCTGAACCCCCGTTGTAATCCCTCTTCCTTTAACTTCGCAAAATCTTCCGGTGGGTAATATTTTTGCACATACAAATGTTTCTCCGATGGCTGCAAATATTGTCCAATTGTCAAAATATCGCAATCGACTTTACGCAAATCATCCATGGCTTGTAAGATCTCGTCCCACTCTTCTCCGACACCTAGCATGATACTGGACTTGGTAGGGATGGACGGATTTAATTGCTTCGCACGTTGAAGAAGCTCCAGAGAGCGACGATATTTTGCCTTGGCCCGAACTTTATCGGACATCCGCTCCACCGTTTCAATATTATGATTCAAAATATCTGGTTTGGCATCCATGACAATACGCAGCGATTCGATATCGCCCATAAAATCGGGAATCAACACTTCTACGCTGCAAACAGGCAAACGGCGGCGAATCGCACGCACCGTTTCTGCAAATACAGTGGCTCCCCCATCCTTCAAATCATCGCGGGCCACACTGGTTACGACACAGTGTTTCAAGTTCATGTTTTCAGCCGCTTCGGCGACGCGTTCAGGCTCCTGCAAGTCCAGTTCCGTAGGCATTCCCGTATTCACTGCGCAAAAACGGCACGCACGCGTACAAATATCACCCAGAATCATAAATGTAGCTGTCCTGTTGGCCCAGCATTCATATATATTAGGGCATCGCGCCTCCTCACATACGGTATGTAATGTCTTGGAACGCATCATGCTCTTGATTTCCTGATAGTTATCGCCTGTCGTAAGTTTAATACGAATCCAGTCGGGTTTTGCTTCCTTCACTTTTCTAGACAATGGTATAGACCTTCTTTCTGATGAGCTTAAGCTGTCATTTCCATACATTATAACATGAAAGCCATGGGAAAGCCTCCATTCATTGTTCCCTTTTTGATATGACTTTGATGCCGGAAAAGTAAACTCCTTATATGGATAAAAGCGACGAATATGGATCAATCTAAATCAAAGCGCCCGTACCGATGCCGTTGGATACGGGCCTGTAATCTACGGGGGCTGTCAAAGCTCCCTTATGAGGAGGTCGGTTCACGTACCTTACCCTAAACGTACAGCCCGCATTGTTCGCCTGTTGCCGCTGCTGTTGTGCGCCACTACACTGACAATGGCCTGTCCGCTTCATGCTCAGGCCTTAGCCAAACCATTACAAACATCATCCCAAAGCATCCAGACAGCACATGTTACTATTCCAAATTCCCAGTCATCATTGTATACGTCCAGGCTTGCTTTATATCGTTCCGTCGAAGCCTTGACAGGGACTCCGTGGTACAGGCTGGCCGCTATCGACCAGTATGAACGCACGCTTACGATTGCGCATCCCAAAGATCGCAAACATGCGGAGCGAGTCACAGGTATCTTTGTCACTGGACCCGTCTGGTCCGGTCTGATGAACCCTGATCCCGAGGATCGGCATCCACGTTCCATTTCTTTTTTTTCTGGGTTGGGACAGGACGGCTCGGGTGATGGAATTGCTGACCGTGATAATAACAGGGACTTGCTGTTCAGCATCGCCTCTTATCTTGGTAAATATGGAAGCACCGAGGATGAGTTCTCCATTGCAGTATGGGAATATTACCACAACAGCCGAGCGGTTCAAAGAGTGCAGCAGTTTGCCAAACTGTATCGGACCTATGGAAAGCTGGAGCTTGGCAAACAAGCCTTCCCGCTTCCCTTGGGCAGCATTTATAGCTATCGCAGCACTTGGGGCAGTCGTCGGAGCTGGGGCGGTTACCGCATTCATGAAGGGACAGACCTATTCGCCGGCTATGGCGTTCCGGTTCGAAGTACCTGCTACGGCGTAGTCGAAATGAAAGGCTGGAATCCGTTCGGTGGATGGCGAATCGGGATTCGGGATCTCAACAATCGCTATCACTACTATGCGCACCTCTCCGGCTTTGACAAAACCGTTCACAACGGGGACATTGTCACGCCAGGTCAGATTGTCGGCTGGGTCGGAAGCTCGGGTTACGGCAAGCCCGGTACCCAAGGCAAATTCCCGCCACATCTGCACTATGGCATATACCGGGACAGCGGTTGGATGGACTGGTCCTTTGACCCGTATCCGTTATTAAGACAATGGGAGCAAACGGAGCTCAAAACCAGCAAAGCAAAAGGGACCTCCACATAAGGTCCCTTTTGCTTTTCATATACAAAAATCAAGCCCTCTCACATTCCACTTGCCTTCACTTATGACGTTGGAGATAAAGTGGTGGATTCACCTTCCTGCGCCTGTGGAACACTCTCTATGCCGGAATCCGCAGCGCCGCCTGTCTCTATCGCATGTGGTGGCAGAGCCGAATTGAGGGCGGTGGCCCCATTTTACCAACGGGCTTACCTTGATTATCATAGTAATACTCGGGACATTGCCCACCACGAGCAAATAAGACACCGGAATTTCCGTCTCCACAATCTGAGGCTGAATTTCAAAAGGAATTACGACGGACACCTCCGTCGTAATCCGAATATACACTTCCACCAAAATCATGTTGATGTCCGTATCCTGCTGGCGTGTATTTAAATCTACCTTGATAGCTCCATGCGGCTCCACCTTGAGTGGAACCTTCGGGCCATAGGCTGCCAACAGCGGACTGCCCAATGCCTGACCGATTGGAACGCTCTCATCAAAATGGCTCATGCTATCCATTGTTGCCTTGACTGCCTTGAGCGTATCCGAGGTAATTCTCATATGCTCTGCATAATTCAGAACAAAGCCGGTGGTTTTCCCTTGCGCATCCGTTCACCATTCGATCAGATTATCAGCGGTCTCCCCCTGCTTTACCTGCGCAGTAATCGCTGAATTAATGGCCTCCGTCGTCATTTGCTTGACCCGCACTTTTGCCAAATGCATCATAGGCGGTTTCAAATGCTGCTCCACATAAGAGGCAACCTGTACGATTCCTACCAGCAGTACCAGCCCCACAATGAGCCATATTCTGCGTCTTCCGTGTCGCCTGCTGTTAGGCCTGCTGTGCCAATGCGGTCTTCTCTTCATACCGATCCCCCCGCAGCGATGAGCTTACCCTACAAGGATATGCGGCGGGTACACGAAAAAGAAGCTGCCCGTCCGGCAGCTCCTTTTGGTGTGCTAAAAATATATAATTCCTGATGTGACTCTTAAGTATTATTTGAAAAAATTATTTAAAAATATGGTCAATCTTTTCAATAACCGCCTGACTCAGTTGGACATTCAACGTTTTCAGATTCGCCAGCACCTGCTCCGGCCCCTTCGCCCCTGGAATGAGGGCATCAATCGAATCGCGGGTCAAATACCATGCGAGCACAACATGAGCGACCTCTGCATTCAACGCATTGGCAATCTGCCGCACCTGCTCCACTTTGTCCATACTACGAACAAACGCTTCTCTCTGGAATAATGGATTTTTCGCTCTGTTGTCCGTGAAAATTGTGTCTTTCGTATACTTACCGCCCAGCAATCCGGAAGCCAGCGGGAAATAAGGCACAAACGAAATGTCATTGGCCTTGGTGTAAGGCAACAGCTCCTTTTCCGCTTCCCGTTGGAGCAAATTATATTCGGATTGAAGCACATCTACATAGCCGTCACTATTCGCTTCCTTAAGTTGTTCAATGGAAAAGTTAGATACGCCAATGGCCTTGATTTTGCCTTCGTCCTTAAGCTTCTTCAATTCTCCGACAGCCTCTACCTTCGGCGTGGCTTCATCCGGGAAATGGATATAGAACAGATCAATATAATCGGTCTGCAATCTTTTTAGACTGGATTCGACGGATTCACGTAAAAAAGCAGGCGAGTTTTCAAAAACAACCTCTCCGTTCACAAATTTGTGTGCCCCCTTGGTCGCAATGACAGCTTCCTCACGTTTGCCGCTCTCCTTCAGCACCTCACCGATCAACCGCTCTGAGTGCTCAGGTCCGTAAATAAAAGCCGTATCCAGAAAATTGATGCCGTTGTCCAAAGCTGTGCGAACGACTTCTTTGCCCGTTTCATCGTTCAAATCGGAAAAAAGATTATGTCCTCCCACCTTATTTGCACCCAAACCGATTTGTTTCACATATAGATCTGTTTTGCCAATACGCACTTGCTTTGCCAATTCACGTCATCTCCTTTTCGAAAGTTACAGAGGACTCCCGTTCAATACAGGAATCATCTTTTGTTTGCTTCATCATTTTTTAGAAACTCTTTTTTAAGTGTCCTTGACTAAGGGTCCAGATTATTTCAGACTTTTGGAGACAGCCCCTTTAATTGTTTAAGGATTAAGTGCTCTTGCAATCGCATCCACATAGCTTTGGCTAGCGCGCTGGCTTACTTCCGCTTGTGGAACCATCACTTCAAAGCTGTGGAAGCTGCCGGGATACAAATGAAATTCGACATCTACGCCCGCTTGCGCAAGGCGCGTCACATATTCGATCGTCTCATCTCGGAACAGATCAAGCTGGCCTATGCACGTATAGGTCGGCGGTAGCCCCGCCAAGCTTTCCGCCCTCGACGGCACTGCATATGGGGACATCTCGTTGGCATCGGTACGCTCGCCCAAGTACATGTTCCAGGCCGACAAATTGTTCGTCCGGTTCCATGTTGCGTTATCGGCCGTAATTTCATGGCTTGACGCAGTCATATTGCGGTCGTCGATCATCGGATACAGCGGCATTTGGAAGATGAGGGCTGGCCCACCTTTGTCACGAGCCATTAAAGCAAGCGCTGCGGTCAGACCGCCGCCCCCGCTTGCACCAGCAATCGCGATCCGATCCAAATCGATGCCCAGCGACTCAGATTTGTCCGTCATCCATGTCAAGCCAGCATAACAATCATCGATAGCAGCAGGATATGGGTGCTCCGGAGCAAGTCGATAATCGACCGACACCACGACGCATTTAGCCGCCTGTACGAAGCGTTCGCACAAAGCGTCGTCCATATCAGGATGCCCCATCACATAGCCTCCCCCGTGAATCCACAGCATGGCCGGTAGCGTAACGTCAGTTCGCTGGGCAGGTTCGTAGATTTTGACTAACATCTCGCCTGCTACGCCCGGAATCATCCGGCTTGTCGTGCGTACGTGCTCCGACTTCTCAATGGGGGGACTTGACAAATAACTTCTGCTCAGTTCTAAATTTTCCTCCAGTTGAAAACCAGGAAATTGTACTAATATCGACCTTAATTCTGGCAATACCCGACTTTCAAAATCCATTCGAATCACTCCTATCATTGAATTATGATCTTTTTTCCGTCTCAGCTTCCCACTTGGTTATTTCCTCTCGAACTCGGGGTGCTACCTCTGTTCCTAGCAGCTCAATGGCTCTCATCACCTCGGCATGCGGCATCGTGCTTAACGGAACATACAGCATAAAGCGTGTAACACCTACATTTTTGCGAAGGTGAATGATCTTCTGGGCAACAGTCTCAGGATCACCGACATACAGTGCACCTTCAAAGCTGCGGGCGGCATCGTAGCTAGAACGATCGTAATGCGCCCAGCCCCGCTCCTTGCCCAATTTATTCATACCTGCCATGGTAGAAGGGAAAAATGTATCTGCAGCTCGTTCCGTATTCTCTCCAACAAATCCTATCGAGTGCGCCCCAACCTTAAGCCGCGATTCGTCATGACCAGCGTGCGCTGCTGCTTTCTTATAAAGCTGCACGAGCGGTGCAAAATCCGTCGGTTTTCCACCAATGATCGCCAGCACCAGCGGCAATCCTAACAGACCTGCACGGATAGCAGAATCCTGTCTGCCCCCGCTGCCAACCCATATCGGTAAAGGATTCTGAACGGGCCGTGGATACACGCCCAAATTGTTAATCGCTGGTCGATGCCCGCCCTTCCAGGTTACTTTTTCGGACTCTCGTATTTTAAGGAGCAATTCCAAATGTTGTTCAAACAGTTCATCATAGTCATCCAAGTCATAGCCAAACAGTGGAAAAGATTCAATAAAGGAACCCCGGCCCGCCATAATCTCCGCACGTCCATTTGAAATACCATCCAGCGTAGCAAAGTCCTGAAAAACGCGCACCGGATCAGCTGAAGAAAGCACCGTCACTGCACTGGTCAGCCGAATTCGTTTCGTCTGTGATGCAGCCGCAGACAGCACAACTGCTGGTGAAGATGCCGCATAATCCTTCCGATGATGCTCACCTACGCCAAACACATCAAGTCCCACTTGATCAGCAAGGACAATTTCCTCGACAACTTCACGCAATCGCTGTGCGTGACTCATCACTTCACCTGTCTGAACGTCCGGCTTTGTTTCTACAAACGAAGTAATACCTATCTCCATGGTCAATCTCTCCTATTCTAATAGCTTTCTCTAGCAACAGCTTCGAAAGCAAAAAAGTTTTAATACCATATACCTTTTTTCCGAACTATTATTCCAGTTCTTTTCAAGCAGGGGATGTGTCTGTTTTTTAATGCGGCTCCGAGCATGCATACTCCGTCCCAGCCATAGTGTGCATATATATGGGTCGAAGTGATAGAGCCAATAGCGCCGCGATGGAATAGAAAACCATGTACCTGGCAGTGAGCCGACTGCGCGCCTCCGTACGCAATGCTAAGATCATATGCGAGAACAAACGTCCCAATTGCAGTATGTAAAAGGGAACATTGCGGCTCGCTAAGAGGCAGTACAAGTGAAGTCCACAAAATGCTGAAATCAGTAAAAATCAGTAGAGCCAAAATAGCGCGGATGCGTAATATTCGTTCTTGTGCGAACAACATAAATACCGACCTAAGCAGTTGAGGATTGGGCAGTGATTTTACCCCACGATCAACATTTGGCAACACCCTAAATAATGCACAAACCATAAGAAGCATCAACGCAGCAGGGACCAAATATATGGAACGCCAACTCGCAAGATCTGTTAATATTCCTGAAATGGTTCGAGCAAGAAGTATGCAATCACAATTTCACTTGTTACCAAGCCAACGACGCGTCCTCGTTCGGCAGGGCTAGCCATTGCCGACGCGAACGTCACAAGAGTCTACGTCACAACGGCAAGCAGTTACTGCTTTTACTTTAGCCTCCATTCTGTCCACACCCATTTCCATTCATTTTTTAATATCCGATAAAATATCATACTCATCGGTACGATATATTCCCCAGCAAATATAACTCTTAGAAACGAATACTGTCAATAAATATATTAGATCTACTTTGTTATATCTTATATGTGATCTTCCCTTGTTAGGATAAACCAGCCTACATTTGACAATATAAACGGGTAATTATAAAATAATAATATACTATTTGGTACGTAAATAAAGGCCGTTAATAGTTGCATATGACCAGAATCATTGAGCAATTAAGAAAAATAAAAAGTAACGAGAGGTATTGATTATGGGACGAATCCGCGAATTTGACGAAGAAAAAGTATTAGATGCAGCTATGCAACTATTTTGGGAGAAGGGATATGAAGCTACCTCATTAAGCGATTTAACTTCCAGAATGGGAATTCAACGACCCAGTATATACTCAGCTTTTGGAGGCAAAAAAGAATTGTTCGAAGCCGCACTACGCAAATACACAATGTCCCGTGCTTCTCTTATCCGAACCAGACTTCAAAGCAATCCATCTGTAAAAGAAGCATTTCGCACTTTTTTTGAAGGTGTGGTTGATGAAGAATATACAAAAGGAACTAGAATAGGATGTTTTTGCATCAATACAATGGTCGAACTTGCACCTCATGATGAGAAATTTGAAATTCTTACAAGGGAACATCAAATGTACCTATCGGTCATATTTCAAGAAACCATTGAACGAGGTATACAATCAGGTGAGCTCGAGATCGGGGTAAATGCGAAGGCTGTATCACAGGCGCTACTCGTATCGTTAATTGGACTAACCGTAATAATGAAGTCTCGTCCAGAGCGATCATTTGTTGATAATTCGATAGAAATGATACTTACACTGCTTAAGTAATTCGGAATGAGTTCAATTTTAACGAATGGGCATCACTTTTGGGTCATTCATTTATAGAAGGTGGATCGATCCTATCATTTTCTGAATCCGGCTCACCTTATCTTTTTTCAGTTCACTCAATGTCCCTTATGATACACCAATAATCTTTGAAAATTTAATTTGATTAAGCTGTTCAATTTTCAGATGCTTTTTATTTTTCTCCTATAGTCTTCACTGTTACAATTGCCATCCATAAAAGTACAAACAGCCTCGAAATAGAGATTTTTTTCATCAGGACTGTTTAGGTTAGATATTAAATTGTTCTGTAGGTTAAGAATATGTATAACAAAATAATAAATAAAACGAATCCATTTTGAAAAAGATTGATCAAAATAGATTCGTTTCTTTTTAAATGAACATTCCGTTTTATAGTTTGATTAAAGCTCAGAAATGATTCTATTATTATCTTATGAGGCAATTTTTATTTGATTTTCTTTGCGAAATTACATTTAGGTTCTAGCTTAATTTGCTTTGATTCCTGCTCCACATAAAGGAATAACAATCTTTTCAGAACGAAAATGATTATATTTTAGATACCCGGCATAGTTCGCAGCAGTTGTTGGTTCTACATAAAATCCTTTTCCAGCTAATAATGCCCTTGCCTCTAAAATCTCCTCTTCATTTACAGTAAGAATTTCTCCCTCTGTAGCACGAATAGCTTCTAAAATTTGAGCAGAGCGAGCTGGCGCTGCAATAGCAATTCCTTCAGCTAAAGTAGGGTTCCCTTCAATCTGCTTAGCTTCCATTTCGTCCTTTACGAAAGCTTGTGCTAATGGAGCACAATTCTCTGCTTGGATTGCAATTATCTTAGGTATTTTGTTAATGAGTTGGTTTTCCATCAATTCCTTAAATCCATAATAGGCTCCTAATAATAGTGTACCGTTTCCAACAGGAATGATAAGAGTTTCAACTGTCTCTTTCATTTGCTCCCAAATCTCATAAGCGTACGTTTTGGTTCCTTCATAGAAATAAGGGTTATATACATGACTCGCATAGAATTTTTTCTCTTCATTCACAGCTTTTTGAGCTGCTGCAGCTACATCTTCACGTGTACCATCTATCTCACGAACGTTTGCTCCATGAGCTTTTACTTGAGCAATTTTTTTAGGGGACGTTCCCTTTCCAAGGAAAATATCACAAGCTATATTCGCTCGTTTTGCATAAGCTGCAATAGCTGTCCCTGCGTTCCCACTACTATCAGCTATAACATGTTCAATTCCTAATTCTTTTACCTTAGCCATTAGAACTGCCGCCCCTCGATCTTTAAAAGATAAAGTAGGCATCATATAATCTACTTTAACAAGGGTATGAGGCTCAGAATCATCTAACACAATTAAAGGGGTACTCCCTTCACCCATTGTGACTTGCTTCCATGCCTTAGAATTCTTTTCAAATGGCATGACATCAATATACCGCCACATGGTAGGCATTTTTTCTTCTTGTAACTTAGCTACATTGATTGTTACTTTTTCTTTTACTAAATCTAGCATACCACCACATGTACATTTCCATACGTTTTCAGTAACGTTGTAGATTGCTCCACATGAATGGCATCGGTATTGCTCTTTCATTTGTTGTACCTCCTTTTATATTTTTTTATATTTTATATAATTTTTTATATATTAAAACCAAAAAAAATTAGTCCTTAAGTCTTCACATTATAGATTAAATATAAGCGATAGCTTCAACTTCTATTTGGAATCCATAGTGCAATTTATGGGTTGGGACAACGGATCGTGCCGGTTTATGATCACCAAAAAAACTCTTGTAAACACTATCTACACGGTCCCACAATTGAATATCAGAAACATAAAGAGTCATTCTTAAAATCTGATCTTTCTTACTCCCTACTTCTTTTAATATATACTCAACGTTCTCCAATGCCTGTAGAGTTTCTTCCTCAATTGTACCAAATTTCTTTTCTAGGGTTACTGGATCAATAGAAAATTGACCAGATACATAAACTGTATCCTTATGGATGGTCGCCAATGCATAATGGCCATTAGATTTTAAATTTCCTACCTTAAAAATACTTTCCATTTATTTCACTCTTTCATTTGTTGTTTTTCTTACTTCATCTAAGTAACTATATACTGTTACTCTTGAAATGCCTAGTTTGTCTGCGACTTTATCGACTGCTCCTTTTAAAAGAAAAATCCCTTTTTCGTCCATGAATCGAATCAGTTCAATCTTTTCACGACGTTTCATAAAAGGATGTGGGATATTAGTAATAATTTGCTGAATTAATTGGTCAGTAATATCTTCTATATTTTGAATTGACTCTTCCTGTTCTTTTAATTCATCAGAAGATTGCTGTTCTGTATGGCCAACAGGCATTAAGTTATCTAACATTTTCTTCATTTGAAGCATCAAATCCATATCATAGTTAATACAAAGAGCCCCAATCACCTGTCCCTGAAAGTCTCTGATAAGAGTAGTTGATGATTTCACAAGTCGATGATCCTCTGTTTCAATCTCATAACCTGCTAAATGGTCCTCTTTAAATTTATCAGATAACAACACCTGTTTTACTAGGTGATCAAAAGACTGACCGACTTCCCTTCCTGTTACATGGTTATTCACAGTAAACATGACGGATGACTGGGGTTTGGTCAAATCGTGAATGACTACTTCACATTGTGAACCAAACATTTTGGCAATTGTTTTAGCTATTGGGATATAACTATTTAATATTGTTTGTGCTTCAGTTTGCATATACTCAACTCATTCCATTTCCATTTAACTCATAATGCGGGTAATAAGAATTTGTTATAAGCTTACTTTCTATCTTAAATATATATTTTTTTATACAAAAAATCAAACAATATATTTTTTTATATGACGGATTGTAATATGAAGTGCGACACCTGCTGGAAATAAACAAACAAAGAGCCCATGGCCGGATTCGTGTAGAATGAAAGTTCTCACACCCCATTTACACAAGGAGAATCCACCATGGTCATTGAAGAGAAGCTTCAGGCGACCTAGTCTCCCGAGCAGATCGTCGAACGATTGCGTCAGGAGGGACAGCGTGTGGTGTGCTTCAAAACCATATATCGCTGGCTATATGCAGGCTTTTGGGTGAGAGGGACTCTAACCGTACTTCGGCACAAAGGCAAGCTACAGAAGCCTGCGGAGACGTGCGGCAAGTTTGCGGTAGGCAATGTCCTAAAGCGGTTCGATCTCGGAAAACGTTGGGTCATTGGGAGTTGGATACGTTCGTCTCTCGGCATGGACAAAGCAAGGGCTGTGTGGCCATGTTCATCGAGCGCAAAACGCGCCTGTATACTGCCATTCGGATGCCTGATCGTACCGCCTTGTCCTTTTTCACCGTAAACTAAGATGATTTAGATCAATCATTAACAGATGATTTTGATTTTACTTAGTCTTTATTCCCGTTTTCACTGGGTTTTCGGGGATATAAACAGTCTCATTTAGTAATATAATTTGTCTCAGTTGATGTTATAACCCACACCACAACCTTACGGGGAACACGCGAATCTTCGCTGTCTCATCGCCTCAAACAAAAGCACCGTGGAAGCCATCGCCGCATTCAGAGATTCCGCCTGCCCCTGCATCGGAATGAACACCGATTCATCCACCATACGTGCGGTGGATGCGGAAATACCCTGCCCCTCGTTGCCAATGACGAGCCAGGCAGAAACACGCAAATCAACGGCATAGCACGACAGACTTGCGTCCAGCGAGGTGCTGATCAGTCGGGCACCTTTGCTTTTGGCCTGCGGCAAAAACTCCGCCAAACTGCCCTCAATCACGGGCAGGTGAAAAAGCGATCCCATCGTAGAACGGATCGTCTTTGGATTGTACAGGTCGGCGCAGCCATGACCCAGAATGACCCCTGCGGCTCCGGCGGCGTCCGCACTACGGATGATGGTGCCTACATTGCCGGGGTCCTGTACCCCGTCCAGCACCATCACCAGTGCATCCCGCTGCTCCAGCAACGCCGGGAATGCGCCGCGCTCCTCCTTGCGCACGATAGCAAAGACGGGCTGCGGTGTCTTCGTATCGGTGCATTTGGCAATGACTGCCGCCGACACAGGAACCCATTCCACCGGCTGATCTGCTTGGTCCAGGCCATTCAGCTCGGCAGGAATGCCCTTGTCCAAATCATAAGCAACACTTGCGACAGAGGCGTCCGAACGCAGCGCTTCCTGCACCAGATGAATGCCCTCGACGATATATTTTTGCTGCCGGGTGCGATGCTTTTTTTCCAGCAACTGCGCCCATTCCTTTACACGTGTATTGTTCAGTGAAGTAATTTCCATTCGTTATCCGTCCGTTCCTTTAAAAAGTAAATGATGTGTCACTTGTCGAACATCAAGTCATTAAGCAAACATTACACTGCAAAAGCCAGCTCCAGCTTGGTTAAATCATCCTTGTGGCCTACAATAACAAGCACATCCCCCGTCTCCAGTCGATCTTCAGCATAAGGGGAAATATTCATTTCCTGATCTCGACGAATCGCCATCACGTTACAGCCAAAACGGGCTCGTATATTGAGTTCCTTCAGGTTTTTTCCTACCATGGAGTCCGCGGCTTTCATCTCCAGAATACTATAATCCTTGGACAGCTCAATATAATCGAGAATATTCGGAGACGTCAAATGATGAGCTACTCGTAGACCCATGTCCCGCTCAGGATAAACCACCTTATCCGCGCCTATCTTTTGCAGTACTTTCCCATGTAATTCATTTTGCGCTTTTACGATCAGAGCTGGTACACCCATATCCTTGAGGATTAATGTCGTCAATATACTTGCCTGTATATCTTCGCCAATCGCCACCACGATGACATCAAAATTGCGTATACCCAGCGCTCGCAACGCTTCCTCATCCGTCGAATCGGCAGATACCGCATGTGTCACAATATTCGACATTTCCTGTGTACGCTGCTCGTTCGAATCAATCGCCAGGACATCAAAACCCATTTCGCTCAATGCAGTGGCAACACTGGAGCCGAAACGACCCATGCCAATTACCGCATACTGCTTCTTCGCCATTCCTTCCTTACCTCCCGATCACCATACTGTCCGTCATAGTATAGCATAACCCGCCAAAAACATAAATTTGGCATGCTTATGCCAAATGCTTCTTCATGTATACCGGGCAGCAGGCCAAGCCATAATACACCCGACAACAATTACAAACATACGGGAGGTACCCATGCCTATTACACTGGATTTACGACAAGCCATTGTTCACAAAGTTCACGGCAAATCAGAAGCTGATCTTACCGATATGATTATTGGGTCAGTGGATGGACCAGAGGCCGCTTTGCCCGGATTGGGTGTCATTCTTGAGGTGGCATGGAAGCACATGAACCAGACCCAGCAACAAGAGTTTGTCCACCTGGCACATGAGCAGCTTGATAAAATCAAGCCCGTCCCGCTAACCTAAGTCTTATCTTCAAACTTTTGTTTAACCCTGCTTCATCCTACTGTCGGCATACGAAAATAGTCCACTCGCCGTAACACCGAGTGGACTATTCGTTGTATAAATCAAATACCGTTTTCATTCCTGTCCTGCTTATCAAATCCAAATCTTATGGAGCCATCTCCAAAAACTTGGCTGTAGGATTTTTCTCCATAGCGGTCCGCATCGCATACTCATTCTCGAACAAGGCAACATAATTGCCCTTCTTATCCTTCACCAGCGTAGAGTTAATGCGGAATTTGCTTGGATCAATCTGATCATCCACAATCCAGCGTGCACATTGGAACGGCATACGCTGAAGCTGTACATCAACTCCATATTCACCCTTCATGCGGTACTCAAACACTTCAAATTGCAGTTGGCCGACAACACCCAGCAGCGTATCGTCAAAGCTTACCGTACGGAACACCTGAATCATACCTTCCTCGGTCAACTGGTCAATACCCTTCAGATACTGCTTGTGCTTCAAGGCATTTTTCACCGTTACCTTGGCAAAAATCTCAGGGGAGAAGGTCGGCAACTCATCAAATACAATCTCTCCACCTTGACTAAGTGAATCCCCAATACGGAAAATACCCGGATCAAACAAGCCGATAATATCGCCCGGGAAAGCTTCCTCGACAATATCGCGGTCTTGCGCGAGAAACTGCTGTGGTTGGGACAACTTAATCTCCTTACCCATCCGTACATGCTTAACACTCATCCCCCGTTGGAACTTACCAGACACAATACGCAGGAATGCGATGCGGTCACGGTGAGCCGGGTTCATATTTGCTTGAATTTTAAATACGTAGCCGGTAAATTTCTCGTTCGTCGGTTCGATTTCCCCCGCTGTACTGCGACGCGGCTCCGGCTTGGGAGCAAGCTGAAGAAAGTTTTCCAAAAACGTTTGAACTCCAAAATTATTAATCGCACTACCGAAGAATACAGGCGTTAATTCCCCGCGCTGTACTTTCTCCATGTCAAAAGGGTCACCCGCAACATCGAGTAACTCCAGATCCTGACACAATTGGTCATGCAAATACTCACCCGCCATTTCGCGAATGATTGGATCATTGTAATCTTCCACTTTTTGTACCTTGATCGTGGAATGGTCATCTCCCTGAAACAGCTCGACCTGATTTTTGACACGGTCATAGACACCACACAGCTCGCGCCCTGTACCAATCGGCCAGTTCATAGGCACCGAACGGATGCCGAGCACCTGCTCCAGCTCCTCCATCAGATCAAAAGGACTGCGTCCCTCACGGTCCAGCTTGTTAATGAAGGTGAAAATCGGAATTCCACGCTTGGCACACACCTGGAACAGCTTAATCGTTTGCGCTTCCACACCTTTCGCTACGTCAATCAACATGACTGCGCTATCCGCTGCTGTTAATGTACGATAAGTGTCTTCACTAAAATCCTGGTGACCTGGGGTGTCCAGAATGTTAATACGATGCCCATTATAATCAAATTGCATAACTGAGGATGTAACCGAAATCCCCCGCTGCTTTTCAATCTCCATCCAGTCACTCGTGGCGTGCTTGCTTGCCTTACGCGCTTTGACTGAACCAGCAAGACGAATCGCGCCTCCGAACAGCAGCAGCTTCTCCGTCAGTGTCGTTTTCCCCGCATCCGGGTGAGAAATAATCGCAAACGTGCGCCGTTTGTCGACTTCCTGTTGAAGTATATCCAGTGTTTTACTCATTTCACATATCCCTTCATGATCAAATCCATTGCGTTCCTGCTCAAGCTATTCATAAAAAAGGCATGATGCACGCCTGTTTTCGTAAATTCATCGGTTCTATCGGTTCCTTTACCGTTAGAACCAGTATTCGGCGTACTCCGTTACCATATTCATTATAAATACGATCTATTTACATGTTTTAGCCTGCCTTTAACGTATAATCAGTTGCAAACTGAAAACCTGAGACTAAGTTATTATAGCACACTCCGAACGCAAAGCATCCCCTTACATCCTGAACAGGACGTAGGGGATGCTGAACAATATCAGGATTACTGAGTGCCGCCTACTCGCCAGATGACATTATCTTCATCCTGGCCGCTAACCGGCCACCATTTGAAGCCATCTTGCTCCAGCAACTTGTGAGCGCCTTCCGGTCCCCATGAGCCTGCCGCATAGGTTTCCAGCGTCTCCGGAGCTTGTTGCCATACTTTGGCGATCCGATCCACGAATCTCCATGCTGTCGCAACCTCATCCCAACGCGTGAAGTACGTAGAGTCACCCTCAATCGCGTCCAGCAACAACCGTTCATAAGCCTCCGGTGAGTTGATGCCGAACATACAGCTTTGGCAGAAATCCATAGCCAGCGGTTCAATATCCGATTCCGAACCCGGCTTCTTGGCATTAATTTTGATGTAAATGCCCTCCATCGGATTCACCCGGATCACGAGCAAGTTCGGCTCCAGCTTATGCTTTTGACCAAGATACACGTTCGTAGGCATGCTCTTAAATTCCACAACGATCTCAGTTGTCTTTACAGGAAGACGTTTGCCGGTACGAATGTAGAACGGAACCCCTGCCCAACGGAAATTATCCACAAATACGCGTGAAGCAAAATAAGTCTCAGTGCTCGACTGTGGATCAACTTTGTCCTCTTCACGATACCCCGGCAACTGCTGACCGCGATAGCTTCCTTCCGTGTATTGACCGCGTACCACATTAGTCAGCACATCCTCTGCTGATTCAAAAGGACGCAGCGAACGCAGCACCTTCACCTTTTCATCACGGATATCCTCAGGGAGCAAACGGCTCGGCGGTTCCATTGCAATCATCGTCAGCATTTGCAGCATATGGTTCTGTCCCATATCCCGCAGAGCGCCAGAATGCTCGTAATAACCTCCGCGTTCCTCTACGCCCACGGTTTCACTAAGCGTAATTTGCACATTGGAAATATGCTTATTATTCCACAATGGTTCAAAGAAGGCGTTTGCGAAGCGGATTACTTCAATATTTTGCACCATTTCCTTGCCGAGATAGTGGTCAATCCGATAAATTTCTTCCTCTTCAAATACTTCGCGTATTTCAACATTTAGCTCTTGCGCAGATTCCAGGTTATAACCGAACGGCTTCTCAATGACAAGACGATTCCAGCCCTTTCCATCCATCATACCGCCTTCTTTGAGGCTCTTCGATACACTTCCAAACAGTTCAGGGGCCAAGGCCAAATAAAACAAACGGTTTCCCGGGATACTGAATTTCGTCTCTATGGTCTCTGTCTGCTGTCTCAGTTCATAAAACCCTTCGACATTGTTGATATCCAGTGATTTATATTCAAAATGCTCGGCAAATGCCTGCCATTCTTGATCATTTTCTGCTTTGTAGCGGCTAAACTCCTGTATCGAAGCGTACAGGTCATTACGGAATTCTTCCTCTGTGCGGGGGCGTCTCGCTACGCCAATAACGGCAAAATCCTCACCAAGCTTCCCTTCGCGGTACAAGCTGTAGATCGCAGGAAAAAGCTTACGGCGGGCCAAATCGCCCGTAGCACCAAAAATAAATAACACAGCACCTTGCGTCACAACAGATTCATTATTAGATATGTCAGCCATGAAGTACCTCATTCTTCCCATGACAAGATTCCGCTTCCACAACCCTCGAAATCCACATGTAGTATTGTGTATATTTATACAAGATCATACTTGATTTTCGACAAACATGGAACCGAAGATTTGATGACATTTTAGCATATTCCGTATGGATAAGCTATCTGGTGAAACATAAATTCACCTTATAAGTCAGTATTCTATCGTAATCAGCGGGAAACCGATCGTAATACGCTTATCCTGATGCTCCTCATCTTCATGCACAGCCATCTGCATATGCACCTGATGCTCACCACTTTGAACTGCCAGGGGCAGCTTCGGTACTTCATAGGATACAGCCATCGTCGTCGCGTCTGTATATCTTTCATTTTCCTTAATGGACAAGCTTCTTGCTAAACGTGTCTCTGTCAGCTTCATCAATTGGTCCACGGACTCATTTGAATGCAGCGAATATTGAATAGACGTATTCCATATTGCTTGTACTCCCACAACCGCCAATTGTTCAGCACAAAGCTTATGAAGCCGGATTAACTGCTCACGTCCTGCATTGCTACTCTCCAGTTGAACGACCGTATACCATTGACCAGCTAGCTGTTCCATCACGTTTAAGCGGATTTTCAGTTCTCCGCTACTGCCAACAGATCGATACACCGTGTGTCCATTTTCCTCAACCTTGCTTACGGCGGGAATATTAAGCTGATCGGCTATCTGAGCCGCCATGTCTGCCGGATCTTCACCGTAAGAAGTCCAATCACCTTGCCATTTCACAACCACCTTATCCAGTGTACCGGGAGCCTGATCAGATACGGCCAATACAGAACGCAAGTCCGTTTCTGCCTTACGGGAATGGGAATCATATTCGGTCGCTTGAAGCGTCCCGTAACGCCAGCCTACCAGTAACAGCAACGTTCCGAACACCGTGATAGCGACAATCCCTTTTTTGATGACCTCCGCTTTTAACATCGTCGTCCTCCCGCTCCGCAAGCTTCCGATTCCGGCAGGCACATTCTGGATGTTTTTTCGGCTGGCTTGAATTCTATCAATCTATCAACAGTTTTCCCGTAGTCGGAAGTTTTATACTCGCAAGACGCAGAGGCCAACGTTTTAAAAATATTCGTTTACTTGCTGGGTGTTCGACCATACGTTATAGGCACCATGAGAATAGACTATGATCACAACGTATCTTATACCGAAAGAGGTGAAATCATGTTTCCCATATATCCTGTAAATGAAGCCAACGTGGCACCTCACGGTGGACGGCTGGTCTGTGCTGTTCTGCATGACGGTACACGACATGTTGGCATTCTCAGCGGGTGCAGCAAAGGCAAGCTGATGTTGAACGGGTATCCATCCTCCTTTTCTGGCAGTCTCTATGCCGGAAACTATAATAACAAGGGAAAACAAATAGCCAAGAAGATATCCTCCAAAAAGAAAAAACGAAACTCTAAAAACAAAGCACGTTCCTCTGCCAAACTAAATTCCTTAATTAGACCACCCGACCAACCTCTAAGTCCATCCTATCCTTATGGCACAGGAGGATTGGCTGGAAATGGCTACGGTGGATATGGATACGGAGCAGGGCTTGCGCTTGATTTGGCTTTAATCGCCTTTTTATTCCTACTTATCTGAATACCGTTTTCAAGATCGCAAAAAACCGGAGAGCTAGTACAAGTCTCCGGTTCGTTGTATTCACCTATTTAAATTGTGGAACCTGTTCAGCAGCGTAGAATAGCTCCATTTTTTGTATCTCATAGTATCAGTCCGTTCTACACGTTACTTCGCTAATCCGTTTTTGTAGGCATAGATTGCCGCCTGTGTGCGGTCTTCCACTCCCAGCTTGGCGAGAAGATTTGTGACATGAAATTTCACTGTCTTGATCCCGATGATCAGCTCATCCGCAACATCCTGATTGGATTTACCCTGTGCCAACAGCCGTAGCACTTCCATTTCACGATCCGTCAGTTCCGCATGCGCAGGCGCTTCAGCCTGCGGCTGGCGAAATCGATTCATCATCTTGGAAGCTACCTGCGACTCCAATACGGATTGTCCGCGTGCCGCTGCACGGATCGCATCCGCAACCTCGGATGCACGGGACGTTTTGAGCAGATAGCTGAACGCGCCCGCTTCAATAACCGGATACATTTTCTCATCGTCCAAATAACTCGTCAGTACGATGACCTTCGTCTCTGGAAGCAGGTGTGTCACTTGGCGTGTCGTCTCGATTCCATCCATGCCGTCCATAACCAGATCCATTAAAATCACGTCCGGCTTGTATTCCGTAGCCAGTCGTATGCCTTCTTCCCCGCTCCCGGCCTCGCCTACCACTTCAATGCCTTCTTCCGTGCCCAGCACCGCCGCCAGACCAATTCGTACCATTTCATGGTCGTCTACCAACAGTACGCTAATCGGCAATTCCGTTTCCATGATCATCGTTCCTTCCGCTTTCATCATTTATAACCGGCACCGATACCTCAACTCGTGTCCCTTTCCCCGGAGCCGTTATATACTGGATAGCTCCCCCAATCTCGCTGACACGCTCCTGCATCGTGGACAATCCATACGAAGTCTGCTTTTTCTCATCCAGCTCGAATCCAATTCCGTTATCCCTAATCGTTAACCGAACGGAATCCGTGCGTTGCACGATACGAATCTCCATACGGCTTGCTTTGGCATGACGCAACGTATTGGACATCGCTTCCTGAACAATGCGAAACAAATGATTCTCAATGCCTTTAACCAACTGTACTCCGCTCTCCATCTCAAAATCAATCTCCATGGGAACCTTGGCCTGCAATTCCTGTATCAAATCACGCAATCCCTGCTCCAGCCGCTTGCCTTCCAGATAGACAGGTCGTAGATGAAGCAGCAACGCCCTCATTTCGGATTGCGCCACCGAAGACATTTCTTCAATCAATGCAACCTGACGCTGCGCCTTATCAAAATCCTTATCCAGCGTCCTGCCTACAGCCGTTGCCGTCATCGAAATCGCAAACAATTGCTGCGACACTGCATCATGTAGCTCCCTCGCCAATCGCTGCCTTTCCTCGACAATCGCGGTCACTCTGGCCTGTTCTGCCAGCTGTGCATTGTTGGTGGACAAGCGCTGCAAAGAAGTAACCTGCTCTTGCCATTTGCGCCCGATTCGCTCCAACTGCTCTCCCAACCTACCCAGCTCATCATGCCCTAGTGGTGGCAACTCACGTGCAGGAGTCCCCTTTTCCCACATCAGCAACGTCTCTCTCAACGTTTCCAGCCTGCTTTTAAGGCGGTAGCTCTCATAAAATCCGTACATTGCCCCTGTACCAATCAGCACCAGTATAACGGCTCCTGCAAATTTCAATATCATTCCCCAAGTCGGGAACGACTTCACATATCCATATGTATACAGCATATAAAAGACAACTACGCCCACAACAACACACAGGAGGATACCTTCACCCATACTGCGGGTTACCATGTTGGACGTTTTTTTATGATTCATCCTGGTTCCTCCTGATTCAATAAAATCGGAAGCGGACATCGCCCGCCAAGTACGAAACGACAAACTTCACTTTATATTCACTCTGCGCATAATTGGGAGACTTCCAAACCAGTCGATTGAGCATACCCGCCTCATGATCCCGGTCAAACTGAATCTGCCCGAACAATACGAACATCTCCACCTCTACACCGTAATTATCCGGTAGCGTGATGTCAATGTCACCGAAGATCCCCTGCAAAAATATGACGGGTTCACGTTCCTCTGGCAGGGCCAACGTCAAATCAGCATCCACATCCCCAACCACATGCCATATACTCGTGCTCCGCAAGCTCCACGGCACTTCATCCCATTTATGATTGGATATGAAATTGTGCTTAAATATCGAGCTTTGACCCTTATGCAGCTTTCTTGAACGTGAATAGAATACGGCTAGTGATGCCAGTGTGACTACCACAAACAGGAACAAATGATCCAGCACCAACAATCCGGCACCAATGGCGAGCATCGTGTAACCCTTTTTGATCTTGGAATTGCGAATCTTATATATTCCGGCCAACATCAGGATCAGTGCAACCACGGAGAGGAACCCAATCCATTGACCAAATAAAATGATAATCCCGATTGCGATACCTGCCAGTGCCAAGGCTGATTTCCTTTTCTCCATGCTGCACCCCCTTTATTTATACAGGAAGGAAAAGCCATAGTGGCGCGACATTCCGCCATATGGCTTTCCGAACCATACAGATTAAGCACGATCATTGACCAGTGTCCATTCCATACAGCATATCATAATGTTTTGTTTCCTAGTAGTCAGTCCTTCTTCATATCTACTGGTTTAGCACCGGTTTGAATTTTGGATTTGAGCTGTTGAAGCTGCTCATCCACTTTGAACTGCTTTTCAGCCTCAGCCGGGTTGACATAAGCTTCCCCCGGAGCTTGACGGTAAGGAGCGCGCAACACGTCAGCTTCCGCTTCCAATTGCATAATTTTTTCTTCCATCCGATGGAAGCCCAGTGAAGCAGACCCGCTTTCAATGGTATGCAGACTGTTAATCTGCGACAATTGCTTTTTCGCCTTCGCCATTTGAGCACGGGATACCAACTCATTGCGCTTGTTGCGCATTTTGTAGAATTCATCCTTCATATCGTGAAGCTGTTGTACCAGTTCTTTGGCTTGAAGCTCGGCTTGCGTGTGCAGATCGCAGTACTCATCCTGCTTTTGTGCAAAATAAATCTTTTCGCCCAGCAGCTTGCGTGCTGCTTCTTCCTGGCCGTTCCGCAACGCGAATTCTGCTTGTTGTTCACGCTCATTAGATACTCGTACTGCTTCCTCCAAGCGCTGTTTCATGCGACGTTCATTTGCCATTTGCTTGGCAACCGTTACTTCGGCCTCGTGAATTTCCGCCTCCATATCGCGCAGATATTGGTTCAGCATAATAATCGGGTCTTCCACTTTATCCAGCACTTCATTCACCGATGCTCTTGTCATATCCTTCATTCTTTTGAAAATTCCCATTATTTACGATCTCCCTTCTCGAATTGCTCTACTTTTTTGCGTAACTCTGCCAACTCTTTTTTCATTGCTTTTTTCTCGATATCTTCCATCATGGAATCCAGATCACTGTTAGGACCTGTGTTAAATTTGGATGAATGGCGGACATTTTGACCAAAAGATGGGCTCGGATTACCGTATATTCCGCCCTGATTGTAATCAGTTCCTGGTCCGTATTGCGAACCGGTGCTGTTCCCGCCATAATAGCGTGAGTCCTGTTGGTTGTAAGGCCCGCTGTTGGGACCAAATCCTCCATCATAAGGAGATCTCGGCTCCTTGGAGATAACTAATGCCGCAATCACATAAATCATAAACGTGGTTCCTGCTGTAATAAAGAAACTGATCACAACCAGAATACGAATCCAAGTTGAGTCCATCCCTGTTGCATCAGAAAGACCGCCGCATACACCTGTTAATACTCTATCTCGGTTTGATCGGTAAATTCGGGTCATAATCAGCTTACTCCTTCCCGCTGTTGTTCAGCTTACTCTTCAGTCTCGCCCACTCTTGTTCGAGCAGCGATCCGCCGCCTTGGGCATCCTGCGTATGATTGCCTTCTCCACGCCGCAAATCACGCAGGCTCAGCGTTTCTGCTTCCATATCGGCTACCCGGTCTTCCAAGCGGTTGAACATTCGGGGAACATTTCGTCCACCGTATGTACCTGCCCGTTCGTTCATTTGCTGCTGGAGTCTCAACGTTTGTACGCGTGCCGCATAATACTGGCGCTTGCTATTTACCGTTTGATATTCCGTTTTTAACGTATCCAACTGTTGCTCCAACTCACGCAGCGTTCCACGGCTCTGCTCCCACAGCTCTCTGTACTGTTCCTCTTTTTCCGCATACAGCATTTTTTCCTGAAGGGCCAGCTTCGCAACATGCTCTTCATCAGCCTTTAAAGCCAGCAGAGCCTGTTCCTCCCGTTTAATCTGCATGGACACTGCCTGATCCAACTGCTGCTTCATCTGTCTTGTGTGGACTGCGTATTGCTGATGAAGCTTTTCCGCTTCGGTAATATCCTTGCGGGTGTTATACAAGAACTGGTCAATCAGTTGTATCGGATCTTGACTTTGTTCCAAATGCTCATTGAAGGTCGCTACGGTAATATCACGCATTCTACGAAAAACACTCATTTGCGTTGGCTCCTTTCACACTTCGTATTTTCATACTTTCGCACTTCGTTGCTGCAATCTTTCTTCATGCTCCAAACTGTAAAATCAGTAACGTCTTCTGCGACCACTCAGCAGGGAAACACCAAATATGATTAACCCGATTGCCAGCAGAGGTCCCAGAAGCCAGGACAGTTTGCCAAGCAAAATCAGTACCCCGAGTACAAGCACGATCCAGCCGAAGAGTGCATTTCCTTTTTTCACACCATAGTAGCCTAGCATGATCATAGCTATCGGAATTAAGTAACCGATCAAGTGTCCTACAAAGTGACCGAAAAACGGAGTAAACTTACCAAGCAGCATAATCGAACCCAATACAATCAGTACAATAGCCAATCCATTCCCTTTGTTAACTCTCATCATCTCTCACCGCCTTTCACTGTGTCTTGCTTATGTCCTTATTGTACGCTGATCCGGAGTTCGCCAAAACGGTCCTCAGACGGTTTTTGAACCTAGACCTAAGTCGGGGGTGCATACAGACCTGCGGCTATCACCCTCTATGTTGTTCTGCTGCATGGGCTGTTGATTGTTGCTCACCCGCTTGCTTGGAGCGTAGTGAAAGGACGAGACAAGCCGGTAACGCTATAGCTGCAACCATATAAAGCAGGTTAATATGAACATCGAACAGCAGTCCTAAAATCAGTGGTCCGGTCACATTACCCACACTTGTATAAGATGAGTTCATTCCAGCTACGAACCCCTGCTCATCGCCGGCCTGCCTTGATAAGGATGTGTTTACTGCCGGACGAAGAATGTCCATAACCAGACAGAGGTCAATTACTTTTTTCTCTCCAAAACGATTAATGATCCAGCCAAATATAGTTGCTTGGACAGCTGCTCCCATAATGGAGCCTGTCGTTATAATGATGGCAATATCCATTCGGTGTAAAACCATATTTATGGTCAACAAACAGTCCAAATACCGTTTCAAAGTTAGCTAACCCAAAAGCAACGACAAATACAATGAGTAAACCCATGAAATATGAAAATTGATATGACTTGGCAAATTGCTGCAAAAGGTTTTCTTTCTAACGTGGAAGCTCTCTATTGTACTGCTGCTTTTCCTTGCTTAGGATTCAGGCAGCACTAACAGGGACAAGATAGTAGCTGCTCCTGCGGCTGTAAAGAAGGAAATGCGCATTCCATTTGTGGCAAGCAAACCGCCAATCCCTGGTCCGATTATGAAGCCTGTGTTAATCGCTGCATTGGTCATGCCCATTCCCTTGCCTCTTTCCTTAAACGATGTCACGTCAGCGACATAGGCCATATAGAAGGAGTAAGCAACGCAGCTCCTGTCCCGCCCATGATCCGTGCAACAAACAAGTAGGAACGAAACTCGCCAGTCCAAAAATAAGCTCAGATAACATAAAAATGAACATGCCAGAAACAATCAACTTTTATGTCCATAACGGTCAGACCACTTTCCTGACAATGGTGATAATAAAAGCTGTGTCAACGTAAAAGCTGCAACCATCAGTCCCATCGAGGAACCATTCATCCCTAGCTCATTTATATATTTAGATAAAACGGGAACTACTAATCCGACCCCATCAATGAAAGAAAAATATTAAGCATCAGTAACAGCATGGCTCCCCGTTTTCGTGTTAGTATAGACGTGTTTTCACCCTTCCTTTTCCGTGTATCTTTTATTTATCATTCGTTTATTTGAGTTGCTCTATCTCTAAAAATAATAAAAACTAAATTGTTGGTTTTTTTAGTTTTTATACAAAAAAACACCTTCTCGATCCTGAAAAATTCAAGATATTATAGGCTAAAACTAAATATACAGATCAACTTTACTGCTGATCTCCAAGCTTCATAATGATGCTATACGAGTAGCAAGAAGTCTAATATATATAAAGCTGAGGTTATACTCTCTATTAAGCTTCCCGCTTCTCTACCAACCCGAATAACAAAATATCTACAATGGAATACATAGCATCCTCTACCGTCACACTATTATCCAGAAAGAAACGCTGATCAAGCATTAAATTCACCGAATCAATAATAAGCCTCATAATGAGAGCCTCATTTTTGTTCGTAATCAACCCTTCCCGTATGGCCTCCTGAATTAATTCTTTAAGCTGAGGCCAATGATTCAAATCTGAATGCACCTGTTTCCATTGCTCAGGATAATACTTTTTCAATTGGTCTAATATCCGTAAATCGTAAAATTCATAATATTGTGGCATGATCCTAATTGACTGCCTAATCTTTTCTAACAAAGACAATTGATCATTGCCGATAATTTGCTCGTTTTTTTTGATCATGTCTATACTTGTACGTTCTATTAGTGTTTCTAAAATGAGTGTCTTGGACGAAAAATTTTCATATAAAGTGCGCTTGCTGATAGCCAGTCTCTTCGCAAGATCGTCCATTGTAAATTTCAGACCGCTCTCGTGTACTTCCTCCACAAAAGCTTCCAAAATTCTCTCCTGCATAATCATCCCCACTTCCTTTGTACCCAATAAACTATAAGTGTTTTTTCAGTACCAATATTCTACTACAATCTATCAAAGATTGCAGCCAGAATTATGATTAAAATCTAAAGAAAAAAGAGTTATGAAATTGCTGATATCAGCAATTTCATAACTCTTTTTGGTATACCGGCGAGAGGACTCGAACCTCCACGGTTTCCCACTCGATTTTGAGTCGAGCGCGTCTGCCATTCCGCCACGCCGGCATATATAATTATGGAGGCGCCACCCAGACTCGAACTGGGGATAAAGCTTTTGCAGAGCTTTGCCTTACCACTTGGCTATGGCGCCAGAGTATAACGAAGCGGACGACGGGAATCGAACCCGCGACCCTCGCCTTGGCAAGGCGATGCTCTACCGCTGAGCCACGTCCGCATTAAGATGGCTGGGGATATAGGATTTGAACCTATGCATGACGGAGTCAAAGTCCGTTGCCTTACCGCTTGGCTAATCCCCATTAAAGGTAAAGGGCGACCGATGGGGCTTGAACCCACGAATGCCGGAGTCACAGTCCGGTGCGTTAACCACTTCGCCACGATCGCCGCAAAGACAAAAAGTTTGGCAGGGGCAGCAGGAATTGAACCCACACCAACGGTTTTGGAGACCGTTGTTCTACCTTTAAACTATGCCCCTATAAAACTGGTGGAGGATGATGGATTCGAACCACCGAACCCGTAAGGGAGCAGATTTACAGTCTGATGCGTTTGGCCACTTCGCTAATCCTCCAAAAATGGTGCCGGCGAGAGGACTTGAACCCCCAACCTACTGATTACAAGTCAGTTGCTCTACCAGTTGAGCTACACCGGCACATAAATTATTCAATTAAAAGTGGCTCGGGACGGAATCGAACCGCCGACACGAGGATTTTCAGTCCTCTGCTCTACCGACTGAGCTACCGAGCCTTATTTTAAGGCTCTTCGACAAACATTATATCACTAAAATGGCGGAACTGACGGGATTCGAACCCGCGATCTCCTGCGTGACAGGCAGGCATGTTAGGCCTCTACACCACAGTTCCAAAGGTATTTCCTAAAGGAAATTAATTGCGGGGACAGGATTTGAACCTGTGACCTTCGGGTTATGAGCCCGACGAGCTACCGAACTGCTCCACCCCGCGACAACAATAATTATTCATTTTTCAAATGGTGGAGGCTGAGGGGATCGAACCCCCGACCCTCTGCTTGTAAGGCAGATGCTCTCCCAGCTGAGCTAAGCCTCCACAGCGCAATACTTCACATATTATACCATTATAAGCTTTTTATTTCAAGCTCTTTTATGCAATAATTAATGACCCGTAGGGGAATCGAACCCCTGTTACCTCCGTGAAAGGGAGGTGTCTTAACCGCTTGACCAACGGGCCATACAATAAATAATATATGGCGGAGAGAGAGGGATTCGAACCCTCGAGACGCTTTTGGCGCCTACACGATTTCCAATCGTGCTCCTTCGGCCAACTCGGACACCTCTCCATATGGCTCCCCGAACAGGACTCGAACCTGTGACAACTCGATTAACAGTCGAGTGCTCTACCAACTGAGCTATCAGGGAATAACAACTACTTATTCAAGGTTACACCCTGAAAACTGGATCCGAAACTCCTTGCGTTTTAAACTTAGGATAAGCCCTCGACCGATTAGTATTGGTCAGCTCCATGCATTACTGCACTTCCACCCCCAACCTATCTACCTCGTCGTCTTCA